>CAZEIA010000015.1:0-31305 GCA_964512335.1 uncultured Desulfobacterales bacterium
AGACGAACGACTGCGTGGAGACCTACAACCAGTCCGGCTCGTTCCCCGTGGATCCCTACCCCGGCCCGGGGAACCTGATGCTCCACTACATGGGAGGCATTGCGGATCAAATCGCCGAATACAAGGCCATGGCCCCGGCCGGGGCGTTTGACGCCCTGATCGACCGGTACGTTTTCGCGGTGACCCTCCCGCCCCAAGAGGTGACCGGCCTCAGGGTCTGCAGCGATAAACAGGAGACGATTTCAAAAGAAATCCTCGGTGGAAACAAGATCCAGGTCCACTTCCCCTTCAACGACGACGGCAGCATGCGGGGACATCGCACCTGGTCGTCCGACTTCAGCCACCCCAGTGCGCACGTCAGCGTTGCCGACCTGCCGGACGTATTTCGGGCGAAGCAGTTTTCCCCTGCACGGGACGCCTCGGGCGACATCACCTACGATCTCCGTTGGGAGATCAAGGCGCCGAACCTGGCGCGCATCCTGCTCCTTTCCGAGTCTTCTCCTGGAAAGACCGTGTGGAGGGACATTACGGACACCGAGGCCGAAATCATCCTGGGCAAGCGAATCCGTCTCAAGGGGGCGGTCCTTCCCAAGGGCAAGGTGAAAGAGCCGGTAGGGGACTGGAGCCTTGAAGGAGATTCTGAAGGTGAAGAAGACCCGTACTTCAAGAAATATGACGCCGACATCCATCACGGCCGCGTGATCCCAATGGATCCCAAGGACCTGAAGCAGCAGCATCAAATCAGCCTGTTCTGGTCCGGAGGGGAGCGGGGAACCGTGACCTTCAGCACCCAAGTGGACGGGGAGACCCTGGAGGCGGCAGCCGACCTCAAGGTACGGCGGCCCAGGTTCGACGTCACGGTCGAGGCCAAGCAGACCGCCAGCATTGGAAAAGCGTATCCGGGAGCGGAGCTGAATCGGGATTGTATGGGAAGCGGTGCCCACGGGGCGGCAACCAGCCATGCCTGCTGGCTTCAGCACGACGGGATCCGATTCCTTGCCGAGAACCTGGACCGCGGGGACATCAACGGGAAGACCCAATGGGTGCAAATCCTGCTGCACAGCAACCATCGTGAAAACTTCGATGATCGCCTGTGCTCTCTCTTCAAGCTGAAAACGGAAGCCCTGGACCACTGTTATCCTTATCAGAGAGGACCGGAAGCAAAAGATCTACCCGGGGTCCCGTTGGGAGACCGCAAGGAAAGGCCCATGGTCAAAGAACACGAGTGGGACGATGGAACCACCACCGAAGGGGTCTTGCAAAGTACCACCATCCTTCACGATTGCCGCATGGTCCTGATGTTTCGGCCCGAAGGCAAAAAAGCTGATACGGAATGGGTGCCTATCAAGGAAATTCTGTGGCAGTGGCAAGCAAGAGCCGTGTTCGATCCTTGGAGGCCTGATTCCTGGTTTGTCGAGAGTGCTGTGGCCCCTGAGCATCCTGAAGCGGAGGACACCCAACGGTTTCCGGAGTGGGAATTCAATTCGGCTGCTAACAACTCCTACTCATGGGAGAATGCATGCAAAGTCCGAGGCATGCCGAGTGCGAAAAGGCGTGGACAATGGTAAAACATCAGATGCGGGGGACGTTGTTATCTGATGAGGTCGCTGGCGCGGTGGATCTGCCTCAGGCCTTTCGCTTTTTCACCAGTCCGGCTCCTTGGAGCGTCTTCTTGGCAAAACTGCACGACTATACCCATGCTTCTCATACCTCAAGAATAGGCCTTGACAGTCTTCCCGGGCGTTGGTAATTTCCTTGGATTCTTTGAAGGCACGTAGCTCAGGGGGAGAGCGCTACCCTGACACGGTAGAGGTCCTGGGTTCAAATCCCAGCGTGCCTACCACGTCTTCCGGCACACAAAGGCCGGCCGCACTTTGGTCGGCCTTTTCTTGTGATCGAAACGGGCCGGGGTGAAGGATTACGGCAAAAGAGTGCTTTGATGCTTAAAACGGTTCTTTCCTTCGACTTCCCGGCACGTTAGCGAATTTTTTGCCGGGTCTGTGCCCGGCTTCTCAATGAGCTGCCGGGACTGTGTTTTTGAGGCGGAACAGAGGGCGGAATCAACGGAAAATCGGGAACTTAATTCTTGACTTTTCCCTGATATTTATGTATTTTACCTTTCTTGTTCCATTTGTTCAGTTTTTTCGCATAGTCAGAAGCGTCAGTTAACGGGGTGAAAGAGTGCCCGAATGTTCCGGTGTGACCCGGGAGTAGCGGGGAGGGCATGAGAAGCAAGTGGGCCTTTGGGCCCGAAGCGGATCGCGAGCGAGTGTCGTTTAGATTGGTTTCTAAAGAATTAAAGGAAGACACCCTTAAGGCATCCGAGCGGGTTCACATCGTGACCTTGGATGCCTTATGTTTTTGCCGGTTTGAGCGATGACAGCATTCAATGTAGTGTTAAAAGGCAATGGAACCCACGCCGAGGAAGACCGGCCGGTTACCGCTATGAAGGCCCTGGAGGATTTGGGAGTCAAGGGCTTGGAACGAGTAGTGGCGGCGCTTGTAGACGGCGAGTTGAGGGATCTCGGCCACTCCATCGAAGAAGAGGCCGAGGTGGCTCCTGTATCGGTGGATTCGGAAGAGGGCCTGGACATACTGAGGCACAGCACGAGTCATGTCATGGCTGAAGCGGTGAAGTCTCTATTTCCCGGGGTCAAGGTCACCATCGGTCCTTCCATCGAGCACGGTTTCTACTACGACTTTGATTACGATCGCCCCTTCAAAGACGAGGACCTCTCCAGAATCCAGCAAAAAATGGAGGAGATCGTAAAGGAGGATCTCCCCTTTACCCGGAAGGAGATATCCCGGGAAGAGGCCATCGAGCGATTCAGGAACGAAGGAGAGGAATACAAGGTGGAACTTCTCGAGGGCATGGAAAGCGACACTGTCTCGCTATATACCCAGGGGGGGTTCACCGATCTTTGTCGCGGGCCGCATATTCCCTCCACCGGAAAGATAAAGGCTTTTCAGCTTACAAAGACGGCGGGTGCTTACTGGCGCGGGGACGAAAAGCGCCCCATGCTGAGCCGGATCTATGGCGTTGCCTTTGCCGACAGGAAGGCTCTCAAGAAACACCTCCTGCGGCTGGAGGAGGCACGGAAGCGGGATCACGTGCGTCTGGGCAAGGAGCTGGGCATCTTCAGTACGCACGAGGAGATCGGCGCAGGTATGATTGTGTGGCACCCCAAGGGAGCCATGCTTCGTCACCTGATAGAGGACTTTGAGATCAAGGAACACCTCAAGCGCGGTTATGAGATCGTCAGGGGACCGGAGATCCTCAAGACCTCACTTTGGGAGAAGTCCGGGCACTTCGACAATTACCGGGAGAATATGTACTTTACTCAGATAGACGACCTCTCTTACGGTATAAAGCCGATGAACTGCCTCTCCCACATGCTCATTTACAAGTCCGGAATAAAGAGCTACAGGGACCTCCCTCAGCGTTATTTCGAGATGGGTGTGGTACACCGGCACGAAAGGTCAGGCGTTCTCCACGGACTGCTGAGGGTGAGGGAGTTCACCCAGGACGACGCACACATCCTCTGCACTCCAGACCAGCTAGACGCTGAGATCAAGGGTGTCCTGGATCTGGTGCAGTACATGGTTACGGTTTTCGGATTCAGTTATGACCTGGAGTTGAGCACCCGCCCTGAGAAGTCCATCGGTTCGGACGAAGACTGGGAGCGGGCCACGAATGCTCTTCAAAGGGCCGTAGACGATCTGGGCCTCCCGTGCATCCTCAACGAAGGGGACGGCGCGTTTTACGGCCCGAAAATCGATGTAAAACTGCGGGACGCCCTGGACCGCAGCTGGCAGTGTGCAACGATTCAGGTGGACTTCACCCTCCCGGACCGGTTCGATCTCCATTTCGTTGACAGAGACGGCGAAAGACACCGGCCGGTAATGATTCACCGCACCATACTGGGGTCGATGGAACGCTTCATCGGGGTCCTCATCGAGCAGTACGCCGGGGCGTTTCCGGTCTGGATAGCACCGGTGCAGGCAGTGGTCATGACCGTGACGGATCGCAACACCCCGCACGGAGAGATGGTGCTCAAGATCCTCCGGGAGGCCGGTGTGAGGGTTGAAGCGGACTTCCGCAATGAAAAGCTGGGGCTTAAGGTCCGCGAGGCCCAGCTCCAAAAAATCCCCTACATGCTTATTGTCGGGGACAAGGAATCGGAAGCGGGCGGGGTTACTCCGCGTCTTCGCAGCGGGAAGAACCTGCCGTTCATGAGTCCTGAGGCCTTCGTGGATCATATCCAGGAAGAGACCCAACAAAGGAGGTAATCGCTATAGCCAAGAGAGCCAATCAGACCAACGTAAACCAGAGGATCCGGGCCAAGACGGTCAGGCTCATACAGGCCGATGGTGAGCAGGCCGGTATCCTGCCCATTGAAGAGGCCCTCGAAGTCGCCGGCAAGGCGGGCCTTGATTTAGTTGAGGTCGCACCCAACGCCGACCCTCCGGTCTGCCGGATCATGGATTACGGTAAATTCAAGTACCAGGCGAGCAAGAAAGGCCAGGAGACCAAGAAAAAGGGCAGGACTATTCAGCTCAAAGAGGTCCGAATGAGGCCGCGCACCGAGGAGCACGACCTGGGATTCAAGCTAAAAAACATTCGCAAGTTCCTCGAAAAACGGGACCGGGTCAAGGTGACGGTGCTTTTTCGCGGAAGGGAGATGGCTTACATGGACCAGGGAGTGGAACTGCTCAGACGGGTGGCCGAAGAGATGGAAGAAATAGGCACCGTTGAGCAGAGCCCGACACGTGAGGGATGGCGGCTCACCATGGTTCTCGTTCCCAAGTAAGCGCATTTCCACCCGGAGCGCTGTTTCAAGGGCCGGGACCGTACTCTGATACCTACAACCCCTCCGGTCGATCTGCTGCGAGGCCCGGTGAACACCTTGTGGCTCAGGGCACGGAGCCGGGAGGGTTTTTCCATGTGGTTGCGAGAGTAGGGCCTCACAGAGGCTTGCTCCGGACTATATATGTATGCTATGGAGGTTTGAAATGCCTAAAATCAAGAGTAATCGTGGTGCTGCAAAGCGGTTCAAGGCAACAGGTACCGGCAAGATTGTCAGAGGAAAGGCTAAAGCCAATCACATATTGACAAAAAAAACGACTAAAAAGAAGCGTTGTTTAAGAAAAGCAGCGCTGATAGACGACACTAACGTAAGGGGCGTAAAGCGGATGCTTCCTTACCTGTAGTCACGCCCGCTCACCGCGCTGCAAAATTTCAGGCCCGGTTGCAGCGAATCCGAGACGAACGAGGTTGAATTATGCCCAGAGTTAAATCCAGCGTGCCTTCGAGGCGACGCAGAAAAAAAGTGCTCAAAGAAGCCAAGGGGTTTCGAGGAGCGAGCAGCAAACTTATCCGCAGCGCTACTGTGGCGGTGGACCGTGCCCGAGCCTATGCCTACAGGGACCGGAAAGTCCGGAAAAGGGAATTCCGAAGGTTGTGGATAACGCGCATCAACGCCGCGGCCAGAAAACACGGACTGAGCTACTCCCAGTTCATGGGGGGTATGCAAAAGGCCGGCATCGAACTGGACAGGAAGATCCTGGCTGATATGGCCGTTAACGATCCAACGGCTTTCGGGCGAATTGCAGAGATGGTTAAGGTGTAGGGAGAAGCGAACGAATCCGTATTACTCCGCCCGAGGCGCACGGGTTTGCTGCATTTATCGTATTAACTATGATCGAAGAACTTCGGCAGATTGAGGAAGAGGCGATTCATCAACTGGAGGCCGTCGAGGATCTTGACCGCCTCGAGTCTTTTCGAATCGCTTATCTTGGGAAGAAAGGTCGTCTCACGGCATCACTGAAGGGTATGGGAAGGCTTTCTCCCGAGGAGCGCCCTGAGGCCGGCAAGGCTGCGAACCGCGTTAAGGCACGGCTTATAGAAGCCTTCGAGGCCAAGAAGCGTGAGATAGAGGCCCGGAATGCGGACACAGGGCGGGAGTTCTTTGATGTGACCCTGCCGGGCCGCAGGCCGCTTCGGGGGCACCTTCACCCCATCACCCTGGTAATGCATGAGATCTGTTGTATCTTTGAAAGAATGGGTTTTCAGATCGTCAAGGGGCCGAACGTTGAGCTCGACTACTACAACTTCGAGGCCCTGAACATGCCCAAAGATCATCCGGCGCGCGATATGCAGGATACCTTCTACGTAAGCGAGAATGTAGTCCTTAGAACCCATACCTCGCCCATGCAGGTCCGAGTCATGGAAAAGCAGCCGCCACCGGTGGCTGTAATCGCACCCGGCAAGGTCTACAGGCGGGACTCCGACGTCACTCATACACCCATGTTCCATCAGGTGGAGGGCCTGCTGGTGGATGAGGGTGTGACATTCGGCGATCTCAAAGGAACGCTTACGGCATTCGCCAGACAGATCTTCGGCCGGGACACTGAAGTTCGTTTTCGTCCCAGTTTTTTTCCTTTTACGGAGCCGAGCGCCGAGGTGGACATTCGTTGCGTGATTTGCAGAGGTTCGGGTTGCCGTACCTGTTCGAAGACCGGATGGCTGGAGATCCTGGGCTCCGGTATGGTGGACCCCGAGGTCTATGGGTTCGTGGGTTACGATCCGGAGCGTGTGTCCGGTTTCGCCTTTGGAATGGGTATCGAACGGATTGCCATGCTCAAGTATGGGATTGACGATATCCAGTTGTTTTTCCGTAACGATATGCGGTTTCTTAGGCAGTTCTAGGAGGCCGCCGTAATCTGAAAAATCCGATGACGCCCAATCTCCCGGTGAAAAAGGCTGAACTTGCGTGCTTCCCGTGTGTTAAAAGGACCTGAGAGGGGCCGGTCTCCTTTTTGCCTTGTTTCATAACCGATTTTAAGTAATGCTGCCAAAAGCCTTTATCAATTAATAAAATATGCACCTTCCCGATTTGTAAAATCGGCCTTTAGGAGAAGCGCGAACGGAGACCGTGACTTCATGAGATTGACCCTGAACTGGCTGAAGGATTATGTGGAGACTGATCTCTCGCCCGAGGAACTGGCGGACCTTTTGACCATGGCCGGGCTCGAAGTGGAGGCCGTCGAGCACCTGGGCGATGGTCTTGAAGGAGTGGTAGCGGCACGCCTGGTTTCCGTGGATAAACACCCCGATGCGGACAGGCTCACCCTGTGCCGGGTTTATGCGGGCGGAGAAGAGGCCCATGTGGTGTGCGGGGCGCCCAATGTGCGTAAAAACATGATCACCGCTTATGCCGCGCCGGGTGTCCGTCTTCCTGGGGGCATGGCCGTGAAGGAAACCCGGATTCGTGGACAGGTTTCCCATGGAATCCTCCTGGCCGAGGATGAAATGGGTTTGACAGACGATCACAATGGAGTCATGGAACTTCCCGGCAACTCGGCGCCCGGCACCCCTGTGAATAAAATTTTACCGCTCGAAGACTGGGCCTTTGAAATCGGCATCACGCCCAACCGGCCTGATTGCGCCAGTGTCATTGGGATCGCCCGCGAGGTGGCGGCCCTTACAGGAAAAGGGCTTCAAAAACCCGGGCTCCCGTCCTTGGGCAATAAACAGGGCTCTATCCAGGAGCACACAAGCGTCACCATAGAAGATCCCATTGGTTGCCCAAGGTATTCCGCCGGACTCGTGCGGGACGTCAAAATCGGTCCTTCTCCGTTCTGGATGCGGTACCGCCTGCATTCGTCCGGTGTTCGCAGCATTAATAATGTTGTAGACGTTACCAACTACGTAATGCTCGAGTGCGGACAGCCGCTTCACGCATTTGACTTTCACCGGCTTCGCGAGAATCGCATCGTGGTTCGCCGGGCCGGGGAAGGGGAGCTTTTCACAACCCTGGACGGCCAGGAGCGGATCCTGACGGCGGGTGATCTGATGATCTGCGACGGCGAAGGCTCCGTGGGCCTGGCAGGAGTCATGGGCGGACTAAATTCCGAGATCCAGGACGACACCCGTGACGTGCTCGTGGAGTCCGCCTGCTTTGACCCTCTGACCATCCGCAGAACGTCGAAACGGCTGGGACTCCTGAGCGAGGCCTCCTATCGGTTCGAACGCGGTGTGGATATCGAAGGGACCGTTTTTGCCCTCCGCCGCTCCATGATTCTTCTGGCTGAAACTGCCGGCGGAGTTATCGAGCCAGGCTTGATAGATGAATATCCCAGCCCTTGGGAGCCCCTTGAAATACCTCTCAGGAGCGACAGGACCAACGCATTTCTGGGTACTGCCCTTACAGCCCAGGCCATGGCCGGGTACCTGTCCTCGCTGGAACTGGAGGTGATTAGAGAAGGAGAAGAATGCCTTTTGGTTAAACCTCCCGCATGCCGCGTGGACTTGGTTCGCGAGGTGGACCTGATGGAGGAAGTGGCCCGTATGGTGGGCTATGACAGGATCCCTGTCACCCTGCCCGCCGTCCGTCCTGCTGACGAGCCCGATCCTGTCGAGGCGTCGTTGGGGGATCGTGTCAGGGAGATCATGGCGGGTTTCGGGTTCAGCGAGGTCATAAACTTCAGTTTTATTTCCGAAGAAAGTCTTGACGCACTGGGTGCATCCGAAGACAGCCCCCTTCGAAACACGGTGAAACTGCTCAAGCCCCTTACCCAGGATCAGGCGGTCATGCGAACCACGCTTCTGCCCGGCCTGCTCCAGTCCGTTCGGTCCAACATGGCCCACGGTGAACGTAACCTCAAGCTCTTCGAGTGTGGTAAGGTCTTTTTGGGCCTGGAGGGAAGCGAGTTGCCCATGGAACGGCTGGGGCTGGCTGCTGTGATCACCGGGGCTTGGACGTCACTGACCCTGCACCACCCTGAAAGGGCTGCAGACTTCTACGACGCAAAGGGCGTGCTGGAGTCTCTGCTGGAGTATCTTTTTGCAGGGGGTGTGCAGTTTGAAAGGGCGGCCCCGCCACCTGGTTACCGTCAAGAAATGACCGCCCGGGTTCTTATGAGAGGAATTCCTTTGGGGTGGGTTGGGGAAATGGCCCCAGCTGCGGCCGAGAGCTTTGAAATTGGTCCGGAAAAGGCCTTTCTTGTGGAACTGGACATTCAAGCTCTTCAAGACTCGATGCCTGATGGCAGGGTTTTCGAGCCCTATGCCCGGTTTCCCGCGGTCATGAGGGACCTTTGTGTGGTGGTTGACGCCGGCGTTGAGAGTGAGCGTGTCCGCGGCATCATTGCCGGGGAAAAGCTCGTGGAATCCGTGGACCTCTTTGACCTCTACCGGGGCGATCAGATCTCCCCGTCAGAGAAAGCCCTGACCTTCAGGGTCTGTTTCCGTTCCCCGAAACGGACGCTGAAGGGGCGAGAGATCAACGTCCTCCATGACAAGATCGTGCAAAAGATCCAAGAGCAAGTGGGCGGGAGGCTCCGGGATCGCTGACCGGACTTCTCCTGTTCCCGACGACAAGAAATACTTCCGGATCGGAGAGGTTAGCCGGATCGTCGGGGTGGAAACCTATGTGCTGCGCTACTGGGAAAGCGAGTTTCCCCAACTCCGACCTGCACGCGCTGACTCCAACCAGCGTACCTACCGAAAAAATGACCTGGAACTCCTTCTTGAGATCAAGCATTTACTCTATGAGGAGAAGCTCACCATCGAGGGCGCCAAGAACCGCCTTCGAGCTCAGCGCCGCCCCGAAGGCGCAACAGGACCGGACCCCTTTTTAGACCTGGAAGAGCTTCGCCGTGATCTTAACGAAATCCTGCGTATACTATCGCGATAATAATAAGTTGTTAAGTTAAGACCCTCTTTGTCCTTATCAATTTAATAAGTTGGTAGCATCCCCTATTGTATGCTTTATTTTCCCCTCAGCTTCCGCAGGAGAAGAGGGTGGTGTGGTAAGGGGCCTCCTTGGTCAAAATGGAAAGCCACGTTACGATCCTGTCTCCGGACCATCCGGGTTCTTTGGAGCTTATCGAACGTATGGACGGCCGGGTCCGGCGCGTCTTCCCGAAAAATGGGACGGGTCAATAGCGCTCATCCCAAAATAGTCGTCCTTTTAAAGCCTGTTGAAGACCTTGCTCCGATACAGGGCTCAACCGACACTAGAAAGTGTCTTCTTCGAGGGTCTCCAGGCGCTCTGTGACCATTGCGGCCGCCTCGGTCGCCTCCTTCCGGCTGAGTTCCAGATAGGTTAGAACATTTTCCACCTCGCACCATGCCCAGGAGTCTTCAGACAGGTCTTCAAGACGGTGAACAGTATAATCCGCGAGATTGAGGATATAGGCCAATTTGTTGTCTCCGGACATATGAGGCATGTGATGGAATCGAATGGCATTTGCCAGGATGATCGGGAGCTGCCACTTGATACAGAGCTCACACCCGATGTCCGCATGCTCAAACCCGAGGAGGCGGATCTCCATTCCCACGGCATCCTGGCCGAAGAAAGGTGCGGAGCGATGGTCATCGCCGTCAAGCTCCACAATGTATGAGTCAAGGATGATCTTCCCTGCATCGTGCATCAAACCGGCAAGAAAGGCCTCGGAGCGATCTTTCCATCCCGTTTGTCGGGCTAGGAGTTCGGCCAGGATGGCAACGGAAAGCGAGTGACGCCACAGGACGCCCGCTTCCATACCGTAGCCGGAAACGGCCTGCCCCAGCTTTTTGGACTGGCTCACCATGGTGATGATCTGGGTGACGAGTCGCAGCCCCAGAAGGGTGGTCGCCTGCCTGACAGAAGATATGTTGCCGCTTCGACGGAAGTAGGCCGAGTTGGCCACTTTGACGATCCTGCCGGCCACAGCGGGGTCGGCCTGAAGCACAGCGGCGAGCTGCTCGAAGCCGGCCTTCGGATCCGCGATGATGTTGCGGGCCTTGATCATCACGTGGGGCATAGGATAAAGCCGCTTGAAATTCTCTATCACCTGCGTCTTGGGCACGGGCACCTGCCGGGCTGGTGCAATTCCGGTCTGATAATTCCGGGGGGCCGCCGCTGTCACTCCAGACAAAACGCTCATGGAGTGCCCTTCTTTGGGGAATGGGATGACTTTGGACATGGCACCCTGTTTTCCTTTGCCGGGGGTAGGTCCCAGACGGTCTTAAAGTCGGGTTCCGACGTGTTTCAGGGGGCTTGGTTCTTGTCCTGTTATCGGCAGCCTCCTCTCGAAACTTGAATACAGCTTATCAGCGAAGCCGTCTCCTAGCCTTTTCATCGTCCGAGAGGTAGGCTGAGACCCCCAGATCTTCATCTATGTATTCCGCATCAGGCATTGTGCTGTCGGCAGGGACTTCAAGTTTTGCGCCGGCCTCTCGTTTTTCACGCCCTTCTTTGTCCGGGAGAGTCCCTTCCTTGGTGATGAAATTTGACACCATAAAGTCCTTCAGAAGATGTATTACACCTAAAATATTGCTTGGCCGGGCAGCAAGAGGGCAGTAAGAGGCGTTTTCCTGGCACCAAGGTCTATTGTCGAGGATTTCCGCCTTGAGACAGTTTACATTGGCCATGGTATCAAGGCCTACCACCTCTCCTTCAGGGCACATGCCGAAGAGATCATAGCATCCGGCCACCTTCTGCCTGAGCCTCGAGAGGGGGGGGAATTCCTCTACGGCCACTACGCTTTCACACAGTTCCTTGAATCGCTTTCTATCCATTTTATGCCCATATTGAAAATATAAATACGGTTTTCAATCCGGTCTTTCCGGACTCAACAACGGTTCACCGTAGAAAAGGATCACGTGGACCTCACCGGGCCCGTGCACTCCGCGAACCAGGGTAAGCTCAATGTCGGCCGTCTTGCTGGTGCCGGTGATCAGCGTGACCGCGCTTTCCCGCTCCAGTGCGGTTACCGGGTCTCGAGGGAGTTGATCCATGAGCGCGGACATCTGAGGAAGTATGCGGTGTGCAGAAAGCAGGGCCACATGGACCGGGGGAAGAAGAGACGCCGACCGGCTCTTTCCGGGAGAGGAGAGCATGACCAGGCTTCCGGTGTCCGCCAGCCCGAAGTCAGCACCGGTAACACCGACGTCTGCAAGGGCGGCCGATTCCTTCAATGCCGTCCGCTCAGGCGGTTCACGCCTTTGGTCCGAGGCCGGAGTCAAATTTTGAATGCCGAGGCTGTTAAGGACGCACGGAAATCCGACCTTTTCCAGGACGGCGTCTCTCCAGGCGAACACGGTTTTCGCCCTCAGGCCCTCCAGGATGATTCCCAGAATGCGCCCCGCCTCGGGTGGATTCGAGGCCTCATGGACCTTAACGTTCTGGGCCTCAGCCTCTTTTCGAAACATCCGCGCCATCTCCATTGTATCCGAAGCCAAAGGTGAAATAAGGCCCTCGCAAAGAGGAGGCCTTGAGGGCGGCCTAGATGCCTGATTGAGCGCATCTCGGATGCGGGACAGTATCAGTTCCCTGTCACTCATTTTTGCCCCCCCCCTTTCCTGTTTTCGCCATGGCGGGCGCGGTGTGGCGAAAAGGTGTCCGGGCGGGCGGCGGGAAGGGGGATGCTATAAGCCGGGACTCAAAAATCGGCCTGAGCAAACGGGCCATACGGCCGCTTATCTCATACAGACGCCGGTCTCCCAGGACCGTTCCGGCCAGACCAAAGAGCGCCCGCTCGATCCGGGGTGCGGGCCCCCATGCCGGGTCCTCGGCGTAGCGCCTTCTCAGTCCAGTAAGTATTCGGGGGATGTCGATCTTCACTGGACAAACCTCGGCACAAGCCCCGCAAAGAGTGGTTGCATAGGGAAGGGCGGAGGCAGACCGCCGGTCCTGAATGAGCTGAGGCGTGAGCACCGAGCCTATGGGGCCGGAATAGACCCAGCCGTAGGCATGGCCTCCAATCTTCAGGTATACCGGACAGGTGTTCAGGCATGCTCCGCAGCGAATACAGCGGAGGCTCTCCCGAAATTCCTCGTCCGCCAGGATGCGGGTGCGGCCGTTGTCCAGGAGGATCAGGTGAAACTCGTCCGGACCGTCCAGTTCCCCGGCACGTCGCTGACCCATCAGAAGGGATACGTAGGTGGAAAGTTTCTGGCCTGTGGCGCTCCGCGGCAGGAGCTGCATGAGCACGGACAAATCCTCCCATGTCGGCACCACCTTCTCGATGCCGGTGATCGCCACGTGAAGGCGTGGGAGGGTGGTGCTCAAACGAATGTTTCCTTCGTTCTCAAAGAGTACCACAGCACCGGTCGAGGCCACTACGAAGTTTGCGCCGGTAATGCCCATGTCCGCGGAGAGGAACCGCGCCCGAAGTCTCTTGCGGGCGAATTGAGCAATGTCTTCGGGGTCTTCCATGTGAGGCGCCCCCAGTTTATCATGGAACAGGTCCCCGATCTGTTCGCGGGTCTTGTGTATAGCGGGTCCTACGATGTGAGAGGGGGTCTCATGGGCCAGTTGTATGATATATTCGCCCAAGTCGGTCTCCACCACGTCAAGGCCTGAGGCCTCCAGCACACGGTTGAGGTCGATCTCTTCGCTCACCATGGACTTGCCCTTGACCACTGTTTGCACGCCCCTTGACACGGCCAGGTGCTCGACCACCTTTCCGGCGGATGCCGCATCTTCAGCCCAGTGGACGGTTCCTCCAAGACGGGTTACATTCTCCTCCAAGCGCTCCAGGTATGTGTCCAGGTTATCCAGCGCTTGGTCACGAACCCTTCGTGCCTGCTCCCGGAGATCCTCTGCGCCGCGAAGTTCTTTAAAGGCCGCATCCCGCATGGACCGCAACCTTTCATCAATACCGCGCAATGCCGCCTGAAGCTGTGGGTCTTCAAGGGCCTTTCGGCTTATAGTATCAAAGCGATCGCAGCAAGATCTCATTGGTAAGTTATCCGCCTGCCAGGATCTCTGTAAGGTGCATGGTTCGAATGGGGGCGCCCATGCAGCCAGCCTGCCGCTCCAAATGGAGCAGACAGCTGATTTCGCACCCCGTTATAATTGCGGCTCCGGTGGCCAGGGCGTTTTCAATCTTGTCGCGCGCAATGGCTGCGGCGATTCTGGGGTACTTTGCGCTGAACACCCCCCCGAAACCGCAGCACTCGTCAGAGCGGGCCATCTCCCTAAAGTCGAGACCGGTTACATTAGCCAGGAGAGCCCTGGGTTCTTGAAACACCCCCAGACCCCGCCGGACCTGGCATGAGTCATGAAGAGTGACCTTGCCTTTAAAGTAGGCGTTCAGGTCGGTCAAATTCAAGATTCGTACCAGGAATTCGGAGAACTCGTAGGTTCGAGAGGCCAGTTCGCGGGAGCGGCTCAAAAGGCGTGGTTCGTCCCGGAAAAGCTCCTCGTAGTGGCGCCGAATCATGTTAACGCACGACCCGGAGGGGGAAACAACCGGCCTTCCGTCCCGGTAGTTTTTAAGAGTCCTGCGGGCCATCATACGGGCCTCCTTCATTCTGCCTGACTTGTAGAAAGGCTGGCCGCAGCAGACCTGTTCAGGTGTGTAGTCCGCCTGAATATCAAGGGATCGGAGGATTTTCAGCGCGCCCAGGCCGACTTGAGGCCGGAACTGGTCCACCAGGCAGGGAATAAACAGGTAAACACGCATTATTCAGGCTAGCATGTATGGAGGGTCCTTTCAACTCTTCCTTTGCCTCAAATCGTGTTTTCAATTGACGACTACGAATATGGACACTCCCTGGCGGATGCCGCCTGGCGAAACCTCAAGGGGAGAAAACCCGAGGCGGAAATGATCGACAAGCCCTGGTGAAAACGGGGGAGCCGGAGCTCTCTCCTTACATCAGCGAGGCGTTGACTCGTAACCGGGTTTATGAGCTCTTTCCGGCCCTGGGGCATATCAAAAACAGAAAGTCCGGATTGTGGAACCCCCTTGGCGCCCACAACGAGCGTATCCTGAATGCAGAGGGGACGCCCTTTCAGGGTGCTTGTTCGACTTTCCAGGACGATGCACACGCCGCCCTTTCTCATTCTTCCCATGTCTGTGATTGCCTCGACAGGCTCCCGCAACTCAAGACCTATTCCTTGAATCGATACACACGTGACGGCTGGATCGCTGAGCTTTGTCCTTGTGGTTATTAGACGAGCCGTTGTGGTCAGCTCCTCAAGAGAGTTGCAGGCAGCGGCTCTTGAGAGAATGGCTACGTGAAAGGCCTCGAGTGAATCGGCGGCGCGGCGTTCGGAGCCGGTTCCGCACTCCCTGCGGTAAATACGGGACATTGCAGCGTGGTACCCACCGACAACCGAGCGAAAACCAACCGTGAAAGGGCCTTTTTCCGGCACAACACCCCGGTTGCCTGCAAGCCATCCGGAGCGGTCGTCTTCAGAGGGATGCCTCACGCGAATGCCGCCTCCATGGCCGTGATGTCTGGCAAAGGCCTCGGAGATACCCGCTAGATGGGTCTGGGACATGCCCGGCCGAATACAGGTCTGCAGGTGGTCGAGGGTCATTCTACAGATGCTGGATGAATAGGAAACACGATCAATTTCCCAGGGAGATTTGATTGAACGTAGACCGTGAATCATGCCGCTAACGTCGACGTGCGCGCGCGACCGGAACAGCCGCCGGAAAAAAACAAACTCCCTGACCGGCAAGGCGTCCCACGCGGTTCCCAGAACCCTTGGCATGGGCAGTCCGTGTCCAGAAATAATTCTTGGAATGTCGCTGATCGACTCCAGGCCTGCCTGGACAGGGAGGGGGGAATCGATAGCGGATCGTGGCAAGTGTTTCCTGATGAGAAGAATCGGATCGTCTCTTTGAGGTACATAGAGATAGGCGTTCTGGGCACACCCTGAAAAGTAGAGCAGGTCTATCCGCTGCGAGATGAAAACCCCGTGGATTCCACGGGGGATCATTTCCCGCTGAAGGCCGTGTATGCGTCTTTTGATTTCTCCCTGAGGGGGGCGGTGTGAATCATGCATTACCAGGGTGCCTTCCTTTTGACACGATGAGCATTGCCGGTAGCGGTCGACCCGGCAGGTTTGTTTGATCGACAAGGGGCCTGAAGTTTCATACGAAGATTTTACAGCAAGATCAAGAACCATTCTAGAAGAGGGCGAAAGTCACGACCGTCAGGAGGTCAAAAACGGCAGGAGCAATGGATGGACAAGTCATGTCAGATTATTGACTGAGGTCATTTGGGGTATGCCGTACGAGCGACCTCGCAGATCTGTCAGGCTCCGGGTGATCGATTCGCCTGCAGGGCGGCAAGGCCGGCAGGCGCGGAGCTCTACAGAAAAGACCGTTTCCGGATGGAAACTGATTGACTCGGTCGTTGCTTTCGCCTATAAGGGTACACAGGAATCGTTACGAAGTATCGTAGAGGAGGAATAAAAGGTATGGCAAGACACAAGAAGAAGGAGCGGACGCGCGAGATCGAGAGAAGACGGCGCCGCAGGAGAAAGCGGCTTAAGCTCAGGGCCCGCGAGGAAGGAGTTCGAGGCGGATCCTCTTGAAAGCGTATTTTCCCTTTTTTGTCTGACGACCGGAAGGTGTGACAATTTTTTTGACGAGTAGCATTCTCATTGTTCGGGAAGGATAGAAAGGAAGACCAGTTTATGGCATCCAACTCAAAGAAAACCGAAGCCATTCGGGCCCGGAGAGACAAGCCCAACCGCGACAATCTCAAGAAGAATGTGAAGCGGATAGACCGCAACCGCGAGATCCTTCGTGAGCTGGCTTCGAGGGAATCTGCCTGAGTCCGGCTTTCAGTATACCCGGAGGGGCCGGTTGTTTTTTCAGACGTTCGTCCCGGATCGGTCCTGCCGAGTTCCCCCTCAATACCAGGGCCTGTATTGATTTCCGGTGTCCCGTGATTGTGCCGGATCATCCACCGGGGCCCGCTCTGCCGGAATCCTTAGGTTTTACCAGGTAAAGCGTCACCACGGATCCTACCAGCACGACCAGGGTCAGTAGTTGTGTTACGCTCATGTCGGTCCCCGGAACCAGCCCCCTGTAATCTCCGCGAAACCTTTCCTCAACGAGCCGGATAGTGCTGTGAAGAATCATGTACCAGATGAAGACCTGCCCGTTAAACGCCCGCCTGCTGCGTAGGATCATGAGGACGCCGAACAGCACAAACCCGCCCACGACCGCGTAGAGTTGGGTTGGGTGAATGGGTACGTGAAGGGGGGCAAGCGAGTCCGGGTGGGTGAAAACGACCGTCCAGGGTACGTCCGAAGGTTTTCCGTAGCAGCAGCCGGCAAAGAAGCATCCGATACGGCCTATGCCCTGTCCGAGAGCGAGGCCCGGCGCAAAGAGGTCGGCTGTGGACAGGACAGGCATACGGCGCCGCTTCAAATACCAGACCAGAGCAAGGGCCGCTGTGACCAGGCCGCCTGAAAAGACCAGACCCCCCTCCCACAGCTTGAACATGTCCAGAGGACGGCGGCTATAATGCTCAAGGTTAAGTATGACATAAAAGAGCCTGGACCCTATAATCGCCCAGACAATGCTCATAAAGGCGATGTCCATGACCCTCTGGGGAGGTACGCCCTCCTTGTTTCCGAGCCAGGCGGTCAATGCTATGGCCGAAGCAAATCCCAGGGCCACGAACAGGCCGTAGGTATGAATGGTCAAAGGGCCTATGGATAGAATATCAGGATACATTCTTTGTCCGTGAAAAAGAGTTGCGGATGAATCACCCGCCCCGGGGCCCCGTGCCGTCTCCGTGCCGCAGGAGCAGAAAGGCCAGCCAGATACTGCCGATGGTTATGGCGCTGTCCGCCACGTTGAAGGCGGGCCAGTGAAAGGAGCCGATGTGGGCGTCCAGAAAATCGACGACTTCCCGAAGCCGGATTCTGTCTGTGAGGTTTCCAAGCGCTCCACCAATGATGAGGGAGAGGGCGAACCCTGCACTTGCATGCACGGCGGCGATCTTTCGAAACCAGAGCAGCAGGAGAAATACCGCTAAAAGGGTGCCCCCGACCAGCAGGTAGTAGTTCAGGTCTCCGCCGGGCCGGTTCAGGATGCCAAAGGCTATCCCGCGGTTTCTGACATGGACCAGGTTGAAGAAGCCGGGAATCACCGAAACGGTCTCGTGAACCTGCATGGTTCGCACCACGGCCAGCTTGCTTATCTGATCCAGTATCACCACGGCCAGCGAGGTCATGGCGAATCGGGCGCTCCTTCTCATTTTTCCTCGCTCAGCCCCATTTCCCGAAGGGCGTCGGAGCATCGCCTGCAGATGTTGGGATGATTCACGTCTTCTCCTATCGTTGAATCATGCACCCAACAGCGTTCGCACTTGGGTTCGGTGGTCTGATCCACCAGTATGCGCAACCCTTCCACCTCCTCGCTGGCAAATTCTTCAGCCACCTCTTCAATCGGCACGAGCCGCGCGGAGCTTACGATAAAGACGCTTCGGAGTTGAGCTTCGAAGGAGGACAAGGCCGCTTTCAATTCGCCGGAGACTCCGAGTTTGACGACGCTGTCCAGGGAGTGTCCGATCCGTTTCTCTTTGCGCGCCAGTTCGAGGGCCCGTGTGACCTCCCGGCGTACCCGTACCACCACATCCCAACGCTCGGCCAGGCCGGGATCCAGATATTCCTCTTTTACCGGGAAGAAGAGGTCGGCGTGTACGCTGGGGCCGCGGCCCGTATCAGGCATGTACGGCCACACTTCGTCGGCTGTGAACGAGAGAACAGGGGCCATCAGGCGCACAAGCGTTTCCAGGATTTCATGCATGGCCGTCTGTGCTGACCGGCGAAGCCTGGAGTTGGGAGGCGAGGCATAGAGGCGGTCCTTGAGAATATCCAGGTAGAAAGAGGAGAGGTCCAGGACGCAGAAGTTATGAAGGCCGTGGTATACTGCGTGAAACTCGTATTCGTCGTATGCCTTGAGAAGCCTGCGGGCGGTTTCCTGAAGGCGATGGAGGGCCCAGCGATCCAGTTCTTCCATCTCTGCGTACGGCACCGGGTCGGTGGACGGGTCAAAGTCGTAAAGATTTCCCAGAAGGTAGCGGCACGTGTTTCGAATGCGGCGGTAGGCGTCCGTGAGCCGCTCCAGGATTTCACTGGAGAGCCTTATGTTATCGCGGTAATCCTCGGCGGACACCCAGAGCCGAATGATTTCAGCTCCGTATTTATCAGTGAGCTCTTTTGGGGAAATCACATTGCCCGCTGATTTATGCATGGCCTTGCCTGTGCCGTCTACCACGAACCCATGAGTTAGGACGCTGCGGTAAGGGGCGTTCCCGCGAGTGCCCACGGAACACAGCAGTGAGCTGTGAAACCAGCCCCGATGCTGATCGCTCCCCTCCAGGTATAGATCCGAGGGGCTGTCAAGATAGTCACGTGCTTCCATTACAGCGGCGTAACTCACCCCCGAGTCGAACCATACGTCCAGGATGTCAGTCTCTTTTGAAAACCCTTTCCCGCCGCAGGACGGGCAGGCTGTTCCCGGAGGCAGAAGGGCTTCCACGGGCTCTGAAAACCATACGTCGGCGCCTGATTCCTTAACCATCCCGGCCACGTGATCTATGATCTCGCGGGAAATCACGATCTCACCGCAGTCCTCGCAGTAAAAGAGGGTCAAGGGCACACCCCAGGCTCGCTGCCTGGAAATGCACCAGTCCGGACGGTTCGCGATCATGTTGTAGATCCTCTCCTCACCCCAAGCCGGAATCCACCTTACCTTTCGGATGGCTTCAAGGGCCTTTTTGCGGAGGTCGTTGCTGGACATGCTTATGAACCACTGCTCCGTGGAGCGGAAGATTACGGGCTTCTTGCATCGCCAGCAATGGGGATAGTCGTGGGTGATCCGCTCCTCCTTCAAGAGAGCACCCGCTTCCTTGAGCCTGCTGTTGACCTCGGGGTTGGCATCGAATACGTTCATGCCGGTGAACAGGAACGCCTCATCCGTGAAGCAGCCGCCGTCGTCCAGGGGAGAGTATATGTCAAGTCCGTACTTGAGTCCGGTCTCGTAGTCCTCGCGACCGTGACCCGGTGCCGTGTGCACACACCCGGTCCCGGCCTCCAGCGTGACATACGGGGCCAGGACCACAACCGACTCTCGATCGTACAGGGGATGGCGGGCCTTCATGTTCTCGAGGTCGGACGCTCTGAGTTCCTCCAAGACTTTGTACGATGTGATGCCGAACGTGTCCATGCAGACCGTTGTCAGGCCTTCTGCCAGGATAAGAACCTCCTCGTTTCCAATGTCAACGGCCACATAATCGAAGTCCGGGTGCAGGGCAATGGCCAGGTTGGCGGGGATGGTCCAGGGTGTCGTGGTCCAGATTACATATGAAACCTTCTTGTCCCGCAGAGAGGGGTACTTGTCCGAAAGGTCCGTTATGGACGGGAACTTGACAAAAATAGAGGGGGAATCATGGGGACCGTACTCCACTTCCGCCTCGGCCAAGGCCGTCCGGCAGGAGGTGCACCAGTAGATAGGCTTTTTGCTGCGAATGAGACCGCCGTTCATTGCAAACTCACCGAACTCCCTGACGATGGTGGCTTCGTATGGGAAGTTCATGGTCAGGTAGGGGTTTTCCCATTCACCCAGCACACCCAGGCGCTTGAACTCGTCTCGCTGGATGTCAATGAACTTTTCAGCGTATTCCCTGCAAAACCGCCTGATCTCCACCTGTGTCATCCCGGCTTTTTGGGGACCGAGTTCCGAGTCAACCTTGTGCTCGATGGGCAGCCCGTGACAGTCCCATCCAGGGACATAAGGGGCATCGTAACCCGCCATCTGCCGGGTCTTGATAATGATGTCTTTGAGGACCTTGTTGAAGGCCGTTCCCATGTGGATGTTGCCGTTTGCATAGGGAGGGCCGTCGTGAAGCATAAAGTGTTTTCGACCTTCCGAAGCCTTGCGAATGATGCCGTAGAGATTTTCCCTGTCCCACTTGTCTATCATGTCGGGTTCGCGCTTGATGAGGTTGGCCCTCATGGGAAAGGGCGTTTTGGGCAGATTCAGAGAACTCTTGTAGTCCATGGATTGTGCCTCCGTGAGGTGAAATCGAACTTTTCTGACTACCAGATGCCATGGATGAAGTCAATTTTCTTGTCCACTATGAAAACTGATCAATGCCACCCGCCTGTGTGAGAAAATAATGATTCGGCAGAACATTGTTCCGATGATTCATGCTTCGTGCCGGTCGGATGAAAATAATGGGGCGGTAAGGATTAAACCCGAAAAGATCAGGTGCGGATCCCTAAGTCTTGAATCATATTGTGGGCGAATTCGAGGATGAAGTCCAGCTGAGACTTCGTAGCGTAGCCGCTGCAAGGGCATCGCATGTCAGAAAGGGAACGGATGAAAAACTCCAGTTGGATCCAGTCGCCGCCGATTTCTATGCCGAAGACGTGCGGGCGGCAGTCCATATGCCCGGCCTGCCTTTTGTCCAGAAGTTCTTCAGGCACCAGGCCCCAGAACATTCCCTCCAGTGGGGCCTGAATCGCTTGTTCCTTAAGAAAAGCCGTGATTTTAGACATATCGTCTTTGGAGATTTCGTTGATCAGGTAGGCCCTCATCGCTCTTTGTCCTTGTTCTCTGATTCTATTCTCCGACCATTCATGAAAGCGTCCGCAACGGCATAAGCCCATGCAAGGAGGAATAAGGCCGCAATGACCCGGATCATTGTGAAATCCGAAGAGCGGATTTGCTCAACAAGGGTTTCGCCTGAAAGGCCTTTGCTTGCGGCGTCTTTGATTCCACTGTCCACTATGAGGTAGAGCTTAACGGCCGCCACGTTGACGAGGACAAAGACACTTGACAGGAGAATAACGCCTTTTTTTACGTCCCTGTTGAGAATCTGCCCGAGCCCCGGGATGATCAGGGCGGAACAAAGAGGGGCGCTGATGTATTTTTTCATGCGGCAAGACCTTTCCCTTCCTTCAGGACGGGTCGACTGACTATGGCAAAGGCTTATAACGGAAGCGCTGAAGATTGTCAATTTCAGGGGGAAGCCTTCTGGAAGAGAGGCCGGTTGACCGGATGTTTCCCATTGATCTTTATCCTCCTATTCTGTAGGGTTCCTTTGAGGGCCTCGGTCCGAGGCCCCTCGGGATTTTTGTTGAAGCCCCTTTGTGGGTGTGGCTTTATGCCGGATTCCGGAGAGATATGCAGCCTTGGACTTCCGGCAACCGACAGGGGGTGGGCAGGATGGGATAATGGACCACCCCTTTTCCAAGTCCGTATCAACCGTAGAAAAGGTTAAGAAGCTCTTTTCAACGGTGCGCCCTGACGATTCAGTCGCAGTGCTAATAAATGCGGACCCTGATGCGCTTTCAAGCGCACTGGCGCTCAAGCGGATGCTGTGGAGGAAAGTCAGGACGACCGGCATATACCGAATTAACCCGATCAATCGTCCTGACAACCTGGCCATGGTCAAACTTCTGAAGGTTGATCACCAGCACATCCGGAAATTGAACGCAGCGGAAGTGACCAGGTGGGCCATCGTTGACTCCCAGCCTCACCATAATACGATTTTCGGGAAATACAACTTTGACATAATTATCGACCATCACCCGCCGGGACCCTCGATCAACGCCCCCTATATTGATATCAGGGAGGACTACGGTGCCACTGCCACTCTCTTGATCGAGTACCTGCGCGCGGCCAAGATCAAGCCTTCGCCGAGACTGGCCACTGCACTCTTTTACGGCATCAAGACGGACACGGAAAACTTCGCCCGGGCCACAACGGAAAAAGATATCAAGGCCTTTCGATACCTCTATCCTTATGTAAACGCACATATCATCAAGAAAATCGAGTCCTCCGAGTTAACCAAGAAATCCCTTGCCGCTTTCCGCGACGCCTTGGACCGATATGAAATAATCCGCAACCGGGCTTTTGTCCATATGGGAACGGTGAAAGATCCGGATGTGCTCGTCATAATCGCCGACTTCTTTCTCAAAGTGGCCGAGGCAAGCTGGTCCATCGTGTCAGGTATTTACGGCCAGAAGCTCATAGTAATTTTTCGAAACGCGGGATTCCGGCGTGACGCAGGGAAGCTCGCAGGTGAGTTGTTCGGTAAGTTGGGCGCGGCAGGAGGCCACAAGAGCGCAGCACGGGCCGAGATTCCGATCCATAACCTTGATATAGATACAGGAAATGAAAAGGCCGTCGCCGACTTCATTCAGAAGAGAATTCGAAATATGTGAGCGGCCACGCACCTGATTTCAAAGGCCCGCAAGCGGACCGATTTTCGGTCCGAGTGCCAGGGCCGTCCTGAAAGGACTACTGTCAATGGCCTCAGGAGATCACATTCTCAACGATGAATTCATCGGATCGATAAAAAAAGCGGTCTGCGATAAGGACATGGAGGTCCTGTCCCGGCTGATCGACGAACTTGCGGCCGCCGACGTAGCCGATCTTATCGAGCACCTGGACAAGGAAGAGAGGATGACCGTGTTTGACCTCCTTGAGCCCGAGGGCGCAGGGGAGGTTCTCGTGGAGATTGAGCCCCCCCTCCAGGGGAGCATCCTGGACAACCTGGATAACCAGGCCCTCATGGAGATTGTAAAGGAGCTCGATTCGGACGATGCGGCCGACCTGGTGGGGGACCTCTCCGAGGAAAGAGCCAATGAGATCATGGGAAGCCTGCAGGACGATGTGTCCGAGGAGCTGGAAAAGCTGCTTCCATACAAGGACGACACCGCCGGAGGGCTCATGGCCCTCGAGTTCGTGGCTGTCAGGTCAAGCGTGACCGTGGAGGAGGCCATTGAGCGGATTCGGGAAAAACGGGAGGAGGTGGAAAACCTTTACTACCTTTTCACAATGGACGACGAGGACAGGCTGGACGGTGTGGTGTCCCTCAAAGACCTGGTCCTCGCATCTCCTGAGACCCGGGTGTCGGAGATCATGAACCCTGAAGTGCTTTCAGTGCACGTGAGCATGGACCAGGAAGATGTGGCTCATATGTTCAAGAAGTACGATCTCGTCAGTATCCCGGTTGTAGACGATTTCAACCGGCTAGTGGGCAGGATAACCCATGACGACATTATTGATGTTATTGAGGACGAGGCGGACGAGGACATCACCCTGATGGCGGGAGTCATAAGCTCCGAGCTGACTGGAGAATCACCGCTCAGGATATCCCGTGCCAGGCTTCCCTGGCTCGTAGCCGGTCTGTTCGGAGGAATTCTCGCGGCGGTGGTGATAAATCAGTTCGAGGATTCTTTAGAGAAAATGATCGCGCTTTCCTTTTTCTTCCCGGTTGTCATGGCCATGGCCGGGAACACCGGGACCCAGGCCGCAGCAGTGGCGGTACGTGGACTGGCCACCGGCGATATCGGCATGGTGAATATCGGGAAGCGGCTCTGGCTCGAGCTGAAAGTGGCTTTACTCAACGGAATCATCTGCGGAATTCTGCTGGGGGTGATCGTTGGGTTCTGGTTGTCCGATTACGGACTTGGCGCTGTTGTTGCCCTGGCCCAGATTTTAATCATCGTGAACTCGGGGTTCATCGGGGCGGCCGTTCCGTTCGCGTTCAAAAAAATAAATGTGGACCCCGCCCTTGCAACCGGACCGTTTGTTACTACGACCAACGACATAATGGGCCTTTTCATTTACCTCGGGATGGTCACCTTATTCCTTTTTGTGACCGGGTGACTTCTCCCTGCAACAAAAACGGCATCACATGGGCATTAGACTGCGAGGTACGCACAACCCGCCAGGCGGATAAAGATGGTGCTGATCAACCAGGCGGCGGGGCGGCCTGAGTCTCAGTCGCCCTTTTTTTCCAGGGCATCCTTGAGCTTTTCGCCAAGGGCTCCCACATCCTCTTCGGGTTTGTCGGAGAAGGTGCGCCATTCGGCTTCTCCGGACTCGCGGGGCAGGTCCAGGCTGATTCTTCGCTCTTGTGTGTTGATTGATTCGACGACAACCCGGATGCGCTCCCCTCGCTTCAGCTTGTCGATGGCGTCAGTATCGGAAAGGTCTTCCAGTTTGGAGCGATGAAGCAGACCCGTGACCCCGGGTGACAGGGTTATGAAAAGCCCATAGCGCTCCTCGCGTTCCAGGACGCCGTCCACCACCTGGCCCGGCCGGAACAACTCCTCGACGCGTGACCACGGATCGCCTTCCACGTCCCGAATGCTCAGGGCGATTCTTCTCCTTTGGGTGTCAATCTGCTTCACAACCACGGAGATCTCGTCCCCGGGGCTGACCAGCTCCTCGGGCTTGAGGATTCGCTTGACGTGGCTCATTTCGCTGAGGTGAACGAGACCCTCCACTCCCGGAGCTATCTCCACGAAGGCTCCGAACTCCGCGCATCGAACCACCTTGCCTTTGATGCGATCCCCCACACTGCAGAACTCATTCACCCGTTCCCACGGGTCTCCCTGCATTTGCTTGAGCGAGAGGGCGATTCGCGGCCTTCGTCCTTCGGCCCCTTGCTTGACCCCGATTACCCGCGCAGTGACCTTATCGCCCTGACGGAGAATTTCATCGGGCTTCTCAATGCGTGACCAGCTCAATTCCGAGATGTGGATCATACCTTCAAGGCCGGGGACCAGTTCCACGAAGGCTCCGTAGGGCATGAGCTTGGTAACGGTTCCCTCCACTTCCGAATCCTCGGCCAGGCTTGCCAGAAATTTGCTCCGGAGCTCTTCCGTTTCCCTTTCCAGGATCTCCCGCCGCGAAACCACGATGTTTCGGCCGTTTTCCTCGAACCGGGTTATCAGGAAGGGGTACGTGGCTCCCACGTAGACAGAGGGGTCCTCGATATAGCGCATGTCCATCTGGCTTATCGGGCAGAATGCCCTCAGCTTCATTATTTCCACGTGGAACCCGCCTTTGCAGGGGGCCTTGACCTTTCCCTCCACAGGCACCTCGCTCCGGTAGGCATCCCGGAGAACACCCGGGTCTCCCGGGCCTGAGAACGCCTTGGAGAGCTGGACTTCGTCGGGAGTCACCCCTACGACGTAAAGCTCCACTTCGTCACCGACATCGCAAGAAATCTCACCGTTGTCATCCAGGAGTTCATCACGATCAATGACACCGTCTCGCTTGGATCCGGTATCAACGAACACGGCTTCCCGGCCGACAGAGATGATGCGTCCGAGGATCCGGTCGCCCACCTTAAGGCTGCGGCCGGATGAATCGGAGTAACTCTCGAGCAGTTCGGCAAAGCTCTCGTTTTCCTCGTCCTGATATTCCAGGTCCTTGTTTTCCTCGTCCCGGTCGTCGACCATGGGTACTTCCTCCATTTACGGGAATTCGGCACTTCTACCAGCACCTGACGGGTTTTGCAAGGGCTGACTGAAAACCGGAAAAATGCGGACTTGGAAGAAGTGTAAAAAGAGGATATCAATGTAGACGGAAATCGAAAAGGAGTATTACATGGAGGCCGGGAGATATCTCTTTCTTGAGCCGTTTTTTGGCGGCTCCCATCGTGAATTCGCCGAGGGTCTTGTGTCCGCCTCCCGTCATCGGATCGATCTCATGACCATGAGCGCCCGGTTTTGGCGCTGGCGAATGGGCGGTGCGGCGCTTCACTTCGTGAGAAGGCTGCCCGATCTCTCGCCGATGAATGGAGTAATGGTATCTGGGCTTATGAATCTGGCTGAATTGAAGGCCCTCTCTCCTGCACCCTTTCCCCCCGTTGCCGTCTATTTCCACGAAAACCAGTTGACATATCCAGTGTCCGAGGGCCGGGCAAGAGAAGTCGCCCTTGCCTGGACCAACGTCACCACAGCCCTGTGCGCCGACCGGGTGGTGTTCAACTCAGATTTCCATCGAGCCGCATTCCTGGAGGCCCTTCCCAATCTCGTCAGGCTCATGCCGGATTACCGGCCCGGGTGGGTCTCTGAAGCGATACGGGAACGTTCATCGGTTATCTATCCAGGATGCCGCTTTCCGGCCCGGCGGGGGAAAAGCCCTTTTCAAAGCCTGGATGAACCGCCCTTGTTGATCTGGAATCATCGCTGGGAGTTTGATAAGGACCCGGACACATTTTTCCAGACAATCGACCGCTTGGCGGATTATGGGCTGGACTTCCGGCTGGCGGTTCTTGGCGAGAGATTTGGGAATATCCCGGAGTGCTTTTCAACCGCCCTCGCCCGGCATGGAAAGCGGATCGCTCATTACGGTTATGTGCCTTCGCGAAAGGATTATCTCGCATGGCTTGACAAGGGAACGGTCGTTGTCAGCACGGCAATACAGGAAAACTTCGGCATGGCCGTTGTCGAAGCCGTTCAAAGCGGTTGTCTTCCAATCCTTCCGGACAGGCTCAGCTACCCGGAACTCATTCCGGAAGAATATCACTCCGCCTGCCTTTACAAAGACCCGGAAGAACTTGTTCAAAAACTCGTATCGATCATCAGGGATCCCGGGTGTTTCGATTCCGTCCGGGATCGACTGGCAGCGTCCATGGAACGGTTTTCCTGGGACTTTCTAATCGAATCCTTTGACCGGCTTTTTCAGGATTTACAGGAGGAAGGTCTGCGCCGGGGGCGCCGGAGCAGCTGACCTGCAGTGGTATAACCCATGGAGAGCGGGAACAGGTAAGGGTTTTCTTGTGTCCGATTTGACATGGAGACAAAAAATGCCTATACAATGACACACCACAAAGCAGCAGGTGCCAATCTGTTTCCGCGGGGATTACCCGATGAGGAGAGCCGCCGTCATGATGGAGATTCGCTTTCACGGAAGGGGAGGGCAGGGGACTGTGGTCGCATCCAAGATCATGGCCGACGCGGTCTTTCTGGACGGCCGGTTTTCGCAGTCCTTCCCAGCCTTTGGCGTGGAGCGCCGCGGGGCACCGGTCACGGCGTTCCTCCGTGTGGACGACAAACCCATTCGAATCCGGACGGAGATCTATGAGCCGCAGCATATTGTAGTCCTGGATCCTCTATTGGTGGAGAAGGTGCCCTTGACGCAGGGGCTGCGGCCTGAAGGTACTGTTATCGTGAACAGCGACAAATCTCCGGAATACTTTCGGGACCGATTCAAGGGATTTCGGGTTGCCACGGTCCCGGCAGGCCGAATTGCTCACCGGCGAGGACTTGGGAGCGGACAGACACCGATAGTGAACACGGCCATTCTTGGAGCTGTAAACCGGGCGCTTGGTATAGTGACCATGGAAAGCCTTCTCACGGCCATAAAGGAGGGGGTTCCCGCTCGCGCCCGCGAAAATGCAGAGGCCGCACAAGAGGCCTTTGACGTTATCACAGAGGCGGTTCTCTTCTGAAACTGATGAGGAAAGCATGAAATATGTGGACCGAAGGACTCAAGCCCCCCTCTGCGCGTTTTCAATGCGATCCAGCATGGAAAACAAAACCGGAAGCTGGCGGTTCGCCCGCCCGGTTTTTGTGGATCGAGTGTCGCCATGCAACCAACAGTGCCCGGCAGGGGAGGACATAGCCGGTATTCTGTATTTGGCGGGGCTGGGACTTTACGAAGAGGCCTGGCGGCTGATAATGAAGGAAAATCCGTTCCCCGCCGTCATGGGCCGTGTCTGCTATCACACCTGTGAAAACAGCTGTAATCGGGGGAAACACGACGAGCCGGTTTCCATTCACAGCGTAGAGCGTTTCCTGGGCGATCTTGCCCTTGAACAGGGGTTTTTAATCGAACCGCCGACCGAAACGGACGGCAAAACAGTTGCCGTTGTCGGGGCCGGGCCGGCCGGGTTGAGTGTCGCCTACTTTCTGAGGAGACTGGGGCACGAAGTGGTTGTTTTCGACTCAGCGGACAGTCCCGGCGGACTTATGCGGTACGGCATCCCGGCCTATCGGCTGCCCGTGGATGTCCTCAACGGAGAGATCGAGCGGCTCCGGAATATGGGCATTCGATTCGAAACGAGACGCGTTCTCGGCCGGGACCTCGCCTGGGACACCCTTCGAGCGGATTACGATGCGGTGTTCCTGGGCATAGGGGCGCATGGAGAAGCGGCTCAGGGCCTGGAAGGAGAAGACCTGGAAGGCGTTTCCCGTGCGCTCGAGTTCCTTGATTCGGTCAATAGAGGTAATCCTCCCGATGTCGGTGGGAGCGTGGCGATCATAGGAGGAGGAAACAGCGCCATTGACTGTGCCAGGGTATGCCGCCGGCTTGGGGCCGAGGTGAACGTGCTCTATCGCAGGACAGAGAACGAAATGCCAGCGCACCCTGAGGAAGTAGCCGCTGCAAGGGAGGAGGGGGTGTCGTTCAAATTCCTCGCCGCACCCGGAAAGATCCTGGGAGAGGGCCGGGTGAACGGCATAAGGCTTTCCCGTATGCGGCTTGCTGAACCCGATGCTTCGGGCAGAAGGCGGCCGGAAGCAACAGGCGAAACCTTTGAGCTGAGTTGCACGTTTGTGATCCCGGCCATGGGAGAGTCTCCTGACGCGGATCTTCTCAATGAGACAATCAATCCGGAGAACGGGGACGCAGCTGTGGACGAATTCGGCCGGACACGCCTCCCCGATGTCTTTGCAGGGGGCGACCTCGCCCCCATACCTCGGACGGTCACCCACGCCGTGGGTTCAGGTAAACGCGCGGCAGCCGCTATTGACGCCTACCTGAAAAAAGGGGATTCCTCCCGCATTGACGTGCCTTTCCGTTGGGGGGATAAAGGGAACATATCTTTTGGATGTGCGGGTTCGGCTTCCTTTTCCCGTCGTAACCCGGTTTCGGATATCGTTGAATACGGCGACCTGAACTCCTTTTACTTCGATCACCGCCCGGCCCTTCAGTCAGCCGAGCTTACGGTGAAAGAGCGGATTCGTGGTTTTGATGAAGTGGCACAGGGGCCGTCCGGGGAGGACGCACTTGCCGAAGCGCGGAGATGCTTCAACTGCGGGGTGTGCACCGCCTGCGGAAACTGCTGCATCTTTTGCCCGGATCTCTCCATTCAGCCGGATTCAGGGGGGTTCGGATACGCAGTGAACCTGGACTATTGCAAGGGCTGTGGTATCTGTGTACAGGAGTGCCCCCGGGGCGCCATGACCATTTCCTTTGAGGAGTAGCTTTAATGAGAAAGGTCCTGACGGGAAATCAAGCGGTGGCCTACGCGGTTCGGCTGTCGGATGTCCAGGTGGTGGCGGCCTATCCCATTACACCCCAGACTTCGATCATCGAGACACTGGCGGATATGCAGGCAAAAGGGACGGTTGACTTTGAATTCATTCGAGCTGAATCCGAGCATTCGGCCATGTCCGCTTGCATCGGGGCGTCCATGGGAGGTGTCCGAGCCTTCACAGCCACATCAGGGCAGGGGCTGTTTCTGATGCACGAGATGCTTCATTACGCATCCGGGGCCCGCGTGCCACTGGTCCTTGCAAACGTTAACCGCGCCGGGGCCGCTCCCTGGTCCATCTGGAGTGATCAGACAGACTCGGTTTCCCAGCGGGAAACGGGATGGATTCAGCTTTACTGCGAAAACAATCAGGAAGTCCTTGATACGACCCTTATGGCGTTCAGGATCGCCGAAAGCATTCGCCTCCCGGTGATGGTCGTATCAGACGCCTTCTTCCTCTCGCATACGAGCGAGCCCGTTGACATACCGGAGTCCGAGGAGGTCCGGGCCTTTCTTCCTCCTTTTGACCCTTCGGACCTCTGGCTCGACCCGGAAAACCCACGAACCTTCGGCTCTATCGTGATGCCTGACGCCTACATGGAATTCCGGTGGATGGTCCAGCGCGACATGGAGCTGGCCAAGGATGTTATTTCGGAGGTCCATGAGGCGTTCGAGGGCCGCTTCGGGAGGCCGTATGGACAGGTTGAAGAAGTGGAGACGGAGGATGCGGACGTTGTGTTCGTCTGCACCGGCACCGTGGCCTCCACCGGGCGGGTCGCCGTGGAAGACCTGCGCGGCCGGGGAAAGCGGGCCGGGATGGTCAAGATCAAGACATTGCGGCCCTTTCCGACGGACCTTGTAGCGGACGCCCTTCGCGGAAAGAAAAAGGTGGCCGTGATCGACCGAAACTTTTCCCCGGGAGGGCAGGGGGTCTGGGGACAGGAAATCAAGACCGCACTCTATGATCTTTCCGACGGCGAGCGGCCGTTCATCTTCGATTACATCGCCGGCCTGGGCGGGCGTGACATAAGCGTCGGCACTTTTGAAGAGGTTTTCGATAAGACCGCTTCCGCGGATATGCCTGAAGACAGGGACATCTGGATAGGAGTCCTGTATGCACAGCCTGAATCAGAGGTTTGACAACACCGAAATCCCTGAACACGAACTCATGACCTCGGGCCACGTGGCGTGCTCCGGCTGCGGTGCTTCTCTTTCCATGCGTCTGGCCCTGAAGGGACTGGGCAAACCCACTGTTATCGTGATACCGGCGTGCTGCTGGACGATTATTCCAGGCGCATGGCCGCTTACCGCAATGGATGTGCCTGTTTTCCAAACGGCGTTCGAGACCACCGGTGCAACCATTTCCGGTGTTAAGGCGGCCTACCGGCGGCGGGGCATGGATGATATCTGCGTTGTCGGGTGGGCCGGAGACGGAGGCACTTATGACATCGGCATTCAGGCCCTTTCAGGCGCCGCCGAGCGCAACGAGG
>CAZEIA010000016.1:0-30255 GCA_964512335.1 uncultured Desulfobacterales bacterium
AATTCACACCGTCCCGGTCGTTTTCGAATCGCAGATTGAATGTGATAAACCGCACGAATTCCTCCTGTCATCCTCAAAAATGATCCCTATCTTTATCTCGTAGGGGGATTCAATCCACATATGGAGACAAAATATCATTGATGAGGTGGCGGAGACAAGCAATGTCAACACCACAGGCTGCGCTCAATATTGTATAGTGGTTTATTGTTTTGGTGAAGGCCACCTCGGCCGCGGACTTCCGGGTTCGTGTTTCGCCGTTTCAAACCCGCCTGCGCTCTGGTATAATATTTGGATTGATGGTGATTTGTCGCCAACGCCTTGTCTTCAGAAAGGAGTACAGCCCATGAACACCGGCGAATTGGATCCGGGACTGCCCCTTATGCAGGATGCCGATCTCCACGGCAAGGTGGTGCTCGTACGGGTCGACCACAACGTTGTAAAGAAAGCAAAGATCAAGGACCCTTTTCGAATCGAAGCCGGCTTTCCCACCCTGTACCGCATCGCGGAACAGGGAGGACGGCCGATTCTGATGACTCACGTAGGGCGCCCCAAGGACAAGAAGACCGGAAAAATCACTGAAGACGGAAGGAAATCAATACTGCCCATTGCTGATTACCTGGAGAAAAAGCTGGATGCTCGATTCGTGGTGCCTGACCTCAAGGCCGACGGCGACCTTGGAATTCGCCACATCGATGACTCCATTAAGGACCTTTTGAGGCAACTCAAGGAAAGGCGCATCAGTGGAATCTACCTGCCCAACACTCGATGCTTTCAAGGGGAGGAGGAAGAAGGAGAGCCGCGAGAGCGACTGGCGTCGCAGCTGGCCTCTCTGGCTGACGTCTATGTCAACGACGCCTTCGGCTCCTGGCAGCCCCACGCCTCCACCTTCGACGTGACCCGGCATCTTCCCGCCTTTGCCGGGCTTCTCCTGCAAAAGGAGCTCTTGCACCTCAGACAGGTCCTCGAGCCTCAAAGGCCTTTTGTGGCCGTGGTGGCCGGGGCAAAGTACGACACGAAAATCGGGCCCCTCCGGCGGATCTATGAGCGTGTCGACCACTTGATCCTGGGTGGTGTCATATACAATGCCTACCTCTCCGCCAAGTATGGGATTCAAGTGGGAGGGGTCAGCGAGGAGGATATCCGTGCAGCCCGGGAATTGGTGGATATGGACAAGGAATCCAAAAAGATCGTTGAGCTGCCCGCCGTCGAGGAGTCGGATGTGCCTGATTCGCGGGAGCAAGGACGATTTCGTACCGTGTGGGTGCGCGATTTTGATCAGGGACGAAAATACAGCCCTTTTCTGGATGCGGCCGAGGAGTCCTTTGACGACCCGGATGTTGTTCGTATACTGAGTTCAGCAGGGACCATCTTTGTGAACGCGGTTATGGGCCTCGTCCCCCACTTCTACAGGGGAACGGAGCGCCTCAACCTCGAGATCGCTCGAAACCGCAATGCACGGAAATTGTTGGGTGGCGGTGACACGCTTCAGGAGTTCAAGAATCTCAACCCCGGCCTCTACATGTCGGCCGTGGACGACCCGTCCTACTATTTCTTCACCGGCGGCGGAACCGTCTTAAAGGCCATTGAGGAAGGGTCACCTTACGCCCTGGCACCTGTTGAGGCCCTTATGGAAAACCTGAGACGCCGGCGTGCCTCTTAATGCAGTCCTTACAAACCGCCATGTCGCTATCAAAGCAAACGGCCCCCTCCACAACAAGTCATCTGTGGAGCGGGGGCCGCGACATGTCAATGCATAGCCCAAGGCGGTTTTTTCCGCCCCGATGAAATTCTCTATCAGAAGTTCTCCACCCTTCTCGACTCCCGATTTGCCGCCATGCCGCGAATCCTCTGAATTTCACCCTCGCTCTTTCGCAGTTCCTGTTCGAGAATCCTCGTATAAACTTTCCTGTCTTCCCGGCTGTCCGCCACCTTTCGGGCGCGGTAAATGGCGTTGAGATGTATTTGGTCGATCATAGCCCTTTCCTCGTTCGTCAAGTTGGGATCATTCAACGCCTCGTTCATGATTTCCTGAGCAAATGGTTTCCTGTCGGTCATGTGCCTCCTTTTCCGGCCGGGATCCGAACAAACGAAGGCCCGCTTCGAGGCGGGCCGTTCTATTTGTCCACCCAGCATAACAGTTTTTAAACAGACAATTAAATATAGGGCGGCGGTGGGACTATGTCAAGGGGCCATAATGACCTCGCCCGTGTTGCCGGTCCCTGGTTCATGTCCAATGGTGACGGCTCAGGACAAGACTCCTCCGCTCTGTGGTGTTGAAGGTGTTCGGGAAGAGGGCGACTTTATTATCAGGAAGAGGGGAATGACACCAAGGTTTACAACGGCCATTATGAACCAGGCTAAATGATAATTACCGAAATGGTCATAGCACATCCCGGTCAAAAGAGGGCTGCTGATGGTACCCACCATCATGATTGCCATAAATGAGCCCTGTATGGCTCCGAAGGCCTTCCTGCCGAAATATTCGGCCTGCAAGGTCAGGCGCAAGGTGATCACCCCCCCGTAACCGGGACCCAGCGTCGCCACGAAGGCGGCAACCCCCCAGAGGTTCCTCACCCCTGCCAGAAAAAACAGCCCAAGGGCCTGCATTACAAATGACAGAGCCAGCAACTTGCGGCTGTCCATCCGACTGCTGGACCACCCCATGCCCAGCCGCCCGATGATGCTCACGAACACTATGAGGGATGCCGCGAGGCTCGCCTTTTCACGGCTGAAGCCGACACTGAGAAGATGGGGCATTACATGGACGACAACGGCATGCATACATGCCGCGGAAACCGTGACAGCAAGCGCGATCCCCCAATAGGCCCTCGTTCTCATGGCCCGCCCAAGGCTGAAATTTTCATCAATTCCAGAGCCGTTCGCGGTGGTGCTGCCGCCTTCGCTGTTTTCATGAGTGGAGATTTCTTCCCCGTCCGGCGCCAGGCCATAGGGCTCAGGGCGATGCCGCACCAAAAGGGAGCAGGGGATGCCGATCCCCCACATCCCTACGCCAATAACCACGAGCGCGGTGCGCCACCCGTATTGGGCAATCAGTGCGTTGACTACATAGATCATTACTCCGCTCAGGCCGATGGCCGCAGAGAGAATGCCGAGGGCGATTCCACGTTTTCTGATAAACCAGCCGGCCACAGCGGTCCAGCCCGGTACCGGGAACAAAAAGCTCGAACCGATGGATAAGAACAGGAAGACGGCATAAAAGCCGGGCAGGGAACTGATTCGACTGAACAGTATGAAGCCGAGCCCTGAAACTATGCTACCCAAAAACAGCAGCCTGCGGGCTCCGAAACGATCAGCGGCCAGCCCTACCAGAGGCGATGCAATTCCCCCTTCGATGCTGCGGATGGATGCCGCCACGGACGTGGCGCCATAGCTCCAGCCGAATTCTTCAACAAGGGGATTAAAAAATGCCGTAAAACTATAAAAAAAAGTACCTGCGCCCCAAAAATGAATCAGGCTGGTTGCAAGAACAATCCACCAGCCATAAAATATTTTTCGTGCCATTAAAAGACCTTGCCCTGAAAACCATCAATATCGATTCAAAAATGGCTGTTAGAAGTGTTGCCCTGAATTGTATTATAGTGTATACAAAGAAACATAAACATTTTCCAGCATAACATTTCACGTATGGAGGTCGTGTATGACTGACAGAAAGACCCTTATAAGAGCGGGCCGGTTGGTTCCTGCGTTCGATCAGGACCCGATTACGGATGGAGCGGTTGTTATAGATGGAACAGACATCAAAGCCGTAGGCCTCTATTCTGAATTACGGGCCAATTATCCCGATGCAATAGAAATCGGCGGAGAGCAGTACCTGCTCATCCCCGGGCTGGTCAACGGACACAGCCATGGCCGAGGGTTGACCGATTTCCAGCGGGGCGCGCTGGACAACACTCTGGAGAGTTGGCTCCTGGATACAAGGAAATACAAGCCAATCTCCCCTTATGACGATTGTGCCCTGTCATCGGTTCGCCTGCTCACTTCCGGCGTGACAACCACCATGCATAATCACATTCCGACGAACCCGGTCGATCATGAAAACGAGCATGCGAACGTCATTCAGGCCTATGCTGACGCAGGCATACGTTTACAGTTTAATCCGGGAGTCCGCAACGACAATCCCTTTGTCTACGGGGATAACCAGGCTTTCCTTCAAAAATTACCCGAAAACCTCCGGAATGCGCTCACCAGGCCTGCCCCTGAAGGTGCCTTGACAGGCGACAACTTCGTGGATGCGGTTCGTGAATTGCACGGGCGGTTTGACTCTCCTATGTGTCGTATCGGCTTCGGGCCCCTTGCCCCGCAATGGGCTACTGAAAAATTACTCCAATCCATCAGGGCGGCGGCCGATGAACTGGACAGACCCGTTCACGTCCACGCCGTACAGTCAATCTTTCAAAAGGTCTACGGCCTGACTCACCTGAACGAAACATTGATCGCCTGGATGGACCGTATAGGGCTGCTCGGGCCCCGGTTGGTTATCGGGCACTGTGTATGGCCCACCACTGACGATATCAAACGAATGGCTTCGAGCGGAACCAGTGTAACTCATCACCCTTCCTGCAACCTCCGGGTGAGAAACGGCATTGCTCCTGCGTTTCACATGCTGAGAGCCGGTGTCAATGTGGGGCTGGGCCTGGACGGAAAGTCCATCAACGATGATGACGACTTCATTCAGGAAATGAAGGTCTGCTTCCTTCTGCACCGTCTCCCTTCGCTGGAACTTCACTCCGATCACCTCTCAGCGAGGGAGGTGTTCAAGATGGCGACCGCCAACTCCGCCGACCTTCTGGGGCTCGGCGACCTGATAGGCAGGCTGGAACCCGGCCGAAAGGCGGACCTGGCGCTCCTGGACTACAATGCCATGTGTTGGCCCTACGTCGACTCCTGCCATGACCCTATAGACGTACTGCTATACAGGGGGACCAAACATTTTGTAGACACGGTCCTGGTAGACGGCCGGATCGTGGTCCAAGGGGGCAGGGTCAAAACCGTGGATGTTGAAGGACTGGGCAACCGTCTGGCCGAGGCCTCTGCCAGACCGCGGACGGAACAGGAGGAGGCCATGGTCCAAGGCATGGAAACCTTGCAGGAGCACATCATACAGTACTATCGCGGCTGGCCCGAAGAGGTGGAAACAAAGCCCTACTTCGCCGTAAACTCCAGCATCGACGGATTCAAACCGAAATAGACACCCGGCGTGAATCCGTCGGCGCCGGCCGCCGGGAGAAACTATGAGGCGGCCAAGGGAGCGGTGAGTCTGGTCAAGTCATCCAACTCGGGCAACTTCCGGATGGTCTTGTAAACCGCCTCCGCCTTGTCTCTGCCCCAGACGGAGTCGGCCAGCTCGTAGTACTTTGATGTCAGTTCTTCCCGCGGATACGGGAGTTCGAAATCGCCCTTGTTGACATAGGTTTCCGCCTTGAATTCACTGCCGTCCATTAGCCGAATGGTAACCCTTGAAGGTCGTTTTCCTGGCATCATAGCCGTTAAATCCGGATCTTCGGACACGGTCACCCGGTCAGCCAGGCGCTGGACGGCCTGATCGGCAATCTTTTCCCGGCGGAAGCACTCCACACCGGCCCGGTTATGGACCATAAAAGTGGCTGCGGCAAAGGGAATGGAAAACTTGGCCGCCAGCATATTGGTGGGATTCCGGTTCGAGAGTTGTGCGGCCAGTGAATAGGTCTCCACCAGCACCTCTTCCACTTGGTCTACAGGGATACGGCCGTCCGGGAAACGCCCCGCCATGATCTCGAGCGCATCCAGGGCCGAATGCGTATACCTGCATGCAGCGTGCCGCTTAAAGTAGTTCCGGGCGATCTCGAAGCGCACTCCCAATTCTTCGGTCATTGCAGCGCGGTCGAAGACCTCTGATATCACGCTCCCATAAACCGTGGAAAGGCCGTCCGCCTCACCGGTGAATCCGGATTGATAAAGCTTGAGCGAGAGGAGTCCCAAGTGGTTGCTCAGGCCGGAGTATGCATTCCGGACGGTCGCCCCTTCCAGCATGGTCTTGCGGCTTGTGGCAAGAGCCATGGAGGAACTGATATTGATGATCTCCTCCATGCCCTGCGAATCCACACCGGCCAGGCGGCCTGCGGCTGCTGCTGCGCCCACCGTCCCCCAAGTCCCGTGGGGATGCATGGACATGCGGATCTTGGCTGCCGTGCCGATACGCGCTCCGATTTCATAACCCGCCACCAGAGCGGCGATATAATCAGACCCTTTTGCCCCGATCGCCTCTCCGAATGCCAGCAGGGCCGGAACAACGTGTATCGCGGGATGTCCCCTGGCGAACTGGTTCCCTTCATCCAGCTCCAGAAACGTCCCCGCAGCACCGTTGATAAAGGCCGCTTCAAGAAGAGGGGCCTTGCGGCCCTCCGTCAACAAGGTGGCGGGACCTTCCCGCCGCTCTTCGCCCAGGAGCTCTGTCGTAAGCTTTCCGATCTCCTCTTCCATACCCCCGGCGGCAACCACAGCCATGGTGTCGGCGGTAACCTCCAGGGCACGCTCCACCACTTGAGAAGGAAGATGTTCCAAGGTCAACTCTGCGGCAAATCGACTTATGCTTTTCAGGTACTCAGTCATTGTCCGTTCCTCCAATCCTCCCCTAAAACCGGAGGTTGAGAGGGGAAAGCTCTCTCTAGGCGGTTGGAATTACAGGGTCCTCGGCCACGCCCAGGTAAACCCGGCGAATGTGGTCGTTCTTCAACAGCTCCGACCCGGAACCGGTCAATGCCACCCGGCCCTCTTCCAGGACATACGCACGGTTGGAAATGGAGAGGGCTTGCGGAGCGTTCTGCTCCACCAGCAAGACAGTCACTCCCTCATGGTTGATGGTTGTGACCGAGTGGAAAATCTCGTCGACGATTATCGGAGCCAACCCCAGTGAAGGTTCATCCAGGATAAGCAGACGGGGCAGAGACATCAGCCCGCGGCCCAAGGCCAGCATTTGCTGTTCTCCTCCGGAGAGGGTGCCGGCCGCCTGGTTTCGCCTCTCCTTGAGGATCGGAAACATACTTATGACCCGGTCCAGACTCTCTTGCCGCCGGGACTTGGGCCCCTTCAGGAAGGACCCGAGCTCCAGGTTCTCCAGAACCGATAGAGAAGGAAATATCTTACGGCCTTCGGGAACCAGGATCAGGCCTGCCTCGACCCGCTTGTGGGCGGGCAGTTTGGTGATGTCTTGTCCGGCGAAGTCAACTCGACCGGCCCCGACCGGTAACACGCCGGCCAGTCCGTTTACCGTGGTGGTCTTGCCGGCGCCGTTGGACCCCAAGAGCGATACTGTCTCCTTTTCCTCCAGATGAAACGAGACGCCCCACAACACTTGGAGTGGTCCGAAGAAAATCTCAATCTCACTTACTTGCAGCAGCGGCATATTCCTTCCCCAGGTAAGCCTCGATGACTTTCGTGTCTTGACTGATGGCGGCCGGGTCGCCCTCGGCGATCAGGCGGCCGTAGTCCAGGACGTAGATTCTTTCACATAGGCCCATGATGACCCGCATGGCGTGTTCGATGATCAAAACCGATGTCCCGCCCGACCGGATCTTCTTGACCAGTTCGATGACCTCTTCTTTTTCAGTCGGGTTCAGGCCGGCCATAACCTCGTCCAGCAATAGCAGCTCCGGTCCGGTAGCCAGGGCCCGGGCCAATTCAAGGCGCTTACGATCAGGCGTGGTCAGGGTGCCGGCGGGCAAGAGGGCCTTGGGTGCCAGTCCCACGAACTCGAGAATGCTCCAGCTTGTCTTTTCGGCCTCAGAGGAATGCATCGTGTGGTTGAATCCGCCGACGGCGACGTTTTCAAGGACCGTCAGGTTACCGAACGGCTTGACGATCTGGAATGTGCGCGTCATACCCATTTTGCAGATTTTATGAGGCTTCTGACCCAGCAGGCTCTGCCCCCCTAGTTCGATTCTCCCGGTATCGGGGGGGATGAATCCGGAAACGACATTGAACAAAGTGGTCTTGCCGGCTCCGTTCGGGCCGATCAGGCCGATAATTTCACCCGCGGCGACCCTTAGGTTCACGTTCCTCAGGGCCTGCAGCCCGCGGAAGGATTTCGAAACTCCTTCGACGATCAGTTCTTTGTCCGCCGCCATATCAGGATTTCCTTCCCTGCAGTCGGTTGAAAGCACTCTTGACGAGTCCCATCAACCCGTCAGGCAGAAAAATTATGACTGCAACCAGGATGGCCCCGTAAAACATGAGATAGGCGCCTGAATACGCCTGGAGCGCAACCCGTGTCACCTCAGAAAGGGGAGTGAGCACCACCGAGCCCAGCAGAGGACCTAAAACAGTGCCTGGACCCCCAATGATAGGCCGAAGCATGATCTCCACAGAGTTGAGGACCCCGAAAGTAGTGTCCGGATCAATGTAGAGAAGGTATTGGGCATAAATGGTCCCGCCGGCGGAGGTCATGGCGGCCGAGATGGCCATGGCGATCTGGCGGGTGCGGAATGAGTTGACGCCCAAGGCCTCGGCGGCATCCTGGTCCTCGCGCGCGGCCTGAAAATAGAGCCCCAGACGGGTGCCCTCCAGCCTCCAGACCAGGTAGACGGAAACCACGGTTAGCCACAGCAAAATGAAATAAAACGGTGTCTTGCTGGTGAACTGCATCATAGTCCAGAGGTTCCCCTGCAATGGGATTAAGACACCTCTAGCCCCGCCAACCCATTCCCAGCCCATGGCGATTATATGGAATATCTCCGCGAACGCCAACATTATAAGGGCAAAAAATGGGCCTTTTAACTCATATCTGAAGCTTAACAAGCCTATGAAAAGGCCGACTAAAGCAGACGCGACCATGGCCACAGGAAGTCCAAGCCAGGGGGTCAGGCCGACCTTGACATAGAGGAGAGAGCTGGTGTAGGCCCCCATGCCGAAAAAAAGGGCATGGCCAAAGGAAAACTGGCCGGCATATCCGGAGAGGACATTCCAGCCTTGGCCCATGATGGCGAAGAGAAAAATCATGATCATGGTGTGGACTACGCTGGGCCAGAACCAGGGCACAAAATGGAGCACCGCCACTAGAGCCAGAGCACCCACCCAGGCCCTGGTGCCCAGGCTGCGGCCCAGATGACGTTTCTTGTCCGCGCCTGTGCTCACGACTTCCCTCCAAACAAGCCCGAAGGCTTAAAGAGCAGGATCAATATAAAAATCAAAAAAGAGATCAAGGATTTCATTGCAGCAGGTAAAAAGACCGCTCCCATGCTCTCCGCCACCCCTATTATGAGCCCGCCGAAAAAGGCGCCGATAAAGCTGCCCATGCCCCCCAAGACCACGACCACAAAAGCGGTGATCACGAACAACCCGCCCACTGTAGGGTATGCCGGGAAGAACGGAACCACAGCGGCACCTGCCAGACCTGCACAGGCTGCGCCTATGCCGAACGAAACCACGTAAATCCGGCGGACGTTGATGCCCACTATCATGGCTCCTACGGGTTGTTCGCTGGCCGCCCGGATGGCCTTTCCCAGATCTGTCCTGGTCAAGAGCAGATAGAGCAGGACCGTTCCGACCATGGATATTAGGAAGGCCAGCATCCTGACCAGGGAGAGGGAAATATCTCCGAAATAAAAATTGATGTTGGCATACCCTGTTTGCAGGACCCTGTAATCAGGGCTCCAAAGGAATAAGGCCAGGTTTTCGAGAAAAAGGGATACCCCGAGTGTGAGAAGAAGCTGGTTGTGCTCCGGGGCATTTATGATCGGATTGATCAGAAACCTCTGAAGCAAGGCGCCTACTATAAAAAGAAGCGGTATGACCAGCAGGATGGACAGGTACGGATCGATGCCTCCCAGCCGAACCGCCCAGTAGCAGACGTACATGCCGATCATCATCAGTGAGCCGTGGGCGAAATTAATGATCTTCATCACGCCGAAGATCATGTTCAACCCTATGGCCACCAGCGAATAGACCCCGCCGATGAGCAGGCCGTTAATCAAAGACTGAAATATGAATGAAGTGTTCATTCGGGCTATCCGCTGTCATGATTTCAGACCCGTGCGCGGCGAATGTGCCTCAGCCGCGCACGGGTCTTGAATTGGCGATAAGTGCCTGCCTCAGGAGAGCTCGGGCACAGGAAAAACAGGATCGGCCTGGGCGTACTTCTCCGGCCACACGACCTTGATCTCACCCCCCTGAATCTGCATCATTGCAGCTGAGGCGTTTTTGTTCTGTCCGTTTTCGTCGAATATAATCGGCCCCTGCGGCAGGATGTGCTCGGTGATGTTGGTTTCAGCCAGGGCATCTCTCAGCGCGGCCCTGTCAGTGCTTCCGGCCCGCTCCAGGGCATCGGCGATAACATACGGCGCCACGTAAGCGAACACCGTCGAGGCCCCCATTTCGCGGTCGTAGACCTCTTTGTAGTGTCCCAAGGCCTTTTTGGTCATGTCGCTCAACGGGTTGGCCCGGTAGTTTCCATCCAGGACGTTTTCGGTTATGCCTCCCAACTCCTCCATGAATTTGGGATGGCTGTATGCACCGTTACCGCACCCGACTATCGCCTGGGCCTTCAGCCGGACATCGCGCATGGTTTTGTAAACCCGCACTCCGTCTCCGAAGTAGCCTGTGGCCATGACGATGTCAGCGCCCGCCGCCTTGATTTTGCCCACTTCGGTGGTCACGTCCGCAGATCGGGGGCTGTAAGGCACCTTCTCGATCAACTTGAGGCCGTACTCAGGGGCAAATTCTGACACATGGCCTGAGAGAGAGGAACCGAAATCGGTGTCGTCGTGCAGGTATGCTATTGTCTTGGCCCCGCTCTTGTTGGCCTTGATTATCTCGGAGAGATACTGAACCGTATCCCGAGACATCTGGCGGGCATTGGGCTGCACCCTGAAAGTATACTTGAAACCCCGATCAGTGACGTTGTCAGCCACGGCCACGGAGACCACAAAAGGCACCTTTAACTTCTCAGCGATCTGAGTGGCCACCAGTGTGACCGCGGACTGGTAGCAGCCTACCACGGCCACGGCGCCGGCGTTGTAAAGGCGTTCGACCTCGCGGATGGCCACCTGAGGTTTGCCTTCCGAGTCGCCGGTAAGCACCTTGAGCTTGGCCCCATCCAGGGACTTGATACCGCCGGCGGCGTTGATTTCATCGACTGCCAGATTGAACCCGTTGGACAGTTCCTGGCCGTCGAACGCCAGGAAGCCTGATAGAGGGTGAATCTGGCCGATGAGGATTTCCTTGGGCTTGGCCCGCAGAACAGATGGAAATCCCAGCCCCCCGACAGCGGCCGCGCCGCCTGCAATGGCCACGGTCTTCAAAAAATCCCTGCGTGTTTGTCCGGTCTTTCTGGTCAAGTCGCTCATGATTACCCTCCCCCTGGTCCAAAAGACAGATAAGGATTATGAAACACCAGTCCGGCGCTCCGGACGATCACGGCCCAACTAACTCGTTGAGGCCGCGGTCTCCCCGGCATGCCGCCCGGCCAGCCGCCCCAATGTCAATGCGGCCAGCAGCCCGTTAGCCGATAGATATCCGGATACCCGGTTGCCGGAAAAGCCTGCGGCGCTGCCGCCGCCGGCGTACAGATTAGGAACCACTCCACCGTTGGAGCTGATCACTCTACCGTGATGATCGACCTTCAACCCGCCCTGGGTGTGAAAAAGCGCTCCGGTTATCTGAACCCCATAAAAGGGAGGGGCCAGAGGTTGCTTTACATCGTCGCGGCCCATCGAATCCCTTGCGCCTTCACGGGCGGCCGATTGGAAATCCTCATGTGCGGCCCTCAATGCCCGGGGGTCCATACCGAACCGGCCGGCTATATCATCGATGGAATCGCCTCGCTTCACCGCCCCCATCTCGATGCATTTCTGGAAGTCCTCGTACTCACCGACGGCGTCATATATGCGCTGGTCGAAAATCTCGACCGCCACGCCCTCAGGCTGAGCCAGCACATCCAGGGCGTGTTCCGAATATCCGTGATCCTCGTTCACAAAACGACGGCCTTCGAGGTTGACCTGATAGCCCCCCAGGCTGATCACCGCCCAAGTCAATAGAGTCCCGTGCGGATGTGCCACCGAGCCGTGTGCCTGATAAGCGCTCATGTGGACAAGCTCGGCACCAAGGGCCTGACCCCACAAGATGCCCTCGCCTGTGTTTCCTTCGTGACCGAAGTAATAAGCCCCCGCCATCTCAGGTATGTATTGGGCCACCATTCCGGGGTTGGCTCCGAACCCGTTCAAGGCCAGTATGGTCTTGCCGGCCCGGGCCCGGTTACGCCCTATTCCTTCTATATTAACCTCCGCCCCCAGCACCGCCTTGTCAGAACTCCCTGCTATCAGTCGCACGGCCGGCGCGCCGTAGGCAATGTCGATCAGATCGTATCGAGCGGCTGCGGCCAGCAATGCATTTATCAGAAAGGTCCCCTTGGTGTTCCCGGGAGCGTGAATCCGGTGCCGTGAATGCCCCGGGTAGAGAAAACCTGTAACCAGCTGGAGGGAAATGCCGAGATCGTCGGTCAGCCAATCCACCAGCCGGCCGGATTCCTCGGCCACCCGGCGGGTCAACTCAGGGTCGCTTTCATGGTGGTTCTTGCGGAGGATGTCCTCGGCCATCAGCCCGGGAGAGTCATCCACCCCTGCTTCTCTCTGAACCCGGGACCCGGCCGCCGGTATCATCCCCTGACTGAGAGAGGTATTTCCGCCGGCATTGTCCTCCTTTTCCACCACAAGTACGCTCGCCCCGGCCTGGGCCGCGGACAAGGCAGCGGTCAAACCGCATCCTCCGCATCCGATGACCAGCACATCAACCTCCACATCCCACTCAATGCCGCCCGGGTCAGGGACTTGGAGGACCAGATCGTCAGTTTGGGCTTTTCCTTCCATTTCACTCTTCCCAAAAGGATAGATGTCGTTTTTAGACCGCTATTTCTTCGCTCTCACACACCAGATAGAACCGAAAGGCGGTCTTCCCCTCCGGGCCTCGCTCCGGGGATACGGGATTCCGCCGCCGCCACTCGGACGCACGGTTGAAATCCTCCCAGCTGTCATAGTGGAGTTCCGCGATCCGGTAAAAACCATATCCTTCTCTGATTTTGTCCTTGACTGTGTTAAAGACGATCCGCCTCAGCCCGGGGATCTGCTTGAGGTCGGGGACATGAATTTCCCTGAGCCAGCGGTCGTATTCCTCTTCCGTCAGATGAGGCTCGATGTCGTAACCCAGAATTGCCTTGATCATGGCTGGCTCCTCCAACCGCCTGGAGTTTACAATGGCCGGTCTAAGCTTCCGCCCTTCTTCACGCTCAAACACTCAAGAAAAAACAGCCCGCCTCAGAAACCCGTTTACAGCCGACAAATCCGACTGGTCAAGCTCTCCTATAACCCGGGCCAGATCCTTCGCCTCATCGGGCGGCAGGACCATGGAGCTGTTCTTCAAGAACTTGGAACTGACCTCTTCCCAAGAAGCAGGGTTTTCCGGTTCGCCCTTGGCAAGCCCCACTTCAGCGGAAAAGCTGCCGCCGCCGGCCGCTATGGTGACCGTGGCCCCTCTTTTGTGCGGATAGAGCTCTTCCCATCGCTCCGAGCGGGCGAGCCGCACCTTGCCGGCCAAGGCCGCCAGAGAGGGATCCTTTATCTTGTCTTCAGTATAGCGATCAGCGCCTGCATCACGATATCTGAGACCCAGCGCCAGAGTGAACTGGATTGAGAACCGGGCCGCAGAGGCGGTGTCGGGCTCGGGGATTCCCGCCAGACGTATGGCGGCCGGATAGGTTTCCACAAGAATATCATCTATCTCATCAGGGTCTGCGTCAGCGGGCCAGGCCTGCAGCAAGGCGTCCAGGGCGGCATGCGCATGCCGGCAGGCCGCATAGAGCTTCAAGTAGACGTTGTCTATCTCGAACACCGCCCCCAAATCTTTTGCCGCCGCCTCCAAGTCCACCTGATCACAGAAGGCGTCAAAAAATCCGTCCTCGCCCTCAAAGATCGCCGCCGGCCCCCTGGCCCCTCGCAAGGCCAGGGCGGCGGCGTAAACCCCTGATTGAGCCGCCTTTCCCGGGTTGAAGGGCTTGACCCTTGCGCCCTCCGAGTCGTGGTTGACCTGCAGGATGCCCGAGGCCTGGAGGCCTGCCAGGCCCAGGGCCCCCTGGGTCTGATTTTTGTTGAGTCCCATTATCCGCGCAGCAGCAGACGCAGCGCCGAACACGCCTGTGATTCCAGTTGCGTGAAACCCGCGGTTGAGGCTGGAGGGATTAATGGCACGGCCGATACGGATCATGACTTCATATCCTGCCACGATACCGGCCAGGAGATCCTTGGTGGAGGAGCCTGCGGCTTCGGCTGAAGCCAGGGCGGCGGGTATAATGACCACGCCGGGATGGAGAGCGGCGAAGCGATGTCCGTCGTCCATGTCCAGGGCGTGGGCGCAGGCTGCATTGGCGAGAGCCGCGGAGGGAGCCGGCAGGCGCTCGGCCGCGCCTATGACCGTGGCCTCGGGTTTGCCGCCGAGTTCGGCCAGGTAACTCACTGTGAGCCTGGGAAATTCCATCAGCTCATACCCCGCGAGGGCCACGCCGACGATGTCGAGGACCAGCTTTTTGGTCTGGGTTCCGGTGGTACCGGGCAGGGCCTCGTAACGAAGGCCCTGTATAAAGTCGGCATAGGTCCCTGACAAGGTCATGATGGAATCCTTATGTCACTCGCTCCTTGGCGGCCACGGCATCGGCCAGTTCGAGCAGTGCCCGGGCGCGCTTGGCAGAGCTGTAGTCGATCATCTTTCCGCCCATGGATGTTGCCCCCAGCCCTTTGGCCTGGGCCTTGTCAAAGGCCTCTACAAGACGCGTGGCAAAATCAATCTCCTCACTGGAAGGGCTGAAGGCCCTGTTTATGGGCCCCACATGGCGGGGATGGGTGGCCTGCTTGCCTGAGAAGCCAAGCAGGCGGACCTGCTCTGATTCCCTGGCAAGCCCTTTAAGATCGATTACCAGCCCGAAGTAAGGCGAATCAACCGCAGCCACTCCCGCGGCCCTGGCTGCCAGGGCTATGGCCGAACGCGCATAGAGGACCATGGGGAAGTATTCCTCGGGGCTCAGTTTAGTCACGCCCATTCCAGCCCCCATCTCCCGGGAAAAATCTCCCGCACCAAAGGCAACGGCTCGAAGCCGAGGGGTGGCTCGAACTATCTCCCTGACCCCCTCAACCGCTCCAGGGGTCTCCAGAAGGGCCGCCAGGGCCACCTTTCCGGAATCAACACCCCTCTCGGCCTCGAGACCCTGGATCACTGCATCCACTCTTCTCAGGTCTTCGGCCGAGTCGGTTTTGGCCAGAATAACCCCGTCCAGGTGGGGACCTACGATGTAGCTCAAATCCGTATCTGTGAGTCCGGTTTCCAGGGCATTGACCCTCACCCAGGCATTCACTCCATGCTCCTTGAGGAGAGGCAGGGCGTCCCTGGCGAAGATCCGGCCTGTTTCCTTCTCGGCGATAGGGCAAGCGTCTTCCAGGTCCAGGATGACCGCGTCCGCCCCTTCAGAGAGGGCGTTGTTTATCATTCGCCAGCTGTTGGCAGGAACATAAAGCATTGAACGTAGGATATCGGGCATACTAAACCTCCCCTGGTGTCGGCCGGCCGAATATCTCTTTGAGCTTGCCGCCCAGATCGTCCGGGCGATCCACCACAAAAGCCCCGGCGCTCTTCAAAGACTCGATCTTGCCCTCCGCCGAGCCTTTGCCGCCTTCCACTATGGCGCTGGCATGTGAAAACCGGAGCCCCTGGGGCATGCCCTTGCCGGCTATATAGGCTATAAGGGGCTTACTGTAGGCCCCGCTCTTGATCACCTCGGTGGCCTCTTCCTCCATGACGGTCCCGATCTCGCCGAAATAGACCACTCCGTCGGTCTCGTCATCAGCCTGGAAGAGGGGCAGTATCTCGGCCAGGGTCAGCCCCAATACCGGCTCAGAGCCCAGGTGGACCGCGGTGGAGATGCCGAACCCGGCCTGGCAAACCACCCAGGAAAGCGTCGTCGTTTGGCCTCCGCTCCGGGAAACCACCCCGATCCTGCCGGGCTTGAAGGCGATCTGCGGGAGGTCCGAAGACCCTACAAAGCCTCCCAGGCCGCCCAGGCTGGCCCGGCCAGGGGTTACCAGCCCTGCGGAGCCGGGACCCAGGAGCTGGATACCACGTTTCTTCGCGTGGGCGATTATTTCCAGGGCGTCGTGGAGCGGCACCCGCTCCACCCGCATCAGTACCGTAGAAATTCCCGCGTCAAAGGCCTCGATCACCGCTCCCTTGGCCTGGGGCCCAGGGACCACCGTTACAGCTGCGTCCACCGCGCCCACCTGATCCAAGGCCTCTGCGACCGTATTGAAAACCGGTACGCCCCAGACGCTCTGCCCCCCCCGTCCGGGAGTCACCCCGGCCACCACGTGGGAACCCACTTCCATCATCCTCCGAGCCACACCTTGACCGAAACGGCCGGTGATGCCCTGGATGAGCATTCTCGTGTTTTCGTCGCAAAGAATGGCCATAAGTAGAATCTCCGTATCAGTCCAGGCGGACTGCTATATTAATGCAGCCCGGGCCCTTGATGCTGCAGTTGTACTCGCAGGCCAGGCACTCGTTATCCAGCCGCTTGAGCTCCTCCGGGTCGGTTACGGTCAGGACCGGGCGATTGTTTTCGATCTTTAGAATGTTCCGGCCCATCAGACGGCAGGCCTTGACGCATGCAAAGCCACAGGCTGGATCCGAGTTGTTCTCTCGCGCAGGAAGGCACTTGTTGTAATCCAGGGTGATGGTGCACTTCCGAGTGGTGAACTCCAATTGATCACTGGCGGACATATCACTTCTCCCGGCCGGTTTCGGCCATGTATTCTTTGACCAGGGCCTCCACCCGATCGGCGATAACGTCGGTCTGGTAGATGTAATCGCGGCCGTAAATATCGTACCTGAGGGGCAGCCCTTCAAAGCCCCTGCGGACGATCTCGACCGATTCCTTCTCCTTGTTTCCCGCCAGGAGCAGGACCACTGGAAAACCGGGACGGTTGTGGGCCTCCTCGCGGAAAGCCTTGACGAGGGCGTGAGCGTGATGCCACATCTCCTGGTTGGCAAGCACCGCACCCATGAGCACGTAACCGTCAACCGGCATGGAGAGGATGCACTTGATCACGCTGTAGATCTTTGAGGCCGGCGGATCGCCAGATGTGTCGGCGTAATTGGCGATCTTGAGCCCCCGGGCCATAAATGCGGTTGCTCCCAGCATAGCCCCGCCGCCCCCTACACCGTGAAAGCCGATCCATCCCGGACCTTTGATTTCAGGCGTCATCTGGGAGAAATACCCGGTACCCCGGTAATCACCCTCCTCGATGCGCCAGGCCCTTGTCTCCAGCTCAGTGGGCGGTCGCTCCATGTCCCGCGGCACGGCAATGCCGAACTCCGGGTGGCGGAATACCGAGTTGTCATCAATGGCAAAATGGCAATCAGCCGCCATTACGCGGCCGTCCTTTGTCACGATCAGGGGGTTCACCTCCAGGCTCCTGGCGTCATTTTCCACAAAGGACCGGTATATGGCGGCGGCGCCTTGTGCGGTATCCCTGATCACTCCTTCGGGCGGCTCTCCACCTTCGAACCGGGCTTTTCGGATCAGTGTCTCGGCCGCCTCGGCGGAGACACCCGAAAGGTAATCCACCTCCAGCTGGGAGATGCGCTCGGGATTCCGGGCCGAGACCTCTTCCACCGAGGAGCCACCCTCAGAAGAAAATATAAGGATCGGCCCCTTGACCCGGTGGGAGTTGGAGACCACCACCCCCACAAAGACCTCGCGCTCAACCTCGAGCCTTTCCTCCACAAGGACCTTTTTTACCTCCAGCCCTTTGATGCGTGAGCCCAGGATCTCCTCAGCCGCTTTCTCCGCCTCCTCGGGCGTATCAGCGAACCGAATTCCCCCCGCTGCCTGGCGGCCCGTGGCCCAGACCTGGGCCTTGACCACCACGGGCCGCCCGATCTCCCGGGCCACAGCCCCGGCTTCGGACGGATTGTCTGCCACCCGTCCTGCCGGAACGGCCACTCCCGCCTGTTTCAGAATCTCCTTGCTCTGGTACTCGTATATGCGGGCCATCTATATACTCCTGAAATCTATTGCTTGTCCGAGGCCAAAAGGTTCATCAAGCGGCCCGTTTCCTCCAGGTCTTCCAGGCCGAAAATCAGGGATATCACCTGATCCATCCGCTCTTCCGTGAGGTACTCAGCGGCGACATCCCTGAACTTGGCGATCACCTCTTCGTCGGTCATGGGGTTCTTGGCATGGCCGCGCGGATAGTCCACAAAGGAGGAGAACTCGCGACCGTCCTTGAGTGTGATGGTGGATTCACCCGCCGGCCGGAGCTTGTCCAACGACGGATCGCCCACCAGTTCCACCTTGTCGATGAGCGCCAGGGCCCTGGGGTCGGAGTATTTCTCCGGCCTGAACTGGTTGGGGCCGATCTGCCGCTCCATAATTGCAATGGCCGTCAACCAGTAGGAGGAGTGGTCGGCGGTTTCCTTGTTCCTGGGATACTTCTTGACCGGATCGCCGGTATGTTCCGCGCAGCGCTTTGAGGTCCTTAACCTGATACGTTCCACATCCTCTGGACGGATATCGTGCTCCCTGGCCAGGTTGAGCGTGGCGGTCAGGTGGCCGTGCGATGAGAAGTCCGCTATAATGGTCTTGATACATGTGTCCATTATGGACCATTTCCCTCGTGCGGAACGGAGCCGGTCCAGATCGTAATCGCCTCGCATCACCACCTCGATAAGGCCGTCATGCCCCTCGATCATTCCTTGAGGTCCGGTAAAGCCTCTGCGGGCGAGAAGCGCGGCCTGTAACCCCGCCTGGGCCATGATGGGAAACCTGATGTTCTTGGTCATGGTGTACTCTTCGGCCGGTGTATCCAGGATGCCGAAGACTGCATGGCAGCTTCCCGCTATACCCACCGCGTTTACCATCTGACCGGGATCCAGCCCCAGCATGTGCCCGGCCACCAGCGGCATTAAATAAGCCCCGCGGGTGTCTCCGTTGAACCCATACTTCTCTATCCCGGGGCCCATCACCCCTTCGAGCCAGGCGAGAGAAAGGTCGTAGCCCAGATTGATCGCGGTCATAATCGCGCGGCCGTTTAACTTCTCTTGTTCGGCCAGGGCCAGAACACCGGGAATGACTTCGCTTGGATGATATCCGGACCGGTAAATGTCGCCCTGGATTATGAAGGCGGTATCGTTGTAGTCCAGGTAACGCACCATAGCGCCATTGACCAGGGTGGCCATGAGGGCGGAGGTCTTGGCACCGCTGACAAAAACAGTGGACTCCCCCGGGTGGCCGGCCTCTTCAGCAAACCGCCGCAGGATCCGCCCGGTATCGCTCGGGTAGCCTCCCAGGGCACAGCCCAGGGTGTCCAGGACCAGGCGCTTGGTCTGATGGACCACTTCTCCCGGCAGGTCACCGAAGCTCAATTCGGCTGCATATTCGGCCAACTCCCGGACAACGCTCATGACTCTGAACTCCCTCCCCTGCCGTGACTTGAATCGGTTTCAATCATTATTTGAGGTGCCCACCCTGCCGCTTCGTCGGAGCGATTTCTCTTGAGACGCACGGTGTAGAAGTACTTATCCGCCCGATACAAGACCGAAACATGCTCCACGGGCTTGCTTTCCACATCAAAGACCGTGCGCTCCACCTTCAGCAGGGGGGCGCCCACGCGGATGTCCAATAGAGATGCGATCTCAGCCCCGGCAATGGTTGCCTCCACCGACTGAACCGCCTCATCGGCCTTGATGCCCAGTTTTTCTTCCAAGACTACCAAAAGGGGGCTTTCACTCAGGTCTTCCGGCCTGATTTTCTCGCCTGTCTCTCGAGGCAGGAAATTTACTACCACAGAAAAGGGTTTCCCCTCGATGAGCCGAACCTTATCAATTCTGACCACCTGCTCGCCTTCCGGCAGGTTGAGCTTTTCGGCCACATCCTCCGGAGGTTCGACTGTCTTATAATCCAGGACTCGAACGCTGGAGGAGGAGACCTGCGCGATCAGCTCTTCTATAGATCCGGAAAAACGGGTGGGCCGGACCCGGGCCGATCGCTCCGCCACAAAGGTTCCCCGCCCCCTCTTGCGAATTATCAGACCCTCGGTCTCCAGCATTGCCAGAGCGCGTCGAACCGTTATCCGGCTCACCTCGTATTCACGGCCTAAGGCCTCTTCACCGGACAACGGGGTTCCTGCCGGGAGTTCCCCCGAAAGAATCCGCTCCCTGAGAACAGTGCCTATCTGGTAGTAGAGCGGGATTCCCTTATCCAGAATCATAGTCATCGCGACTGCCTCTTATCTGCTAAATCCGCTGCCGGCCTTGTTCCATCCGCCGGCTTCCAGTCGAGCCGGCTTTCTCCGGTAAAAACTCCCGCTCACAAAGCGGGCCGGCGCTGATAGCGCCCCCAGCCCGGCTCTCCCACCACACGGCTGTTCTCGAACACCACCCTGCCGCGCACTATGGTGGTTTCCGGCCAGCCTTTGAGCTTCATCCCCTCGAACGGTGTGTAGTCCTGGGCCGATTGGAGGGCGGAGATAGTAACCTCCTTTTCCGCGTTCAGGTCTATTATCGCCAGGTCCGCGTCAGACCCCACTGCGATGGTGCCCTTTTTGGGGAAAAGGCGGTGCCACCTGGCCGGATTGTAGGAAGAAAGTTCGGCCACCCGGCTGAGCGGCAATCCTCGTCGATGATACCCTTCATTTATAAGGACCGGGAACATCAGACTGGTCCCGCCGAACCCCGGCATTACCGTCCAAAGGTCTCCTTTTCTGAGAGCCTTGGGGTGGCACGCGTGGTCCGAGGCCACCGTGTGGATGGTCCCTGCAAGCACGGACCGCCACAAAAAATCAACATGGGACTGGTCGCGCACCGGGGGATTTACTTTGCCCAGGATGCCGTAATCGTTATCGTTGGTCATGGCCAGATGATGCAGGGTGGCTTCCGCCAGAAAGGGGATATGGGGGTACTCAATCATCGCTCCCACCGCGGCCTCCACCGCATCCCGGCTGCTCAGATGAAGCAGGTTCACCGGGCAGCCGGTCTGATTCGCCAGAAAAGCCACTTCCTTGATCGCCAGTGCCTCCTGCCATGGAGGCCGGCCGTTTGAGTAGTCCTTCATCGAGTTCCCGGTAGGGTTCTTTTTGGCCTCCTCCACCGTGGCAACAATCACTTCCGGGTTTTCACAGTGAATGGAGAGACTCAGGGGAGATCCTTCAAGGGACTGATTGACGCGGGAGATTTCCTTCATGAAACGGTACAAAAAGCCAAAGTCCAGCGTATCCCGGTTAAGCATCAGATACCCGCTGGAAGGCTCGGATCCCGATAAATCCAGACTCTTGTAAAACATGTAGTACTTGAAGGTTGATACGCCCCCTTCTTTCACCAGCCATTCAACTTCGCTGATCTGCTCCGAAGACATGCAGGCAATGTGGTAGGCAAAATCCACTCGATAGGAAGACTCCGATCGAGACATCAGCTCAGGAAAGATCTCTTTGAAGGCGCCGGTCTTGTTCAAATAATTCTTTCCCGTTCTAAAATAAGAGGCAATGGTCGTTACACCGCCGGCGGCACATGCGGCCGATTCACTGGCTGCATCCTCCTCCAGCGGCCGGTAAATGCCGATGTGTGCATGTGAGTCCACCGCTCCGGGAAAAACGTGCTTGCCTGAAGCGTCCAACACGCTTCGAGCCGCTTCCGAAGGAATTTCTTCTGAAACAGCAACAATTTTTTCGTCCCTTATCCCCAAGTCCGCACGCACGACACCTGCTCCGGGGATTACCAAACTGCCATTCTTAACCGCCAAATCATAAGTAACCATGTTGCACCTCCCGCAAATGTTGTATTTAAGTTATTACAACCAGTCATGGGGTGTCAAGAAAATTTTGGTAACTCCCTGATTGACGTCCAGCGTGCACTTTTTGGTAAGCTCAAGGGCAGGCAGGAGCCGTGTCAAACAACATGAAGACACAGATCATGAAGACACACATCATGTAACGGGTGTGACCGCGCATTCAGGCAAGAATCAGTTCAGGCACTGTTGACATCATGCAGGATAAGGTGTAAACGGCGACTGTCGTAACCCTGGAACCAAACCGTCCGGTCTTCGGACCGGGAGGAGGGCCTCATGCGAGAGCCAGTTTCAACAGAAAAGGCGCCGGCTGCGATTGGGCCTTACAGCCAAGCCATACGAGCCGCCGGCCTGGTTTTCACCTCGGGTCAGATCCCGATCAACCCTGCAACCGGAAAAATGGTGGAGGGCGGGATCCAGGAGCAGACCCGACGGGTGATGGATAACCTTTGCGCCGTCCTGGAAGCTGCGGGAACCGACCTGTCCCGTGTTGTCAAGACTACGGTCTACCTTGCGGACATCGAGGACTTCTCCGCGGTCAATACGGTTTACGGCGGCTTCTTTCCAGCCGATCCGCCGGCAAGAAGCGCCTTTCAAGTCGTCGCCCTCCCCCTCGGGGCCCGGGTTGAGATCGAAATGGTTGCCCTGGCCTGATATGGGCCGACCCACGGCCCCCGAAAGAAACACCCGGGCGACAAGCACATTCAAATGCACCGTCTCTCATCCCGGCAGGCGGTTTTATTGACCGGCTGCGAAAACATATAAGGACGGTTGGATCGAAAATGAACGAAAAAGACTTTGACTTCTGGCAGGATCATTCCCTGCGGTTCCTGGAAATGGCCTTTCGATCGGACAGACGGGAGACCGTCACAAACCCTGACGGTTTAGGATCCAGGACCGGAGACTGCGGGGACATTGTCACGTTTTTTCTCACTATCAGAGGAGGAAGGATCCTGTCCGTTTCCTTTGAAACCCAGGGATGCCTGAACACAAACGCCTGCGCCAACACTGTATGCGAACTCGTTGAGGGAAAAAGCGTTGAAGAAGCATGGACCGTCACGCCCGAAGACGTGACCGATTACCTGGAAACCCTGCCCGGCGACCACACGCACTGCGCGGAACTGGCCGTAGGCGCCCTCTACCTGGCGCTTGCGGACGCCAAAAGGCGATCCGGACGAGCCGCCTAGCACCCTTTTGCAGGCCCGCTTCAAGAGTTAGGCCCTGCTCCAGACCCACCATGATCACCCCTCAGTCGGGGTCATCCAGCGCGTCCATTGCGGCGCGCTTTTTTCTTATGTGACGTACAAATCCGACTGTCAGGATCGCGGCCCCGAAGAAAAACAGGATTTGGTAAAGGTGGCCGATCAGAAAGACCGTCCAAGCGGCCTTACCTTTTAGGTCCTCATGCCAGGCTTCTTCAAGGGAAGCCGTTGTAAGAGAAAGGTTCTCCGAAAGGGCGGCCTCAAAGGACTCTCCTCGTGCCAGCCCATTCAAGAGGGACAGGAGGCCACCTGTTCCATATCGGTCGACGATAAACTGCACCAGGCTGAGACTCTGCTCGTACGCGAGAAGCACAGAGCGGTCTTCTCCGTAAAACCCCCTGGAGAGTGCTTTGAGCGGGATGATACGCCCCGACAGAACGGCTTCATCCAGAGCGGAACCTCTTCGCGGAAGCACGACCTCGGCAAATCCTCCACTGACCCACTGGGCGACCCCCTCGTCAAGCCAGCGGGGAAGGCGCCCGCCGCGTATCCTGTCATGAAGAAGAAGGTGGCACAACTCGTGCTTGAGCAAGGCGTGAAGGCGGTGGGGATGGGAAATAGAGCGCGGCCTGTCGATGAGAATAGTCTGTCGACGGGGAACCGCAAGGGCGACTACCATGCTGCTCCCGGTCATCCGCTGAAACTCGATACTGTCGGCTACCAGAACAACCGTCGAATGGAAATCGACTTCAAAGCCCAGATGGTCCTCCAATTCCCTGCAAACCGACGGGAAAAGCCTGAGGACTTCTTCGGCCCCGGAGCGCAGAGACGAAGGAAAGACCACCGTGACCTTGTTCGCTCGAATGGATTCTCTTCCGGCCGCCAAGTCCGGGGCGCAGACAAAGATTAAAGCCGGGATCCAAAGAGCGGCAGCCCATAGAAAGCGCCGGAAAAACAGCAGGCCCCCACCAAGGCGCCTTGCCGATGGGGGCCTGAATTCCGTATCTGCTAACCGGCGGATTACTTGATCGCGTCCTTGAGGGCTTTTCCCGGCACGAACTTGGGCACCTTCTTCGCCTTGATCTTGATTTCTTCACCCGTCTGGGGGTTTCTTCCCTTCCTGGCTTTCCTCTTGTCGACTTTGAATGTGCCAAAGCCCACCAGAGTCACAGTGCTTTTCTTCTTGAGGGCCTTGGTGATGGAGGAAAACACACAGTCGACGGCAGCCTGAGCCTCCTTTTTGGTGCTCACTACCTTTGCCACCTCATTGACCAGATCTCCCTTGTTCATAATCTCCTCCTCCTTTCATGTGTATGGGTACCCGCAATGACCGGATTGTACGGACCATAATAAATCTCGTGCTGAATATCAACTATAAAATTGCCCAAAAACCCGGTGGGCGCTGATTTTTTCAGCCCGAACCCCGCTCAGGCCGATCAGCCGAGGGATCCCGGAGTCGTTCGTTGCCCAATCGTCATTTTGACACTCGAAGGGATGATTCCCGTTTATGCTTCGAACATGAACCTGGTGCTGTTATAATAGCGTTATGGAAACCCGGATTGAAACCATCCTGCAAGCCAGGGGTCCGCTTACAGGAGCCGAACTCCTTGAAGGCCTCGAAACGGACAGTCTGTCGCTCTGGCGTCTCTGTATGGGTTCCGCACGTCTCATCGTACGGCGCGTGTCCCGACTCTATCTGAGGTTGGACCGCAGGATTGAAGGGTATGCCAGGCTTTCTCCGTCGATTCTACGTGAGTTTCTAACTTACTCCGTCATCGCACCCGTTGGCGCGGAAACGGCTCTTGAAACGAGGGCCCTGGAGATCTCTGAACATATCAGATCCGTTACCCGCGAAAAATCCCAGCTCGCGTATCAAACAGTCTCCTCTTTGGTGAGCGGCTCCGACAACCCTGAGCTTGTCCGCCAAAAGGCCTGCTTCCTGCTCGCAGGCGACATTGTGTACGACATGGCCCACGATGTGCCACGCCCGGAACGCAGCACGGGCAGGCTCGTGCGGGGGTCGGACCTCGACCTGATAATCGTCGTGGACGACGGATTTCCCGAAGACCATCGCAACCGGCTGGACGACCGAATCTTCAAAGAAAAACACAGCATGCTTCTCACTCCCCAACTCCGGGAGGAGATCGATTACGTAGTGAAAGACCTGGACAGAATCCGCGAACAACTTCACTTCGACACATTCCGTCGCATGGTTGCATGCAAAATCCTTGAAGAAGGGACCTTCCTATACGGAAGCGAATCCCTGTTCACAAGGATCAAAAAGCTGTTTATGGAAAGCGGAGTCGCAGAACGCCTCCGGGAAATGGAGCGCACAGCCAGGAGATTCCGCTCCATGGCTGAGGATACACTCTTCAGAAAAGACCTGGAAACGATCCGCCGGGAGCACCTCCACCTGTTCTATCCCACCGAAGAATCCGAAGAGTTTGAGTGATTTCTTTTCGGGTCATCAACCGGAGGACAACTCGCGATCCCGGTGGGACAAGCTGACATTCCCCCCGGTTTGTTCCAGAAGACGGTGCAGTTCCGCAGCCACTGTGACCGACCGGTGCCTTCCGCCCGTACACCCTATCGCAACAGTCAGATACGACTTTCCTTCTTTTTCGTAAAACGGTACCAGGTACTCGAGCAGGCGGCCGTATCGATTTATAAACTCGCGAGTCTCCGGCCATTTCAAGATAAAGTCCCTGACATGCTCGTTCAGGCCGTCCAGATCCCTGAGCTCGGGAACGAAGTAGGGATTCGGGATGAAACGCACGTCCACGAGAAGATCGCTTTCCAGAGGCACGCCGTATTTGAAGCCGAAGGACACCAGGCCGATCCGCATCCTCTCCGCATGCAGGTTCCGTTGTGCATGCCGGATCATCAACTCCTTCAACTCGTGGACTGTGAAGTGAGAGGTATCGATGATGCTGTCGGCAAGGGGTTTCAGGACTTCGAGCTTCCTTCTCTCCTCCCTTATGCCGTCCAGAAGGCTTCCCCCCGGAGAGAGGGGATGCTGACGTCGCGTCTCGCTGTAACGCTTGAGCAGGACCTCTTCCGAGGCGTCGAAAAACAGGAGTTCCGGACGATACCCCTCTTGGCGCAGCCCTTCGAAGACGGATTGAAAGCGCTCCATAAAATCCTGCTGCCGCAAGTCCATGCCCAGGGCGACTCTCTGCACCTCTTCCCCGCTCCCCGATCGAAGCCTGAGAAACTCGGACACGAGGGAAAGGGGCATGTTGTCTATGCAGAAGTAACCGACATCTTCCAGCGCATCGATGGCCGTGCTCTTGCCGGAGCCGGAAAGGCCGGTTACCACCATCAGGTCAATCTGTTTCATAAAACAAGCTTCTTTCGTTCACGGGATCGGCCGAGGCCCATATCACAGCAACTGTCTGAGGTCTGAAAAGCGGGTCTGGATCGAAAGGGGGGAAGGAATGCATGAGAACCGTCCTCCGGAAAGGTGAACACCTCCTTTGTATCAGTGTCGGAGCTTGTCATCAACAGGCAAATCAACTATAGTAAATTTTTTAAGCATATTCGACCCTGGACATCAAAGCGACCTGCGGGGCGCGGCACGGCAGATTGCTGCCAGTTGCCGTCAAGGCGGTGAACCCGGGCCTTCGGGCCGGAACAAGGAGGAAAGTCATGGAGAGAATCGAGATTGTAACGGCCCGCGAGATACTGGACTCCAGGGGCAATCCCACGGTGGAAGTCGAAGTCGGCCTGGAAGATGGTAGCTTCGGCAGAGCTGCGGTCCCCTCGGGCGCTTCAACGGGAAAATACGAGGCCGTAGAGCTGAGAGACAAGGCCAAGAAGCGTTACCGCGGCAAGGGCGTGGAGAGGGCCGTCCAGAACGTCAACAAGGTGATAGCTCCCGCCCTTACCGGGATGACGGCTACGGACCAGCGGCTCGTGGACCGCACCCTGATTGAGCTGGACGGAACGGAAAACAAGAAGAAGCTCGGGGCGAATGCTGTCTTGGGCGCCTCCCTGGCCGTAGCCAGGGCTGCGGCCGACTCCTTGTACATGCCCCTATACCGCTATATAGGGGGCGCCGGTGCATGCAGGCTTCCCATGCCCATGATGAACATCCTCAATGGCGGCGCTCATGCGGCCAATAACGTGGACCTGCAGGAGTTCATGGTCATGCCCATAGGGGGGAAGACCTTTCATGAGGCACTGCGAATCGGCACCGAGGTCTTTCACGCGCTTGCCTCCGTGCTCAAGGACAAGGGATACTCCACCGCCGTCGGAGATGAGGGGGGATTTGCACCTGACCTCAAGAGCAACGAGGAAGCCGTAGAGATGGTGCTAGCCGGGATCGAGAAGGCAGGGTACAGGCCGGGGGTGGATGTGGTCATGGCCCTTGATCCGGCGGCATCGGAGTTTTACGCCGGCGGGAAATACGTATTCAAGAAGTCCGACGGCTCCAGGCGAGCCGCATCCGAGATGATCGACTTCTACGCCGACTGGACGGAGCGTTTTCCGATCGTCTCCATTGAAGACGGGCTGGCGGAGAACGACTGGAATGCCTGGAAGATGATCACGGAAAGGCTGGGCAGCCGGGTCCAGCTCGTGGGTGACGACCTCTTTGTCACGAACACCAAACGCATTGCCCGCGGTATTCGTGAATCCTCCGCCAACGCGGTTCTGATCAAGCTCAACCAGATCGGAACGCTCACAGAGACCCTGGACGCCATTACCATGGCGCACCGAGCCGGCTGGAAAGCTGTTGTGAGCCACCGCTCCGGTGAGACCGAGGATACCTTCATCGCCGACCTGGCCGTGGCCGCCGGTACGGGGCAGATCAAGACGGGCTCTTTGTGCCGCTCCGAAAGGGTGTGCAAGTACAACCAGCTCTTGCGGATAGAGGAAGAACTTGGCGACACGGCCGAGTTCGGGTGGCCTTCATAAGGCCTCATAATCACTGGTATCACCACGAAGCCCACATTTATCACACGAACAGTGATAAAGGATATTGGTCAAAGGTGGGGGTGAGGGGGAACTGATGGCAAGACCTCTCAACAGTTCAATCGCTCAACTGCTTAACAGGCTATCAACTATCAGGATTCCTTGAATGGCTTGACAATGTAATCGGTTTGTTCTATTGGAAGTCCCGCTGATAGTGGTTGTAAAGGAGCGAACCTAATGGAAAACCAGACCCTGAGCCAAGTCAACATGTGCATGCAGTGCGGGATGTGCGCGGGAAGCTGTCCGGAATCCGGTATCACCCCGTTCAACATTCGCAAGCTGGTGCGCAAGCGATTTCTCAAACGCGAGATCGAAGAAATTTTACCCTGGTACTGCACTTCATGCGGGGAATGCACTCTCCGCTGCCCCCGGGACGTCAAGCCCTCGGAAATGATCATCGCCCTTAGGGGAGAACTCGTAGAGGAAGGGCAGATCCCCCTCTCGATTCAAAAGGCCCTCGAGAACGCCTTTGTCCAGAAAAATCCCTGGGGCCGCCCTCGCTCCAAGCGGGGGGAGTGGGTGAAGGAAGAAGGCCAGGAGGTGGAGATCCCGCACGTAAAAGATACGGAATCGGGGCGCCTCCTCTTCACCTGCTGTATCCAGGCCTATGACCCTCGTTGCATGGTCATCCCCGTAAACGTGGCCAGGCTCCTCAACGCGGGCGGACTGGAATTCGGAATCCTGGGCCCTGAAGAGGCCTGCTGCGGAAACGAGATTCGAAGGATGGGTGAGGAAGGGCTTTTCGAGGAGTTGCAGGAAGAAAACGCGGCCACGTTCAAGAAGCACGGCGTCAAGGAGATAATCGCCCTGTCCCCCCACTGCATGAACGCCCTCAAGAACGAATACGGCGAGAGCGGCATCAAGGTGATCCACTACACCGAGGTCCTGGCGGACTTGGTGGAGAAAGGGGCCCTGTCCTTCGAGACGCCTTATGAGAAAAAGGTGATCTATCACGACCCCTGTTTTCTCGGAAAGCAGAACAAGGTCTATGACCCGCCCAGGACCCTCCTTCAGGCCGTGAAAGGGATCGACCTGATGGAGTTCTCCTATTCAAGGGAGAATTCCCTGTGCTGCGAGGGAGGCGGCGGGCGGATGTTCTTCGAGGCCGAGATCTCCTATCATAGAAACAGCGAAAAGCGTGTCGAGGAAGCCGTAGACCGGGGTGCTGAAGTGCTCACCACGAGCTGCCCGTTCTGCGTGATGACCCTGGAAGATCCTGCAACGGAAAAGGACCTGCCGGTAAGGGAACTCTCCGAGATCCTGGTCGAGGCTTTATAGGCATTTTTGTCGTTGCCCGGTTTTTCCTAATATAAGCTTTTATCCACATTAACCCCACCTCCACGGAGGCGATCGCCTTGCATCGCCTCTTTTTTTTAATCCTTGAGGTTCTCCAGCCCGAAGTCATCTGTCCCCCCTTCAATGCAAAGACCACCAAGAGTTCTGACAGAATTCGAACCTTCTCCTCACACTTGCTGAACACAAGGAGGCAATGATTCTGATCAAGCAGCCTTCCGCCACCTCTATTGACCATGAACCTCATTTCCAATGGTTCAGGGAAGGCCCTCTCCTCCATAGTCGCCCCGGTGCCGGTCCGTGACCGGCTTCGGGGCGCGTCTCAAAAAGGAAGTGATTCCCGTGTTGAGCATCCTTTTTCTTTGCTTCGGTATCCTGTTGGTTGCAGGTCTCTTTTTTGACCGGTTTCTGGTCCTTCGAGACAGTCATCCAAACACAGACCTTGTAGTTCATACTATTTCGCTGTGCCTGGGCCCTGACCTTCAAGGCCGCCGCAAAAGGTGGTATGTAACCTGAAATGCGCACAATGGAATGAAGAAAGCATACGTACTGGACACAAACGTATTACTCCACGACCCTGAGGCAATCCACGCGTTTTGTGACGATGATCTTATCATCCCTCTCGCAGTTATCGAAGAAATTGACGACCAGAAACGACGCCGGTCGGATACATTCCGGGATCCAATGAGGAAAAACTGAGGCCCTGCATACCAACAGCAGCGGGCTTACTTATGTTGTGGACCGCCTCAAGGACTAGTTCAGGTCACGTCCTGCTGACGCGCGGCGAGAGCTCCGATGTAGCCGAGCTTTGTGCAAGGCTGTTATGAGTATGAAAACGTATTTCTAAAGCGAGCGAGTTCGAAGTTGTTCAGGAAAGACCCCTGTAGCTTTCCCACAGGTCCATGTAGGCCTTTTCGA
>CAZEIA010000017.1:0-29283 GCA_964512335.1 uncultured Desulfobacterales bacterium
CCGCCATATGGGTCTCCCAAGACAAGAAGGCGGATGCCCAGTTCGCCGGATACACGGTGGTGGACCTGCCCAGTGTGATAACCACCCACATCTCCGAGGTAATCCGTAAGGACGGATATGAGTTCCTGGGGCGACAGGAAGTCCAGCGCCTTCTGGATAAGGTCTCGGAGACAAACCCCAAGGTGGTCGAAGAACTCGTGCCCGCGCATCTGAGCCTGGGCTTTCTCCAGAAGGTGCTTCAGAACCTGGTGCGTGAGCAGGTTTCCATTCGGGACATGCTGACCATCCTCGAAACCCTCGCGGATTATGCCGCCATGACCAAGGACACGGACCTGCTTACCGAATATGTCCGGCAGCGGCTTGCACGTTCCCTCACCAGACCCTACGTCGGAAAAGACAGAGTCCTCAGGGTCCTGTCCGTGGGCTCGGGCCTCGAAGAAGCCGTGGGCTCGGGAATCAACCAGAGTGAATACGGATCCTACCTGGCCCTCGACCCCAGGCAGGCCAATCAAATCATCGAGGTGATCAAGCGCTCTGTGGAAAAGGCCTCTGTCAGACTCGAACAGCCTGTTATGCTCTGCTCCACCACTATCCGCAGACACCTGAAAAAGCTGTGCGAGAGGTTTCAGATACCGCTGACGGTGCTTTCCTACAATGAAATACCGAGCGGGCTCCAGGTTGAAACCGTTGAAGAAATTCGAGTCGAGGCGTCATGAACATCAAACGATTCATCGCCGATAGTAACCGGGAAGCCCTTACAATGGTCAAAAAGGAAATGGGGCCGGACGCGGTGATACTGCGTACCAGAAACCTGCGTCCCGGTCCCGGTGAGGGGGAAAACGGCAGAAAGCGCGTGGAGGTGACTGCCGCGGTTGACTTCGCCCCTCCCAGCGATCTCAACGCGGGCGGTATGGGGTCGGACTCGCTCCCTGATTCAAATGCCATGATGGAACGCTGGGAGACCCTGGAAAAGGAGCTCCGGGACATAAAAGCAGCCATAATTACCGCGGATGCAGGCAGGGGCTTGCCTCCCGAACTCTATTACGACCCGGCTATTCGCTGCCTGCACCGACTTTTGCACTCCTTCGGCCTCAGGCCTGAGTTGACCCTGGACCTCATGACCGAGTTCCGCCGCGAAGACGGGCTCAAGGCCGGAGCGGACGAAACCGAACTGCTGCAGGAATCCCTGTCCCGGGTGCTCCGAAGGGTCCAGGTGGGAATCCCGAAACATTCCTCGGGGACACGTGAGATCTATGCCTTCATCGGTCCCACGGGCGTGGGCAAAACTACGACTCTGGCAAAAATGGCGGCTCTGCGGGCCGTGAAGCAGGGCATACGGACCGCCCTTATCACGCTTGACACGTTCCGAATCGCCGCTGTGAGCCAACTCCGGACCTACGGGCGAATCATGGGGATCCCCCTGGATGTGGCGTCCGGACGTATGGAATTGGAAGACGCCCTTCGACGAAACCAAGACGCCGAATTGATTCTGATCGACACAGCCGGCAGAAGCCCCAACCGAAAGGAGGACATAGAAGAACTGGCAAGGCTCTTCCGCGGTCTGAAGGATATTCATCACTTCCTGGTGCTCAGCGCAACCACTGATTACGGAAATCTTCTGTGTGCCCGCGAGCAATTCGGCATTCTTCCTTTCAAGAGTTACATTTTCACCAAGTTGGACGAAGTAATGGACGCATCACCCATGCTCAACTTCCTGGTCTCCAGGCGAAAACCCGTATCATACTTCACTACAGGGCAGAAAGTGCCCGAGGACATTGAAAAGGCATCGAGAAAGCGCCTTGCCAAACTCCTTCTCGGCATGTTGAAAAGTCCGGCGGCAGACCCAAGGGGACCCTTCCAAGACATGAATGAGGTATTAAAACATGGATCAGGCAACGGGACTCCGGTCCTTGGTCGAGGATCACATGGCAAAGGATAAACCCGGCCGGGTGGCCCTGAAAAATGAAGTCGAAAGGGCAGGCATCCGAAGAAGGATACGCGTCATGTCTGTCACCAGCGGAAAGGGCGGTGTGGGCAAAACCAGCATCGTTGCCAATCTGGGTCTGGCCCTGAGCCGGATGGATATGCGCGTCCTGGTGCTGGACGCGGACCTGGGCCTTGCCAACCTCGACGTTATGCTGGGGCTTAACCCGCGCTACACCATCGATCATCTCCTGAGAGGAGAGAAGACTCTTGATGAGATCCTCATTTCTGGCCCCGGCGGCTTCAAGATCCTTCCGGCCGCTTCAGGCATCCCGGAACTCACGGAGTTGGACAACACCCAGAGGCTTATCCTCCTGGATGAGCTCGACGCCCTCAAGGACCGGTTCGACATCCTTCTCATCGACACAGGCGCCGGTATCTCATCAAACGTGATGTACTTCAACTATGCAGCCATGGAAAAGGTGGTGCTCGTCACCAACGAACCTACATCGCTCACAGACGCCTACGCCCTCATCAAGGTCCTGACCAGCCGTTACAAGCAGAAACGCTTCAAGGTTCTGGTCAATGCTGCACGAAACGGCGAAGAGGCCGAGAAGATCTACCGCCATCTGAGCCTTGTGGTGGACCAGTTTCTAGGATCGCCCTCCCTTGATTACGCGGGCTGGATTCCTTTTGACAAACTCATGCCCGCTGCCGTGCGGAAACAGAAGACCGTACTGGAATGCTACCCTGAGGCCCCTGCCAGCCGCTACATTCAAAAATTGGCAAAGGGCATCGTGGCAAACGTTGATGAGCCTGATCTTGAAGGGGATATCCGGTTTTTTCGGCAGAACTTTCTGGAGCACTAACCAGGGTGGAGACATGCCCAATCCGGCGACGAACAAACTGAAGCGGTATTCCCAGGTGTCCTTTAAACAAGTAGGGGCGCAGGATCCGGAGGAGCGGGAAAGGCTTATTCTGGAGTATGCCCCGCTGGTCAAAACCATAGCAGGGAGACTTGGCATGCGTCTTCCCCAGCATGTGAGCCAGGACGATCTCGTCAGCGCCGGCATCATGGGACTGCTGGATGCCGTGGAAAAGTACAACTCAGACAAAGGCGTGGCCTTCAAGTCCTACGCCGAATTCCGGATCCGGGGAGCCATGCTGGACGAACTGCGATCCATGGACTGGGTACCCCGCTCGGTTCGCCGGAACGCCCGACAGCTTGAAGCCGCCTTCTTAAAGGTGGAAAACGAGAACATGAGGCCTGCCACTGATGAAGAGGTGGCAGAAGAACTGGGCATAGATATGCCTTCGTATTATGCGCTGCTCGATGAGACCCGAGGGGTCTCATTGATAAGCGATGACGAACTAAGCCAGGTCGTCTCCAAGGAGGCACATGACTTCCGCCTGTTTAAGACACCGTCTGAGCTGTCATCCGACAATCCATCCGACACCTTGGACATGGCTGAAATAAGGGACGTTATTGCCGAGGCCATTGAGAAGCTCCCCAAAACCGAGCGCACCGTGGTAACACTATACTACTACGAAGAATTGACTATGAAGGAGATAGGAGAGGTCATGGAATATACCGAATCACGTATATCCCAACTACATACAAAAGCGATACTGCGACTGAAAGGTTCACTGAGAGGCTATTTCTCACGGCAGGAAGATTAAGGCAGGGAGTGCTGGTAAAGACATGACTGACTCTGCGGAACAAGACGCGAGCGAGCAGATCGAGGAAAACCCGGATGCCGTCGACCGCAAGGAAGAAAAAGGTGAAACATCCTCTTTTTTCTCCCGGCCCGCGTTTCTCCGTAGAAATCTACTTATTGGAGGGTTGATTATCCTGGCGGCGGTCTTTGGAGGCATCAGTTATATGGCGCTTATCCGGTTTGCAGGACCGGGACCCACCACTGACCCGGAAGAGACTGTCATCTCCCAGGAGGTGAGCCATAGTTCTCCCCACCGTCTTATCCAGCAGGACCTTTCGCCATTTTATGTTCCGCTTTCCGGTGAGGAAAGTGGCCGAATAGCCAGAGTATCCTTTTCAGTCACATGGGACAAAACGGCCTCAAAACGTTTTCAGGACCGGGAAACCCTGGCCCGGGACCGGATTTATCTTCGCATGACAGAGCTTGCCGGAGGGGGGAAGAACATGAGGGACATGTCTCCCACAGTCCGGGTGGAAGCTCAGAAAATACTGGACGAACTCCTGCGACCGGATGTACTTCGCGTCGTTGTTACCGGTATCGCTATTGTGTAAAGCCGGAATGGAACCTCATTTGCCGAGCCTCTGATTACCTCCTGCTCAAAACCGGCCGCCCCTCCGGAGCATGAACCACGGGGGTCCGTTATGAACGACGTATCAAAACTCAGCGGGGCATCCCCGGTCAGCCCCACATCGAGCCGGGTCTGGAAACCACCGCGCAAACAGAGGCCCGGGGATCGCTCGACCGGGAAAAGGCACGGGAACAATTCGGAAAAGGATGAAGACAGCCGGCAAGACACAGCCCTATCGGGTGGGCCGCAAGCCCTTATCACAAATGAAATCGAAGACAAAGGCAGAAAAGACGAAGCCCTGAGTTACGGAGCCGGCGGTCTCAAGAAACCCCGCAACCACAAGGTGCACATAGTCATCTGAGGAAACCGGGTGCACTTCCACCACGACGGAAAGCGAAAGGCCCGTTTGATATCTATGAATATGCAAACCTGGATCATGGGACAGATCGCCGCAGATTTAATCCTGGTCGGGATTCTCCTCTGGCTGATCATGTCCGGAAACCGTCGGCGGGCAAAGGAGTGTCAAGAGCGTGAAGAGGAGCTTCGAAAGTCCGAGGAGATCCTTGTTCAAATGCGGGAAATTGCGGCCGAACTCGAGGGGAACCTGGAAGAAAAGCGCGAATTGACAAGTCGCTTGCTGGGGCGGCTGGACGAGACACTGGAACGGGCCGAACATCGCTACCGTCAGTTCAATGACCTGTTCGAGGTAACGGATGCGGCCTCCATCCGCGACAAGGTATCGCTTAGAAAGACCGAGGATACACGGGAATCCATACATGCCCTTATAGACAAGGGGTTGACGAGGGAAGACGTGGCACGGCGTCTTGGGATCTCTGTGGGAGAGATCGAGCTGTTTCTGAAGCTCGGGAGCCGCTCACAAGGCTCCTGACAAACAACCGCCAATACCCGGTGAAAAATGCTGCGAGGCATTCCACAAGTCCCTGCACTGAAGACCAAGGCCCCGGATGCAGCCGGACAGACAGGCCTTCGATTCACGCCCGGAGACACCTTCAGAGGAACGGTGATTGAGGTCCGGGGCGGAGGAAACGTTCTCCTCCTGGCCCGCGGGGCCAAATTTCCCGCACTCGCTGCACGGCCTCTTATCGAGGGACAAAACTACCTGTTTGAGGTGCGTTCTCTGGGAGAACGGCTGGTCTTGAGGGTAGTAGAGGGAGCGCGTGCGGAGAGTATCCCCGCGGTTCGGCTCTGGGCCTCCGGAAGGCCCGCAAGGGCCGAACTGGGTCGAATCCTGGAGGCTCTGTCATTGAAGGCGGAAGATCGGGGGCTCAACCGGGCCGTCCGAGACGTCCTGCTCCGGTTGAGGGACAGGATGCCGGGCATGGTGTATCGCGGCCCTGATGGAAACGGTGTCAAATGGCTGGCGCGCCAGCTCAGGGACTCGGGCCTGTTTCTGGAAAACAGGGCCGCACAGTTTCTGCTGCAAGGAAAGGAGGCGTCTCTTCAAACCCTGGGGACCTCGGACCTCAAGGGATTACTCCTTGCATTGAAGGCGGCCCTCGGCGACAGGCATCCGGCGGACTCCACAGCAGCCGACCTGGCAAGCCAGGCGGGCCGTGGGCTTCAGCTCATTCAGCAGGACCAGGTGCTCAACCTCAATGCCTGGAAAGAGGGCCTGGGTTGGTTCTGGTTTATTCCGGGCCACCCCGATGAGGGTTTTCGGGGCGGAGAACTGTTCGCCCGGGAACGAAGCCCGGATGATGAAGAATTCTTCCTGTCCCTGTCCCTTGATTTCTCTCTCCTGGGCCGAATGGATATTGGCGTGTCTCTCAACCGGGCCGTCATAACAATCCGTATCCTGACGGAAAACAAGGATACGGCGGACCTGTTGAACAATCACCTCGATGAGCTTCATAAACAGTTGAAGTCCGCCGGACTCGAGTCGGGGGCTATCAGCTGCCGCAAACGTCACAGGGACGAATCTCCATGGACGCCTTTTCTCGACGCCGCAGGTATTTCGGGTGCAGTGGACGTGGTAATCTGATGCTGAAAAAGGTCAAAAAGGCGGTGGCCCTCAAGTACGAACCCGGGAAGAACAACGCCCCGAGGGTCACAGCCAAAGGGAAAGGCCTGCTCGCAGATCGAATTATTGAAATCGCCCGCGAACAAGGGGTCCCTATCAGCGAGGACCCTGACCTCGTGGGAGCGCTGATCAACCTCGATTTCAATGAGGAAATCCCTGCGGAACTCTACAAGGCAGTGGCGGAGATCCTGGCCTTTACCTATCGGTTGAACCGGTTAAAAGAGGAGAAGGGATAAGGGATGGCTGTTGAGCTGTTGAGCCGGCACTCCACATAGCGCACGCCTTCACACCTTTTCCACCCTCTCGATTTTATTTTGCGTCTCAGCGTCTTGGCGGGAGGATCCTGAAGCCGGGCAAACTTTTCCCTCCCCAAGGAAACCCCTTCCAGCGCCTCCCGGCCTCTGTGAATCACGGCCTTTTCCCGGAAACAAACCCAAACAAAACTACTTTTATTTTCAACTAATTAACCTCCAGCAAACATATTCTGCATCTCTCCACCCGCCTGGTACGGTACTTGCAAATCGAAGAGGTAACCAGGCGGGACTTCCTGGAATTGAAATGGAGGGCACCATGTTTCAGGGAATGATCAATCCAGTAAAAGGCCTTCTCAAGGAGCAGATGCGCATGGACGTGATCTCCAGCAACCTCGCCAACGCATCGGCCTATGGATACAAAAAGACCCGGATCGCTTTTCAGGATGTACTCGAAACCGAAAAGGGCGTTCAGGAAGCCGGACGGGCAGGCTCCCACCCGGCCTCCCCCAGCCTGGTCAGGACTGCGATAGATTTCACCCCGGGCGATTTTCATACCACCGGCAACAGCCTGGACCTGGCTGTTCACGGAGAGGGGTTCTTCAAAGTGATGACTCCCGACGGGGTCATGTACACTCGAAAAGGAAATTTTTCTCTGGATACCGAAGGTTTTCTGGTGACCCAGAACGGGGATATGGTCCTGGGAGAAGGTGGACCGATCCAGCTTGACGGTAATGACATTCAGATAACCGAACTGGGTGAAGTTTCATCGGATGGAAATATCGTAGGGACGCTGGCCCTGGCGTCGTTTGAGAACAAACAGGGTCTTTTGGCCGCCGGCCGGGCCATGTTCGCCAATACGGCCAATGAACCGGAGGCCCCAGTGCCTTTTGCCACCAGGATAAAACAGGGCTGCCTCGAGCTGCCCAATGTGGATATCGTGGAGGAAATGGTTTCCATGGTCCACTGCATGCGGGCCTTTGAGAGCTATCAAAAGGCCGTTCAGGTCCTGGATGAGGTCAACCAGCGCGCCATCAACGAAGTAAGCAGAATCCGATAAGTTCAAAAGGAGGAACCGGTCAATGATACGAAGTCTTTGGACATCCGCATCGGGAATGTCGGCCCAGAAGTTGAACATGGATGTCATCGCCAACAACCTCGCCAATGTGAACACGGTGGGGTTCAAGAAGAGCCGGGCTGATTTTGTGGACCTGCTCTATCAGAATCTGCGATCCCCGGGTGCGGCCACCAGCGCCGGCGGCGAGGTCCCCACAGGCATTCAGGTGGGCATGGGGACCAAGCCTGTCTCGGTCCAGAAGATCCTCAGCCAGGGAGATTACGTCCAGACCCAAAACCAGCTTGACTTTGCCATCGAGGGAAAGGGCTTTTTCAAGATTCTCAGCAACGGCGAGGAACTCTACATGAGGGCCGGCGCATTCAAGATGGATTCAGAAGGCTATATCGTCACATCGGAAGGCGACCGATTACAGCCCGAATTCTCCATTCCCGCCGAGACCGTGAACTTCACCGTCGACCCGGGAGGAAACATGTTCGCCCTGGGCCCGGACGGCACTGAACTGGCCAGCGCCCAGCTCACCCTCCACAGCTTCCCTAACCCCGCAGGACTCCTGAGCGTAGGCGGAAACCGTTTCCAGCCTTCGAATGCATCGGGTGACGCCGTGGAGGCAAACCCCGGCGTTGACGGAATGGGAACCATTTCCCAGGGCTATATCGAGATGTCCAACGTGGACGTGGTGGAGGAGATGGTCAACATGATAGTAGGCCAGCGGGCTTATGAGGTCGCCTCCAAGTCCATCAGGGCGGCCGACGAGATGCTTCAGATGGCAAACAACATCAAGCGGTAAGGGACAAAAAATGAAAACCGCCGGGACAGTCACGTCACTCCGCCTTTCCATCCTGATCGCGGCCTTTGCTGCTGCAACTCTTTATTTTACATCAGTATGGGCGGCCCAAAACAGCGCCCTTAAAATCCATATAGTGGAGGAGGCCACGGTCGCCGGAGACATTGTGACACTGGGCCATATCGCATCGTTTCATCCTGACACGGATCCACGGGTGGCCTCGTTGAGAGAGGAAGTGGTCTCCTCGGCCCCTGCTCCGGGCAATACACACCGGTTAAACAGCCGTTTTCTGAATTACAAGGTGGGCTCGATCATCACGGACCAAAGACATGAGATTATCCTGGAGGTGCCCCACAGCCTGGTGGTACACCGCACCGCACAGGTAGTGACATCCTCTCAAATGGAAGAAATCTTTCGCGATCACGTCTTGACAACAGCACCCTGGTCTGAAGACGAGATCGTCATGGAGTCGATCCGGACCCCGGAAGATCTGGCCCTTCCCGAAGGCGCCCTCAGATGGGACATTCGGGACAACGGCAGCAATGACTATCTCGGCAACATATCAGCCACCCTGACCTTTTACGTGGACAACAACCGAATTCGAAGGGTCCCCGTCTCAGGACGAATCTCGATCACCCGGGAGGTGCTGCAGGCAGCCAGGAATATAAAGCGTGGCGACGTCATCGCAAAAAAGGATTTGGAGGTGGTTCAGGAAACCACCATGCGCCGTCACGGTGAAGCCCTGGTGAACAAGGAAGAGGCCGTGGGCAAGCAGGCCGCCAGGAGCATTCGTGCCGGGAGCACCCTCACTGCGGCCATGGTGGAATATCCCCCTGTGGTGGAGCGTGGGAACCCAGTCTTAATCCTGGCGGAAAACGAGTCCCTTCGGATTACGACCCGCGGAGAAGCCCTCGAGGACGGTCATACGGGGGAAATCATTCGAGTCAGAAACCTGCAAAGCGGAAAAGAGTTCTCTTCCATCGTCACCGGGCCCGGGTGGGTTGCCGTAGAGTTTTAGAAAATACCGAATGAGCGACATCGATCACACCACCACAAACCTTCGCTTTTTTAAATCAGGGAGATAAAAATGAATGTAAAACGGCTTTCTACCCCAATTGCTCTGGCATGCCTTTTTCTGCTTGCCGGATGCGCAGGGTTGGCCTCTCAGGGCCTTGACAGCCGTGAGCCCCTGGCCGGACCGCCCCCGGCCGCGCCCATAATTCCGGCCAGGCCGATCCAGCCCCAGGACCCTACTGCTGCGGCCGGGCTTTGGAGCGATGCCGCCTATCGAAGCGCCTTTCAAGACCTTCGAGCAGCCAAGATAGGGGATCTGATCACCGTTAACATCGTCGAGACCTCTCAGGCGAACAAAAAGGCAACCACCAAGACTGGACGGGAGTCCTCCATCAACGCCGGTATCAGCAATCTGATGGGGTGGGAGGGCAAAATCGGCGACCTCGGCCTTCCCTCCGGATTCCAGAATGAGAACATGTTCAGGGCTTCCATGAAAAACGACTTCGACGGTTCAGGTGAGACGACCCGGAACGAAACAATGACCGCGTCCATAACCGCACGCGTCATCGAGGTCACCCACAACGGAAATCTCTTCATCAAGGGGTCCCGGAAGGTCAAAGTAAACAACGAGGCCAAATATATCACCCTGACCGGGCTCGTCCGTCCGGCTGACATCTCCCCAGACAACACAGTCCTTTCCAGCTACATAGCTGAGGCGTCCATAGAATACTCAGGGAGCGGTCCGGTCAGCGATAAGCAAAGACCCGGCTGGCTCATGCAGGCCGTGGATTTCGTGTGGCCGTTTTAGAGAAGGAGAAACCCATGCGGACAAATAGTCCCGCCGCCGTTGTTTCAGTCGTTTTACTGTTCACCTGTCTGTTACCGATTTTAGGGTCCACCGCGCACGGCGCCCGGGTAAAGGACCTCGCATCCATAAAAGGCACGAGGTCCAACCAGCTAGTGGGATACGGCCTCGTAGTCGGCCTCGACGGCACTGGAGACGGCAACGGAACCAAGTTCACGGTCCAGAGCCTTGTAAACATGATGGAGCGCCTGGGCATTCACGCTCTTCCCGGCCAAGTGAAGGTTGCCAACGTGGCTGCGGTTATGATCACAGCCGACCTGCCTCCATTCGCCCGCATAGGAAGTGAGATAGACGTACTGGTCTCCTCGGTGGGGGACGCCAAAAGCCTGCAAGGGGGGACACTGCTTCTGTCCCCTCTGAAGGGAGCGGACAACAATATCTACGCCCTGGCCCAGGGGCCGCTCCTGCTGGGCGGCTTCTCCGCAGCAGGGGACGCGGGAGGCGGGGTACAGAAGAACCACCCCACTGTGGCGCGAATCCCGGGCGGAGCCACCATTGAAAGGGAAATCCCTTTCCGTCTCAACACGCTGAACGAGTTGACCATCAGCTTGAACAATCCGGATTTCACCACAGCCCTTCGCATGGCCGGCGCCATCAACCGTGAGATCGGCCCAAATATGGCTACGCCCTCCGATGCGGGGACCGTCAGGGTTCAGGTTCCGGAGGCTTTTCGAGGGAACCTGGTTCCCCTTGTCGCCGAACTGGAACAAATCAATGTCCGGCCCGACAACAAGGCGCGGATCATCCTGGCCGAACGGACCGGCACCGTGGTCATGGGAGATAATGTGCGCATCGCGCCTGTGGCCATCGCTCACGGAAACCTGAGTGTCCAGATCAAGGAGACAAAAGATGTGAGTCAGCCTGCTCCGTTTTCCCGTGGAGAAACCACTGTAACCGATGATACCGAAATCAGCGTGACCGAGGAGAGGCAAAAACTGCTTTATCTCTCAGAAGGGGCCAACCTGGGCGAAGTGGTTAATGCCCTCAATGCAATAGGGGTTTCTCCACGGGACCTTATCACCGTTCTTCAGGCGATTCGGGCCAGCGGGGCACTTTACGCCGACTTGGATGTTATCTGACATGAAACGGACAAGGAGTCTTTGATGCTCGACAAAGGCATGGAAATCAGACCTGACTCCCTTTTCAGGAAACAACAGGACCCCGGGGACAGAAAACTCAGGAAGGCCTGCGAGGAGTTCGAGGCCGTCTTTACCTATCAACTGCTCCAGAGTATGCGAAGAACGGTGGAAAAAAGCGACCTCTTTCACGGCGGTACCGGCGAAGAGGTTTACGAATCCATGCTCGATCAAGAATTGTCCAAATCCATGGCAGGTGCGGGAAAAGGCGGTCTGGCCGACCTGCTCTACCAACAACTCCGCACAAAGGGCCAAGCAGGGGAAACACAAGGCGGCCTTTCTATGCCCCATAGGCCCCTTCCGGAGACGCCCTCCCCCCGGCCCCCGCTTACGGGACGGGTTTCCTCCGGCTTCGGCTGGCGCGTTCATCCCATATTCGGCAAAAGGATGTTCCACCAGGGTCTCGATATCGCCGCCGGGGAAGGCTCCTTGATTCGGGCCTCCATGAGCGGCAGGGTTGTCACCAGTGAATTTCAGGAGGATTACGGCAACGTGGTAGTCGTGGAACACGGCCGCGGATACACCACCCTCTATGCGCATAACCGGGACAACCTGGTCAGCCGGGGAGACTGGGTTGAAGCCGGAGCGCCTTTGGCAGTTGTGGGTTCCACCGGGAGGAGCACCGGTCCCCATCTCCACTTCGAAGTGAAACGACACGGCCGGAACCTGGACCCGGCCGAATTCCTGGGTATAAAAACCGGGTCGAATTCGGCTGTACCCGAAACGCATACTTGAGAAATTACCGTCTGAAGCCGATAGCACATTTGGAAAGGGACACCATGGAGACGCTCACTCCGGTTACGGAGGACCTGGATCAGAGAAAGATATCCCTACTCCAGGAACTTGTGGCCTGCCTGGAAAAGGAGCGGGAGAATATTCTTGAAATAAATGTAGAGGGCCTCTGGACCGTTATGGAAGAGAAGCAGACGATTCTGGAAGAAATAGAGGGGCTTCCGACCACAGCGTCTTCGAGCCCGCCCTCACTCAGGAGCGAGATAGATCGACTCAAGGAGGAAATCAGGCATCGTGCACGGGAAAACACGGAGTTCACCCGCAGTTCACTTGCCGTCTTTGACGAGCTCATCTCGATAATCGCCGGAATGCCGGGTGACGATCAGACTTACAGGCCTCCCGGTGCGGGCCGCCGCGTGCAGCGGGACCCTATCTATCGCAGAAAGGTGTAATGCCATGGCAGGTATCGGACTCGTACTAAATACTGCAAAGGACGGGCTGCTTACCCAGCAGTACGCAATGAACGTGGTGAGCCACAACATCGCCAATGTGAACACAGACGGGTTCTCAAGGCAGACCGCTGTCATCGAATCAAAGATCCCCGGGCCCTATGGCGGCTTCATATTCGGAAGAGGCGCTGAACTTCAGGAAATCAAGCGGGAAATGGATACATTTGTCGAAACGAGCCTTAGAAATCGGACCTCGGACCACACAGCCCTGTCAGAAAAAGAGATTTATCTCGGCGTGCTTGAAGGTGTGTTCAACGAGAACTCCGGAAGAAGCATCAACTCCCAGTTCGATGCTTTCTGGAACGCGTGGCACGACCTGTCCAACAACCCATCCGGATCAGCGGAACGGGCCGTGCTGATTGAATCAGGCGCACTCCTTTCGCAGTCCTTTCAGGACATCCGGAACGACCTGGACCAGTTTGAACTGGAGCTGGGCCTATCCCTGGACGCCGGTACCAGGCAGATCAACCAGATTACCTCTCAGATCGCCAACCTCAATGAACAGATCATCGGCATGGAAATCACCGGTAACGCCAACGACCTCAGGGACCGGCGCGACACGCTTATCCGCAGCCTTTCAGAGTACCTTGACGTCAATGTTTTCGAGGACGGTGACGGGCATCTCACCGTGACGACGGGCCGCGGATACACGCTGGTCAGCAAAACCGACTCCTATGAGCTGTCTTTTGAAAGCGGCCGGGTCCGGTGGCAGGGCTCAAGCGGCACCGTGGACATAACTGACACGATCAACGGAGGGAAAACGGGAGGATGGCTGGAAATCCGGGACGAAATCATTCCCAAGTACAAGGAAGAACTGGACGAGCTGGCAGGCGCTTTGATCTGGGAGGTGAACAGAATCCACAGCCAGGGAGTGGGGCTGCAGGGAGTGACCTCGGTCACTGGGACCTATGCAGTGTCGAACACAAGCGCTGAGCTGATGGACGATACCTCCGGGCTGGCCTTCAGCGACCGTGTCTCGGAGGGTGAATTCACGCTTTGGGTCTACGACTCGAGCGGCAATTCATCCCAGGCGACCATCTCGGTCGATGCGTCCACCACGCTCGACGACCTGGTCACCGACATAGGCGGCGTGGCCAACCTCAACGCCTTGGAGTCGGAGGGCAACCTCGTCATTAACGCGGATAGCGATTACACCTTAGCCTTCTCAGACGACACGAGCGGCGCCTTGGCGGCCCTGGGTATCAACACCTTCTTCAGCGGTACCTACGCGCGGGACCTTGCCATGAAAGACTCTCTTGTAAAGGACAGGGACCTGATAGCTGCGGGCCGTGTGTACGACGACGGATCGATTTACACAGGGGACAACTCCAATGCCCTGGAACTGGCCGCCCTCAAGGATCAGAAAGTGACACTGGACCGTTACACCTATGACGGCGACTCGACCTCCGGGGATGATACATTCCAGGGATATTACGCTTATCTGGTAGGGTCAGTGGGCATCAAGAGCTCAAGCGTCCGCCGGGAAAAGGAGTATGCGGAGCTGGTCGTCAATCAGCTGACGGAAAAACGGGATAACCTGTCGGCCGTTTCCCTGGATGAGGAAATGACAAACCTAATCAAGTACCAGCATGCATATGCGGCTGCGGCCAAACTGATATCCACCGCGGACGAAATGCTTCAAACCCTTCTCGCCACTAGATAGGAGAACTTGTCATGAGGGTCTCCAATAAAGCCACCTATGACACGGTCACACAAAACCTGGCCAAGACTTCGGACGCCATGTTTCGTGCGAACCAGGTTGTCAGCACGGGAAAGAGAATCAACCGGCTTTCCGATGATCCGGTCGGTATGGTGAGTGTGCTCAGCCTGCGCTCCTCTCTGGAGTATATCGGGCAGCTCGAGCGGAACATTACCATGGGAAACTCCTGGCTGAACATGGGGGAAACGGCGCTCAGCCAAGTGGAGGACATCCTGAGCCAGGCCAAAAGCCTCACGATTCAAATGGCCAGTGCCAACACAGGAGAGTCCGAGAGGGCCAACTCCGCCGAGGTCGCGGAGGGCTTTCTCCAGCAGGTATTATCCCTGGCCAACACCATGGTGGACGGACGATACATCTTCGCTGGAACCAACACCGAAACGGCCCCGTTCGAGCTGGACGACGACGATCCCGGCAACAGGACGGTGACCTACAACGGAAACGGAACCGAGTTTGCCATCGAGATCGCCAGGGAAATCAAGGTGGTCGTGGGTAGAGACGGAAGAGACATCTTCGGAGACGATGATCCCGCTGGAGAAGACAATATCTTCAAGACCCTTATCGACCTAAAAAAGGCTCTCGAAGACAACGACGTGGCCGGTCTTCAAGTGACAATGGACGAGCTCGACGGCCAAATGGACGGCATTCGCGCCGTACTCGCTGACACGGGGTCCAAACTCAACCGCCTGGACCTCAAGGCAAGCATCATTAAGGACCTTCGGCTCACGTACACGGACCGAAAATCACAACTCGAGGATGCCGACATGGCCGAGGCCGTAATGGATCTCATGGCCAAGGAAACGGCCTACCAGGCGGCTCTGAACAGCTCGGCCAAGGTTATGAAAATGAGTCTCGTGGATTATCTTTAGCCTCGATAGAGATTAGTCGAACAAGCAATGTCCGGTTCCCGGATCGACAAGCAGGCCGGCGCCATGGAGGGTACCAGTGCTCGTATTGACCAGGAAGGTGGATGAGAGCATATCCATTGGAAATGATATCACGGTAAAGGTCCTGGGGATCCGCGGCGGGCAGGTGCGCATCGGCATCGAGGCCCCGAGGGACACTCCGGTGAACCGCGCTGAAGTGATCGAATCCATCGCCCGGCAGAATGAGGAAGCATCCAGGGCCCCGCACGACCTGGATGACCTGAAAGAAACTTTAACCGCCGAGTTACGGCCCAAAAAGACCTGATTGCCATGTTAAACATTCAGACGACACGCTTCGGCGAGATAGAACTGGAAGAAAACCGTTTGGTCCAGTTTCCTGAAGGTATGATCGGGTTTCCTCAGATGAAGAGCTATGTCCTCCTCGAACACAAGCCTGGTTCGCCTTTTATGTGGCTACAATCCGCCGAGGCTCCGGAACTCGCGTTTGTGCTTATCAGCCCCCAACTGATCCGGAAAGACTACCCTCGGCAAATCCCTTTTCATGAAGGATCCTTCGAGGCCGAGGAAAACGGCGGCGAACCCCTCGTGTTCGCCATCGTTACCATTCCGCCGGGAGAGCCCCAAAAGATGACGGCCAACCTTCTCGGCCCGGTGGTCATTGATGTCGCAACAAGGACAGGCAAGCAGGTCATTCTTGCCGATTCGGAATACAGTACCCGCCACCCGATACTCCAGGGATAATTACCTCACCCCGCAATACTTGCCAAGGTCTTGACGTTTTCCAGGAAAAAATGCATTGATTTTTTTAGAATCAATGTTAGAGTTTTGGCATTCAATCCATTCAGACAAAATTTTGGCGACCATGAGTCCTTCCCGGCCGGCCCGTGGCAGGATCACCGCTGGAGTGGCACCATGACAGAATACAAGATCCTGGTGGCGGACGACGATCCCAAGATTCTCCAACGACTCCAAGAAGTTCTGAGCCGAGAAGGCTATGCCGTGGATTCAGCTAAAAACGGTCGGATAGCCAGCGATATGCTGGATCAGGACTACTATGATCTCGCCCTCATTGATTTGAATATGCCAAAAATCGACGGCATGACCCTCCTCAAGAACCTGGTGGAATTACACCCTGACACAGTGGGCATCATCCTCACGGGTCACGGCACTATACGCAACGCCGTAGAGGCCATGAAGGCAGGAGCCGCCGACTACCTGGCCAAGCCCGTGAAGATGGAGGAGTTGCTCCTCGTAGTCCAAAGAGCCCTGGAGTTCCGTGATCTCAAGAGGGAAAACCTGGCACTGAAAAAACAGCTGAGAAAAAAATACAAGTTCGACAACTTCATCGGTGACAGCCTTCCCATGAACAAGGTCTTTCGAGTCATCGAAAAGGTGGCCGACTCGACCAGTACGGTCCTGATATTGGGGGAATCCGGTACGGGCAAGGAGCTTGTTGCCAAGGCTATTCACTATCACAGCAGCCGCAAGGACAAGCCCCTGATTCCCGTAAACTGCGGCGCCATTCCCGAAGAGCTCCTTGAAAGTGAGTTGTTCGGCCATGAAAAAGGGGCCTTTACCAACGCCATCCGAACGCGAATCGGTCGATTCGAAATGGCCAACGGCGGCACCATTTTCCTGGATGAAGTAGCTGAAATGAGCCCGCACCTTCAGGTGAAACTACTTCGTATCCTTCAGGAGCAGGAATTCGAGCGACTGGGGGGAGCCAAAACCATCCGATGCGATGTCCGAATATTGGCGGCTACCAACAAAAACCTGGACACGCTCGTGGAGGAGGGAAAGTTCAGGGAGGACCTTTACTACCGGCTCAAAGTCATCCCCATTTCATTACCTCCCCTGAGAGATCGAAAATCGGACATCCCCTTGCTTGCCCACCATTTTCTTGAAAACATCTCCAAGACCAAAAGCAAGAAACACATGAGCATCACCAAGGATGTCTTGAAGGCCCTGATCAGCTACGATTGGCCGGGTAATGTCAGAGAGATGGAGAACATAATCGAACGGATGGTCATCCTGGCCGAAGGAGAAAATATCACGTTGGACGACCTTCCGGAAAAGGTCGCCAGAAAACATGCCCTTGAACCGGACGAAAACGGCTTTATCCCGGAAGAAGGACTATCTCTGAGCAACGCCGTGAACGACTACGAACGGCAGCTCATCATTCACGCCCTGGAAAAAGCGGGCTGGGTTAAAAACCGCGCAGCCAAACTCCTCAAGATGAACCGGACCACGCTGGTTGAAAAGATCAAGAAACAAGGGATCGAAAAGAACCGAATGGCCGGTTGATAGTGGACCTCATATAAAGTCTCAAGCCTTTTCCGGCATTATGATCCGGAACTATCCGCGATCAAAATTTCCATCTCCTTGACTTCCTTCGTGGTCTTCGTGCCCTTAGTGGTGGGGCTTCAAGCTTTTTTCTTACAAGGCTCACTTTCTGTAAACACTGGGCCTGACATACCGGAATCGATGCCTTACGCCCGTCAGGCTCTCAGAATGGCCTATGAACAGGTAGCCCGGGCTCCGGATAACATCGCAAAACCGGTTGACCAGCCCCTCCTGAGTCTCCTTGTCGAAATAGATCATGACATTCCTGCAGAACACAATGTCGAAAGTGTCTGAAAATGAAAAAGGCTCAATGAAATTGACCCGCTGAAACCGCACCAGGCTTCGCACATGCGGCTTCACCCGGTAATAGCCCCCCCACCGGTTTACACCTTTCTGAAAGTACCGGCGCCGGAGATCGTAAGGGATCTTCTCCACCCTCTGGGCCTCATAGACCCCTCGTTCCGCCAGCTGGAGCATGCGCGTGGAGAGATCCGTAGCCAGGATGTGCAGGTCTTTGTGTCGGTTTTCCGGCAGAGCGTCAAGCATTGTGATGGCAATGGAGTAGGCCTCCTCGCCGCTCGAGCATCCCGCGCACCATATTCGAATGTCTCTCGCTCCTCTGACCCCCTCGTGTGCAAACAATTCCGGGACGGCGGTGTCTGCAAGAAACTCGAAATGCTTGGATTCGCGAAGAAAGGCGGTAAGGTTGGTTGAAATGACATCGAGTAGGGGAATGAATGCATCGCCGCTCGTATCCTTCATAAGGTAGTCGTAATACTCACTTACCGACCTGAATTGAAACTGCCGCAGCACCTTGGCAAGCCGGGCCTTGAGCAGTTCACGTTTGCCGTGATGAAGATTAATCCCCGACTTCTCGTAGATGAGTTCGCTGAAATTCCTATAATCCCGATCTGTCAATTCCAGTTGCATCTATGATTTAGGCCTCCCTTTTCCTTCGTTCCGGTGCTCCAGCCCGGGACCGACAGGACCAAACGATCAACTCAGGATCATGTGTCCCACTTCCCCTGTGAGAGATTAGGCAAAAACCGTGCCGTAAAGGATCCTGTGTTATGCGTGTGACCGGGGAAGCCGCCTCGGCGGAGTGTCATACCCGCTGTGTCTGTGTCGATGACGGTGAGGAGGGAAGGGATAACGGAACAAAAACAAAAAAAGTTCTCAAGTATTTCACTCGTCGGCCGATATCTGAGAGTGAGGAGGAGGACATTGGTTACCACGCACCAGATACGCAACGTCCTGCGCGTCTACGGCGACCAGTTGAAGAGGAGAAACAACCTCGTTCAGCAAACGCTTGAGCCGAACCGTCAATATGCCGACCGTGTGGACATCTCTTCGGAAGCGAGGCGCCGCCAGGCCCTCAACAGGATGTCCGAAAGGGTCATGTCCCGGATCCCGCCTCAAGTGAGCACCGGCAAATACGCGGGCCCCGAGTACGGAAAGGCACTGGACGGACAAGGCGAAGCCGAATAGGCGAGATGCGGACACTTCTTATGGAGCGGACATGAAAGTCGACGAAACCTATCAGAACATCAATTTGATCGATACCGCCAGGGAGAGCGGGGCCGCTCGGGGGAATGAGAACGAGCCGGCCCGGGCCACCAGGACGGAACAGCCCGAAAAAGGCGAGACCGAGGTAGCCCTGTCCAGTACATCCCGGGAAGTAATGAAGGCAAGGGAGGCCATGGAAACGTCCGAGCCGGCCAGGGCCGAAAAGGTGGCGGAACTCAGGCAAAAAGTGGCCGATGGCACCTACGAGCAGGATGCCCGGGACGTGGCTGACAAAATGCTGGAAGCGGCCATATCGGAGCTGCTTTAACCTTTGAAATTAAGCGTTTACAGACCCAGGAGGCCTCCTGAGGCCTCCTGGGTTGAAACACCTGTGTAACCCGGCCTTTTGATCAGGCCGAATAATCCGTCACCCCCCCCCGTGACCGGGCTGAATGTCCCGGCAATAGTCCCTGCCGATTCTCCTTCACACAAACCCGCCCTCTGACCTGGTTTATCAAACTCTCCCCCAAATACCGTTCTTTTGGATCACTTCGAGCTTGCTTTACGCTATATGTGTGGATATATTAGTGGCATAAGCGACTATTTTTGCCCTTCCCACAGGGGCCTTTTAATGAATATTAACGATACGACAGCCCTCCTTCCGATTGAACGGGCCGGTTTACCGGCCTTCAACGCCGGGGAGGACAATAGAAACAATTTTCCGGCGTACAGATCAAAGCCCCGGAGGGATTTCGTGTTTCTGGGCTATGGTCCGCCGTCAGGCCAAAGGCTTTATGACGAGGCGGGCAGGTATGTATCGTCCATGGGCAGGCCGGGTTCTATGGTGGACCTCTACGCCTGATCCGACGCCCCCTGTACCTCTAGGTCCCCGCAAGCAGGCTCCTCTTCCTTAGCAACCTCCTCTGGCTGTAGTATATGAACCGGTCGAGCACCGCCTCTCCCTCCCTGTTTATGCGGAAAAAGTGAACGGCGAAATTGATCCTTTTGGTTTCCGGAATTTTTTCCACCCTTATCACCTCGGCGCTCTTGATCCCCACCTCGACCTTTTCGTCCTCCATGGAGCCAACCAAGAGAAGATCATTCAGGATCATTCCGGCCTGAAGCACAAGAGCTTCGGCATCCCCTTTCCCGATTCCCGGGCTTGTGACCAGTCCTCCACTCAGGCTGATATTCAGGACCGGGGCCTCAATATTGCGTCCCTGGAAATGAAACGAGATCCGTGTGCCCGGGGGTGGCTCCACTCGAAAATGCTTCCTGCGCTGAATCCTATCCAGATAATCTGGAAGGGTAAGCCATAGGTCGTCTCCCTTAACGTGAAAGATCTCAGTTCGGCAGGAATGGGGAATACGATCCTTGTCTACGAATTCGAGTTGAATCCGTTCGCCGGTCCAATCAGGCACGTCTTTCTCAAACCGGTTCGGAAGGTCGACAAGGATAAACACCTGCCCATCTCGTGACTCGATGCCAGTGAGTATGGTCAACCTTTCGTATCCCCTCCCCAGTACGTGAAACCGCATTGGGGTTCTCCGGCTCTGCAGTTCCTGGAAAACCGGGATGGTCTTATCCCCCTGGATTCGGCTTACAAATTCCATAGTCCTTTCCCGTGTTGTTCAGCATGCCTCCCCTCTTGCCGGCGCCCAGCTCAAATCATGCAATCCACATGCCAGGGTTGTGAATCCGCTTCTTATATAAGCGAGCCAAGAGATCTCACAACGTAGCAGCCCTTCGGCTGATGGCAATCACCACCAGGAAACCGGCAAGGCCCAAAACCAGCGCCAGGGTAACCTCGGAAGTCCACTGAGAGGGGAGGACATTAATCGGCGCCCTTGACAAAAAACCCCCGCCATCGGCAGCCGCAGTGTCAGCCGCCTGCTTCCAGGGCCAGATTCTCCTGAGGGAACCAAGCATGAGACCGGTGAGGAAAGCTATGGTAGCATCATGAAACCTTCTGAAAAGCCAACCCAAGAGGCGCGCAAAAAACATCAATCCCACGACAGCGCCGCCCGCCACAAGGGACAAAGTAAAGAAATCGCGGTTGTTAACTGCGTCCAGGACATAGAGATACTTTCCCAGAAGAACCAGGATAAATGCGCCTGATATTCCGGGAAGGATCATGGCGCAGATAGCCACTGCACCGCTCATAAACAGGAACCAGGGAGAGACAGGGGTATTCATGGGAACCATACCTACGAGGACATATGTTCCGGCAGCGCCAAGGGCGATCCCGGCAGGGATGCCGGGACTCCACGTCCTGATTCGACGGCCCACAGTGAAAAGAGAAGCGACGATGAGACCGAAAAAAAACGACCAGACGGGCACCGGGTGGCTGTGCAGCAGCCAGCTCAACACGCGGGCCATTGAGAACACGGCGCACAGGATGCCTGCGAGCACCGCCGTCAGGAACTTCCAGCGGACACGATCCAGAGCCTCCCGAAACCGAAGCGACCCCATCAGCCGGAAAAAACCGACATCAAAGGAGCGGATGGCGGTAATCAACTCCTGGTAGATCCCCAGAATAAAGGCCATGGTTCCGCCTGAGACGCCGGGTACCACGTCGGCCGCACCCATACAGACACCCTTGAGCCACAGCCCGAGGTAATCCATGGCCGAACGGCGGGGGCTTTGTGCAAGCCGGATCATGTGATAAGGTGCTCGTCCCGGAGCAGGTCCAGAACGGTCTTTACGGGATTAAACGTCTCGATGGGAACCTCCACGAAAATTGTGTTCCACCAGGCCATGGCACCGTTCCAGAGTCCCGGCAGTTCCAGGGCCTTGAGTTCCCGACCCCCGCTGCTCTTGATAGAGACAAAGCCGGTATCCGGATCACGGTACCGCCGCAGATCGAAAGGGCGGCCTTGCCAGTCCCTGAGGCCACAAGCCAGATCCACCGGGTTGAAATGTGTTGAGGAGGCCCAAACCGCTTTCTGGGACGCCGATTCCATATCCACCTGGTTTGATTCCACGATCTGCAGGGATATGCCGCCGTCCTTGTGCCTTACCCAAAAAGGCCCGCCCCCGGGCTCTCCTTGGTTGCGCACCATACCGCAGACCCTCATGGGCCGGTTCAACCTGGTAACAAGAAAATCCCGTCTCTCCTTGGCCGACCCCCTGCGGACACCCAAAGGAGGTTTTACGGAAAGCTTCTCGAGGACGAAGGTCCAAGCCGCGTCGAGGGCCCCTTCAGCGGGTTTTTCCCCGGCCAGTGCCTTGAAGTGCAGGGCCGACTCCCGCCGGAGTGTGACAAGTAGACCACCCAAGGCTTTCTTGTATGTTATTGTCGGCCCCTTCATGCGGTCGGGGACTATATTGTCGATGTTCTTGATGAAAACCAGGTCCCCCTGCAACATGTTCAAATTTTCCAGAAGTGCGCCGTGCCCACCGGGCCTGAACAGAAGCTGCCCGTCGCCTTTTCTGAAGGGGCGACCTTCCATGTCCAGGGCGATCGTATCCGTGTGAGGCATCTGGATGCTGACATCCAGATCGAACTTCGAATCCGGACCTTCATAGGAAGGCCGCTTTTCCTCCAAGTGCCTGCGTATGTCCTGCTCGTGCTCCGGTGAAGCCGTGAAGTGGACCCTCGCACGCCCGCTGTGGTCCCGAACAGTCAGGGAGGCCTCCACCAAGTGCTCCTCCAATGGAGTACGCCTGGTGCCGTCGGAATATGCATGAAACGGAATCAGCCCCTTGGGCATTTCGGCGGCGTTCAACCCCTTGGGACTCAGCAGGTAATCCAGTATCTCTTGGTAATCGCCTTGGGCCAAGCGGGCATCAGCATCGACTCCGTCCTCGGCCATAACCGACCTGAGAACATCATAAAGGGCCAGGTCCTTGAGCCCCCCAAAAAAACGCATCAAATCGGCGATCTGATGACTTCCGTTCCCGGCCTCCCGTGCAATTTCCTCGGCCCGTACCCCGCCGGGACGTTTACGGGCCCACTGAAGCAGCTTGAACATCCGACTGGCCGCCCCGGAAGCCGGCACGAACTTCATGGCATTACCGGACTGAGTTGCTTCATCGTAAACCTTGCCCAGCCGACCGATCTCTTTGTCTTCCAGGGAAAGGATTCCATCCCCCAAGGTGCAGGCCCGATCCAATTGAGTCCAGGGGAAACCCTTCTGTATGGTTGCCACCTGGGCACGGACGTCATCAGGCGACATGCCCCTGCTGCGAATCAAGGCCAGATCCTCTTCGGTAAAAATCTCGTCTCGCACGTGCATTTCCTCCTCTTTCAAGCCTTGCCCGAGCCGACCAGGCGGCCCGCATTGTCGAAAAAAGCCCTACCACGAAGGGCGATAAGATCACGAAGAAAGCCAAAAACGACAAAAGAGGATAATGAAGTGAGTCCCTCGCCCTCAGGGTCCAAAGCAGCTTAAGGTTTCTTTAATAAGAGAATATGGAAAACAGGAGGCCCTGTCAATCACGGGGGTTGACAACAATGGTCTGAATCAGTGTTATAAGTTTGATTCATGGTTTCTTCTTTTTCTTTTCCTTTCCTTATGATGCTTCGTGGTCTTCGTGGTCTTCGCAGAGAAATAACTGATGTCTGATGGATTAACGGCTCATGTCGAAATGGGTTGTCTGGAGTGCACCATTACTATAGGATTCTTCCCCGGAAGCGCCCGGCAACAACCCCGATCCGGACCTTTACTGCATCCTTGGGAGGATAAGGGTGAAAGACTCCGACGATACGGTGGAAATTCGAGGCCCTCGTGTCTATACGGTCTCCATGCTGACCGCCGAGATTCGAGATCTGCTGGAGACCCGGTTTCCCTTTATCTGGGTGGAGGGCGAACTCTCGAACGTGAGCACCCCGGCCTCGGGGCACTGCTACATGGTGCTCAAGGACAGTTCGGCCCAGATCCGAGCCGTCATGTTCCGGCCACGCGTCCGAACGCTCCGGTTCCACGCCGAGGACGGAATGAAGGTGATTGCGCAGGGACGGGTTGGATTGTACGAGCCCCGCGGGGAATACCAGCTCATACTGGACTATCTGGAGCCTCTGGGCGTAGGGGCACTTGCGCTTGCATACGAGCAGCTCAAAAAGAAACTGGCTGCCGAGGGGCTGTTCCGGGAGGATGTCAAGCGCTCCGTTCCCTTCCTGCCTTCACATGTCGCGGTCATCACCTCACCCACCGGTGCCGCAGTCCGTGACTTTTTAAATGTTATCCAGCGCCGGTTCGCAAATATTCGAATAACCGTGGTTCCCGTACGTGTGCAAGGAGACCGGGCCGCAGGAGAAATAATCGAGGCGATTGAAACCGTAAACCGGCACCTCGAGGCGGATGTTATTGTTCTGGCCCGCGGCGGCGGATCCCTGGAAGACCTTTGGCCCTTTAATGAGGAGGGCTTGGCCCGTGCCATTCGGTCCTCCCGTATTCCAATCGTTTCAGCCGTAGGGCACGAGGTTGATACGACCATCGCCGATCTGGCGGCTGACCTGAGGGCCCCGACCCCTTCGGCGGCGGCCGAGTTGCTTGTAGCCGAGAAAGAGGCCCTGGCAAAACAGATACTGGATCTTGGTGACAGGCTTCGATCCGCTTTGAAGGGCGATCTCCTGAGAAAAAGGGAGCGATTGGTTCACATGGGAGCCCTGGTCAGGGATCCAAGGAAGGCGATCCAGCAATCCTGGATACGTCTCGATGAGTTGGCGGATCGCCTCCTCCGGAACCAGGCTTTTCTGTTACGTGAGAATGCGTCCAGGCTTTCGACGGCTTCCTCTATCCTCCGGCGCAACGGACCTCAGAGACGAATCCAAGGGCTTAGGCAGGAGCTCGGTTTTCTCAGTCACTCACTCAAAGCAGGTTTCATGCACAAACTTTTCACATGCCGATCCACCCAGGCCTCGCTTCAGGGGAGGCTCAAAAGCCTGGATCCTCACGGCGTCCTTCGGAGGGGATACAGCATCACTCGGATCCTCCCCGAAGGCCGGATTCTTAAAGAGGCCGAAGAGGCACACAAAGGAGACCGCGTCGAGGTTACCCTTTCCCGGGGCGGCATCCAATGCATTATTGACAAGATCTATACACCGTAAGAAAATATTTGTTTGTTATTGAGGAAATGCCATGGCGAAGACCACATTTGAAGAATCCATGAAACGACTCGAGGAGATCGTTCAACGACTCGAGAGTGGAGAGATGCCCCTGGAAGACTCACTTCAAGTCTTCGAGGAAGGAATGCAGCTGGTGGCGTTCTGCTCGCGCAAGCTGGACGAGGCGGAAAAAAAAGTCACCCTCCTTGTACGGAAGCAGGAAGGCGGAATCATGGAAAGGCCATTTGAACCCGAACAAACCGAGAACGACACCCAGTGAACGATCTCAGATCCTATCTTGCCGGGAAACGGGAGCTGGTGGACCGTGCACTCAAGACCTGCCTTCCACCCCCGGAAGGCCCGGACGCCGACTTGATTCGGGCCATGGCCTACAGTCTTTTCGCCGGCGGGAAAAGGCTTCGTCCGATTCTTTGCATCGCCGGGGCCGATGCTGTGGGCGGAAACGGTCATGACGTGCTGCCCGCGGCCTGTGCACTGGAAATGATCCATACTTACTCCCTGATACATGACGACCTGCCCGTCATGGACGACGATGACCTTCGACGGGGGAAGCCCACCAACCATAAGGTGTTCGGTGAGGCAGTGGCCCTCCTGGCAGGCGACGGAATGCTGACCGAGGCGTTCGGTGTCCTGGCCGGCATGGAGCTCCCCAGCGGCACCCCGCCCAACGCCCTGCTGCGTGTAATTCGATGGGTTTCGAAAGCGGCCGGGTGTCGAGGCATGGTAGGGGGCCAGGTCGTAGATATTCAATCCGAAATGAAGCTTCCTGACACCGAACTGGTAAAACACATACACACCCACAAGACAGCGGACCTGCTCACCGTGTCGGTTGTAAGCGGAGCGATCCTCTCTAACGCAAGTGAGACAATGATCCAGGACCTGGCAGGTTACGGTCGAAGGATAGGGCTCGCCTTTCAGATCTCCGACGACCTTCTCAACATTGAAGGTGACAGCAGCGCCTTGGGCAAGGATGTCGGCAGCGATAAAGAACGTGGCAAGATGACCTGGCCCGCCGCCTATGGCTTTGAAGAATCCAAAAGGATCCAGGAAGACCTGGTGACTGCTGCGATCGAGTGCCTGCTCGGGTTTGATCATCTGGCTGACCCCTTGCGGGCCATCGCAAGGTATATAATTGAGAGACGAAGATGAGTGAAGACAACGGACAAAGTCAGATCCTGGAAAAGATCGACAGTCCCGTGGACCTTCGGGAACTCTCGATCCGGGACATGGAACAGCTAGCATCCGAGATCCGAACGAAAATCATCGAGACGGTCTCCAGGACCGGCGGACATCTCGCCCCCAGCCTGGGGGTCGTGGAGCTCACGCTCGCGCTCCATTACGTATTCGACACACCACGTGACAAGATCATATGGGATGTGGGGCACCAGTCTTACACCCACAAGCTGATTACCGGAAGAAGGAACCGCTTCGACACCCTTCGACAGCACAAGGGAATCAGCGGCTTCCCCAAGCGTGCGGAAAGCCCTTTTGACCCCTTTGACACGGGGCACAGCAGCACATCAATATCAGCCGGCCTCGGCATAAGTACGGCGAACCAGTTCAAGGAACTTCACGACCGGGTCATCGCGGTCATAGGCGACGGATCCATGACAGGGGGAATGGCCTACGAGGCGCTGAACCAGGCCGGCGACATGGAAAATGACCTGATTGTGGTTCTGAACGACAACGAGATGTCCATTGCTCCCAACGTGGGAGCCCTCTCCTCGTTCCTGAGCCGCAAGATGTCCGGGAAAAGGTTCGTAAATTTTCGAAGGGATCTGGAGTCCTTTCTGAAATCGATCCCGGGCGTGGGCGAGAACATCCTGAACCTGGTACAGAGGAGCGAAGACTCCTTCATGACCTTTTTCACCTCCGGTATGCTCTTTGAGGCGTTCAAGTTCAAATACATCGGCCCCATCCAAGGTCACCGGCTGGACCGGCTCATTGAGACTTTTCAAAACACTCTCCACATACCGGGGCCTGTTCTAGTGCACGTGGTTACAGTCAAGGGGAAAGGGTATCCTCCGGCCGAAAAAGACCCCTCCCACTTCCACGGGGTGGGGGAATTCGAGATCGAAACCGGAACACCTTTCCGTTCGTCCACGGCGCCTCCACCGACCTATACGGAGGTCTTCGGAGATGCCATGGTGCAACTGGGCGGGGAAATTCAAAACCTCTTCGCCATCACCGCGGCCATGCCCGAAGGCAGCGGGCTTTACAAGTTCTCACAAGCCTACCCGGACCGTTTTCTTGATGTGGGCATCGCCGAGCAGCACGCCGTCACCTTTGCGGCCGGCATGGCAGTCGGAGGTCTCCGGCCCGTAGTGGCCATATATTCCACATTTCTGCAGAGGGCTTACGACCAGATCATCCACGATGTCTGCCTTCAGGACCTCCCGGTTGTATTCTGCGTGGACCGCGGGGGGCTCGTGGGCGAGGACGGCCCCACGCACCACGGCCCTTTCGATATATCGTTCCTGCGCATCCTGCCCAACATGACGGTCATGGCACCCAAGGACGAAAACGAACTTCGCCACATGCTCTTCACGGCCCTCAGGCACCCCGGGCCCGTGGCCATCCGGTATCCAAGAGGGATCGGCACCGGTGCTCCTCTGGATGCCGCCTTCAGGGAGCTCCCTGTGGGCAAAGCCGAAACTCTGCGGGAAGGAGAGGACCTCACCATCCTGGCTGCGGGAAGCATGGTGGCACCCTCCCTTGCAGCCGCCGAGATATTGCTGAAAAAGAAAGGATACCGGGTCGAAGTCATCAATACACGATTTGTCAAACCTCTTGATCCCGATATGGGGGAGCATGCTCTTAAAACCGGGCGGGTCCTGGTGGTGGAAGAGAATACCCGGTCCGGAGGCCTGGGCGGGGCGGTCCTTGAGTCCCTGAACGACGCCGGAATTCTTCACAAAGTGACCGTCCGTCGCATGGGCCTGCCCGACCGTTTCGTGGAACACGGACCAATCCAGGTCCTTCGTTCCCTTTGCGGCCTGGATGTCGAGTCCATTGTCAAGGAGGCGGAGCATTTCTTCCGCTGAAAATCGAACCCCCAAGCTGAGGCTGGACCAACTCCTGGTACGGAGAGGGCTGGCCGAGAGCCGCCAAAAGGCCCAGGCCCTTGTAATGGCAGGGGTGGTCGACGTGGCAGGGGTGCGTGCAGATAAACCCGGGCACGCCGTGCCGGCTTCGGCCGAGATCACCCTCCGCTCTTCACCGCCTTTTGTGAGCCGCGGCGGACTCAAGCTGGCCGAAGCCCTTCGAGTCTTCGACGTGAACGTGGAGGGCAAAACAATTCTTGACGTGGGGGCCTCCACGGGCGGTTTCACGGACTGCCTTCTTCAAAACGGAGCCTCGAGGGTGATCGCCGTGGACGTGGGATGCGGGCAATTCCATTGGACCCTTCGAAACGACTCCCGGGTCCGCCTTCTCGAAAAAACAAACATCAGGCACCTCACACCTGAGGCACTGGAAGAATGCGCCCAAGGGGCGGTGATCGATGTCTCCTTTATTTCCCTTAAAATAGTCGTTCCGGTGGTAGGCAGGCTCCTGGAACCGGGGGCCTTCATGGTGACCCTTGTAAAGCCGCAGTTCGAAGTGGGCCGGAAAAGGGTTGGAAAAAAAGGCGTGGTTCGCGATCCGGCGCTCCACGAGGAAGTCCTCGAGATGCTCTGCGACGTGTTCCTGGAGCAGGGCTGGACGGTCCTGGAGCAGGCGGTCAGCCCTATCCTAGGGCCCAAGGGGAACCGGGAGTTTCTCCTGCACCTGGGAAGATCTCTGCCATGACAAGGTTCCGGGGCGCCGCCATATGGGTCGGCCCGAAGACACACCTCCGCCACGACCTCGGAAGTAATACCCGGGCCTTGGATGCTCGAAGACCTTTTCCGGCGGGTAACAGGACTCCTGTCCTAGTGACCCCGGCGCTTGGATGCCTTCAGCGGATTGATCTTGCCGTTTGTCTGGTTCCCGTTCGAGGCCTTCACATGGGTGGCCATGCTGCAAACTCCCGAACGCCATTTGACTGAGGGATCGGGGAAACTGATGCAGTACTTGCCCGTGGGAAGCTCCTGGATACGCTGACAGCCCTCGCACTGTTCAACTATGGTGTGGCAATGACCGCCGTTGAACCGGCAGCCGC
>CAZEIA010000018.1:0-11564 GCA_964512335.1 uncultured Desulfobacterales bacterium
CCGTCACTTGTTCCTTGTTATCCTCAACTGACAGCACCACCGCCTCCACCATGTCGCCGGCCTCCGGAGGTTTCGATTTGAAGCGTTCTTTCGCCCTATCCAAATACCCCTCGATTTCTTCGGCTTGGAGGCGGCGAACAGGGCCGCGATACCCCTCTCTCTTGTCAAGCTCGCGCAGGCCCTTCAGAACAGCCTCCTGCGCCGCATATTGTTTGGCGAGTTCCACGGTGGTGTAGACCTTCAGGCCCTCGCGGTAAAGCGTCTCCCGACCATAAGATTCCTCAAGGTACTGACGGACGTGTTCAGTGAAATACGGGGCCTTGTTAAAGGGATTTTCCGAAGCCTTCTTGAGTGAAAGGGGCTGAGCAAAGACCCTTTCGGCTGTGTCACGGTCGATGAACCCCTCCGCCGCCATTCGATTCAATACGTACAACTGGCGACTTCTTGCACGTGTGAAATTCCGGAAAGCGGAGTAACGGCTCGGCGCCTGGGGTAGTCCTGCAAGCATGGCCGATTCGGCCAAATTCAGATCAACAGCTGACTTCCCAAAGTAGGTCCTGGCCGCCGCCTCCACGCCGTAAGCCCCATGGCCCAGATAGATCTGGTTGAGATACAGGAAAAGGATACGCTCCTTTGAAAATGCCTTTTCGATCTGGAGTGAGAGTATGGCTTCCCTGGCCTTTCTCTCGTAAGTCCTGCTGGGATCCTTGAGAAGGAGGGAACGGGTGACCTGCTGGGTAATCGTGCTCCCTCCCTGGGCGATCTTTCCCGCCTGAAGGTTTTTTATGAAAGCCCTGAAAATACTTAATAAATCTATACCGTCGTGCTGGTAGAACCTGCCGTCTTCGGCCGCGATAAAGGCCTGAACCAAGTGCTCGGGAAAGCGTTCCAGAGGGACCACGATCCGTCTCTCTTCCCAGAAACGGCCGATTACTTCGCCGTCGGCGCTGAAGACCTCAGTGATAATCGGCGGATTGTACTCCTCGAGGGCCCCAATATAGGGTAAATTGCTCGACCAGACGTACCAGAGGTAGGCCGCCGCCCCTCCTGCTGCCAGGATGAAGAGCAGCCCCAAAACAAGCATGGCCTTCAACAAGCGCCGCATGACCAGGACTCCCTATTTTTTTATTCGGTTCGCAACCGCTTAATCCGCTGCACACTATGGCACAACATTTTGAGGGTGTAAAGCCGTGCCGGCAAGGCGGCCCCAGGACATATTTGCCGTCGTGTCCCTTCTGAACTCTTTCACTGGACCACGAGGGCTCGGAGAGCACAAAGAAGCTTTGAGAAAAATCCGGTTACAGCTGCCAATCAAAGCTCATAATTTAGTTTAATCTTTAAATATAATTTATTGATATATTGCTGTTTATAAAGTACCCAGATCAGCCCCACCTCAAGAACTCTTTATAGAAAAGGGTCCCTGTCCATGGAGCGGTATTGAACAGCCTCGGCCACATGGTCTGCAAGCACATCCGGGCTGGCCTCGAGGTCCGCTATGGTCCGGGCGACCTTGAGGATACGAGCGTGGCCCCGGGCGCTGAGACCGAATCGCTCAACTGCCTTCTCCAGAAGCGTCTCTCCGTCGCTGTCCAGTGAAACATACTTTCCAAGCAGGCGTGCACCCATGGCGGCGTTTGTTTGAACGGGTGAATCACGGAAGCGCTCGGACTGAATCTCCCGGGCTGATCGAACCCGCTCGAAGATCTCCGACGATCCTCGCCCTTCGCCATTCGCCCGCATATCCTTGTAGGACACTCGGGGTACCTCTACGTGCAGATCGATGCGATCCAGCAGAGGACCGGAAATGCGGGCCCGGTAGCGGTTCACCTGCTCGGGAGTGCAGGTGCACGACCTCTTTTGATCCCCGAGATAACCACACGGACAAGGGTTCATGGCTCCCACAAGCATGAAGTCGGCGGGAAACACAACACAGGAGTTGACCCTTGATATGGTGACCCGGCCGCTCTCCATGGGCTGCCGGAGGACTTCTAGAACGTTCCTCCGGAACTCCGGCATCTCATCCAGAAACAGGACCCCGTTATGCGCAAGGCTCACTTCCCCGGGTTTCGGGTTCTGCCCCCCCCCGACGAGTCCTGCATCGGAGACCGTGTGATGCGGCGCGCGGAAAGGCCTTGTGGTCAACAGGCCCTCGCCTTCCGGCAGGAGACCGCAGACACTGTAAACCATGGAAGTCTCCAGTGCCTCTTCAAAGCAGAGTTCGGGAAGTATTCCAGAAAGACGCCGGGCGAGCATGGTCTTTCCGGAACCGGGGGGACCTGCCATAATCATATTGTGTCCCCCGGCCGCAGCAACTTCAAGTGCCCTCTTGGCGTTTTCCTGCCCTCTGACTTCTCGAAAATCCTCGGCATGAGCACGTTTGCATGAAAACTCTTCCCAAGGGGCCCGAACAGGCACCGGCCGTACCTTGCCGGCAAGAATCTCTACTATCGAGGGAAGTGACTCCACCGGATACACGGCGATCCCGTCCACAACAGCCGCTTCCACGGCATTGGCCGCCGGCACGAACATGCCTCTCAGGCCGGCCTTTCGGGCCGCCGCAGCCAGGGACAGCACACCGTGAGCGGGCCGAATCGAACCGTCGAGGGACAACTCGCCCAGGATCATGTAATCCGCAAGGGAAACCCCAGGAATCAGGCCGGAGGCGGCCATTATACCCAGGGCAATAGGGAGATCGAAACCCGTTCCCACCTTTTTCACGTCGGCAGGCGCCAGATTGACCGTGATACGATCCGAAGGGAAGGAATAGCCCGCATTCCGTATGGACGCCTTGACCCGATCCTTGCTCTCCCTCACCGCCACTTCGGGCAGTCCCACGGTGGAAAACGCCGGCAATCCGGAGGAGATATCCACCTCCACAAACACCAGAAATGCCTCAATGCCTATGACGGTACCGCTCAGAACTTGGGAGAGCATGTCGAATTCCGGTCAAATGGTAAGGTTTTGTGCTTTACAAAGCGCTTGTGAAAGGTTACAAAATAAGGTTTATTCCATCTGCCACATCGGCAGACATGGAAACCTCTCTTGAGGAGTGCGCAATGGCTCGAATTACAGTAGAAGACTGTCTCCAAAAAGTAAATAACCGTTTTGCCCTGATACATATGGCTGCAAAGCGGGTACGTCAACTGAGAAAAGGCCTCGAACCCACCCTGGCATCAAAAAACAAGGACGTGGTCGTGGCCCTGCGGGAGATCGCGGCCGGAAACGTGGCCAAGGCTGAACCCGTTGATGCGGAAGCCCTGCTTCAAGCCCGCGCCGACTCCCTGGCCCAGCAGCTGCTGGAAGAAGCGGCCGATGAGAAACCGGCTGAAGAAAAATCGAACGAATCAGAAAAATAAACCGGGAACCACTCCGCTGACTCCGGTTGAAAACCGTACGTTTTTTGCCGATGATCAGTTGAGTCAGTAGGGCTGATGACGAATGCGAAAGCGAGATTACTACGAGGTTCTGGGCGTTTCCAGGAATGCCGCAACTGAAGAGATAAAAAAGGCCTACCGCAAACTGGCGATGAAACACCACCCGGACAGAAACCCGGGAGACAAAGAGGCGGAGGAAAAGTTCAAGGAAGCGGCCGAAGCCTATGAGGTGCTTCGTGACCAGGAAAAGCGGCAAGTCTATGACCGGTACGGCCATGAAGGCCTTGAAGGAACCGGCTTCCGTGGATTCAGCGGTTTCGATGACATATTCACCAGCTTCGGTGATATTTTCGAAGACTTTTTCGGTTTCGGCACGCGGGGGAGAAGCCGGACGCGGGCCAGGCAGGGCAACAGTCTTCGATATGATCTCGAAATCACCCTGGAGGAGGCCTTCAGCGGTAAGGAAGCAGAAATCGTCTTTCAGAAGGAAGACTTGTGCGAGACCTGTTCGGGAACCGGTGCAAAACCAGGAACCGAACCCCAGGTCTGCGCAACTTGCCGTGGACGAGGCCAGGTGGTTCGATCCCAAGGCTTTTTTCAGATAAGCACCACATGTCCGAGCTGCAACGGCGAAGGCCGGACCATCTCAGACCCCTGTGAGGCGTGCCATGGCCGCGGCCGCATTCGCGCTGAGCGGAAGATAACTTTGAAGATCCCACCGGGCGTGGATCACGGGTCCCAGCTCCGCCTCCGTGGGGAGGGAGAACCCGGTGAGCACGGGGGTCCCCCCGGGGATCTCTTCGTGGTTATCCATGTTCGGAAGCACGATTTTTTCACCCGGGAACGCGAGCATCTGTTCTTCGAGATGCCGATCTCTTTCGTGCAGGCCGCCTTGGGGGACAGTGTGGACATCCCGGTGCTCGGCGAGGAGAAGACGAAGGAACTCTCGATCCCCAAGGGCACCCAGCCCGGCGATGTATTGACGATTCACGGCGGCGGCATGCCGGGCCTTCGAGACCAGAGACGGGGAGACATGTTCGTAAAGGTCAATGTGAAGATCCCGAGACGGCTCAGCCAACGACAGAAGGAAATTCTTCAAGAGTTCGCCGAGATAGAGGGAGATAAGGTGTCACAAAAGGCAAAAAGCTTATGGAAGAAGTTTACTACCTGACATTGTGGTCACACTCACGGTTCCTTTTGTCCCCTGGAGCCGGAGACGTGTCGTCAGGCCCTGAACATCATGATGAACCGGAGGATGGATAGGGGAACATGCTTACCAAGAAAAAACTGCAATCATTTGAGAAGCTGCTCAACGAGCGACTGAACGAGCTCCTGGAGCAGGCCTACGAGACGGTCGATGACATGAGCGACCAAAAGGAGAATTTGCCGGACCCGTCCGATCGAGCCACATTGGAATCGGACAGGAACTTCACTCTCAGAATCCGGGATCGCGAACGAAAGCTGATCGGCAAAATCAAGGACGCTATCGAGCGCATTGAGAACGGTACTTACGGAATCTGTGAAGAGTGCGGAGAGGATATTTCCGAAAAACGGCTGCGTGCCCGCCCGGTAACCACGCTCTGTATCGACTGCAAGAAGCGGCAGGAATCGGATGAGAGAATCCGGGGAGTGTGAGCCGGTTATTGTTGCCAGGCTTCCCTTCCCTGCCCTTTTCCCGTCAAGCCGCCTTAATGTCTCAACTCCTATCGGCCGAGCATCGTCCCCTGGATGCCGGTCACTTCGAATGCCTACTGAGAAATGATCCGGGTTCCTGGGCCGGGCGCCTCGTGCAGGACTTCAAGCCTCTTGAGGTCTAATGGGGTTAATAGTCTGTTATTATTGGGTTTTATTTAACATTTGACTTCTTTCATGATCTTCTTACCACTATCTACCGGCACCGATTTATTGTTTTCTTGAAACGAAAAAATTCAATTTTCTTGCAAAGCCAAAAAGATCGCAAAGACATGAAAATGAAAAATATTTCTTGGCATCTTCGCGTCTTGGCGAGACATAAAAAGGTTTTTTCTTGATCAAACCGGCCATACCCGAGAAACCTAAAAATGGAGAGGCCGCGGCCGGACGCAGGCGCGAACGGGTTGAGGTGATTACGACCCATATAAACGCCGATTTCGATGCTCTCGCGTCCATGCTGGCCGCCAGCAAACTCTATCCCGATGCCGTCCTGGTCTTTCCTGGAAGCCAGGAGAAGGGACTCCGCAACTTTTTTATTCATACCGCATCCTACGTCTTTAACTCCACCAAGATTCGAAATCTGGATCTCGAGACTGTTGGAAGATTAATCTTGGTGGATACCCGTCAGAAAAGCCGCATCGGCAGGTTCGCTCAAATCGTGGACAAAGAGGATGTGGATGTTCACATCTATGACCACCATCCCGACTCGGACGACGATATCCGCGGCAGCTTCGAGGTTATACGCGAGGTGGGGGCCGCCACGTCCCTGCTTATTGAAATCCTTGCGGAAAAAGGGCTTACAGTGAGCCCTGACGAGGCCTCTATCATGTGCCTGGGGATTCACGAGGATACCGGATCCTTTACTTTCTCCTCCACGCATTCCGAAGACTACCTGGCGGCGGCCTGGCTCACCGAAAAGGGCGCCGACCATAACCTTATCTCCGATTTGCTGACAAGGGAATTGACCGCCGAGCAGGTCCGTCTCTTGAATGACCTTATGCAGGAGGCCTCGACCCTGGTAATCAACGGCGTAAATGTAGTGATTACAGAAGTGATTCGCGATGATTATGTGGGCGACCTTGCGGTACTCGTGCACAAGTTCATGGACATGGAGAACCTGGATGTAATATTTGCCCTCGCACAGATGGAAGACAAAATCTACCTGGTGGCGCGAAGCCGCATCGAAGACGTGAACGCAGCCGAGATCGCGCTGGCTTTCGGTGGGGGCGGCCATCCCCAGGCAGCCTCGGCAACCATCAAAAACAAGACCCTTATTCAGGCCAGGCGTTCGCTTCACGCCCTCCTGCGGAGCCGTATCAACCCCCGCAAGAAGGCCCGGGATGTAATGTCTTCTCCGGTTATCAGGATCGGACCGAGGGAGACCATCCAGGAGGCAGCCGCCGTCATGACTCGATACAACATAAACGTACTCGTGGTGGGGGAAAAAGAAGGTGAAGTCCAGGGGTATATTACCCGTCAGGTAGTTGAAAAAGCAGTATATTTCCATCTAGGTGATCTCGAGGTACGGGAATACATGAATATCGAGTTCTCTTCCGCAGGCCCTGAGGCCTCGCTCAAGGAGGTACAGGATCTCATTATCAAGAACCGTCTCCGCATTCTTCCCGTAATGGATGAGGGTCGGATAATCGGCGTGATTACCCGCACAGACCTGCTCAACATTCTCGTGGGCGAGCCCGTGATCCGGGATTTCACCTATGAGTCCAGGCATGCATCCCAGTTTATCCGGAAGAAAAACATGGCCTCCATGCTGAAGGAGCGCCTCCCCAGAAAGGTCATCGGCTACCTCAAGGAGTTCGGGAGGATTGCGGACCTTCTCGGCTACAATGTTTACCTGGTGGGAGGACTGGTGCGTGACGTCTTCCTCAAGCGGGAAAACCTGGACGTGGACCTTGTGGTTGAAGGGGACGGGATCCTGTTCGCACGCTCCTTTTCAGAACACCATAAGGACGTCCGCGTGCGTATGCACCATAAGTTCGGAACCGCCGTAGTGGTCTTCCCCGACGGGTTCAAGGTGGACATAGCCACGGCGCGAATAGAGTACTATGAATCACCTGCGGCTCCCCCTATTGTGGAAACCAGTTCACTCAAGCAGGACCTGTTCCGCCGGGATTTCACCATGAACACCCTGGCCGTCAAGCTGAACTCCAGGCATTTCGGGACGCTGGTTGACTACTTCAGCGCCCAGAAGGACTTAAAGGAGAGAGTGATCCGCGTGCTCCACAACCTGAGCTTTGTTGAAGACCCGACCCGGGTCCTTCGGGCGATCCGCTTTGAACAGCGGTTCGGATTCAAGATTGGAAAGCTCACCCTGGCCCTGATGAAGAACGCCGTCGCAATAAATACTTTCAAGGACATGTCCCCGAGAAGGCTCTTCCTCGAACTTAAACTGCTCATGATGGAGAAGGACCCGGTTCAGCTGATAGAGCGAATGGACGCTCTAAACCTTCTTCAGGTGATCCACCCCAAGCTCCACCTCACGGACGACCTTTTATCCCTGCTTCGCGAAATCGATGCAGTGCTTTCCTGGTACGACCGCCTCTACCTCGATGACCCCTATGACCCATGGAAAGTCTACTGGCTGGGCCTCACCTCACCCCTGGAAAGCGCCTCGCTGATCGCCCTTGCTCAAAGAGCACAGATCTCGGAACAGGAGGGTCTCGGCCTGGTCCACCAGAGACGGAAGGCCAGGGATGTCCTGGACAATCTCTTCCGGCTCGATGAAGACAACCTCTATGGAGTCTACATCCTGCTCTCGGAATATGACAGCGAGTTGATCCTTTACCTTATGGCCAAGGCCAACAATCGGCGAATCAAACGGCAGATCTCCCTGTTCTTCAGCCGGCTGCAGGGTGTTGAGTCCTTTCTGAAGGGCCGCGACCTAAAGGCCTTGGGAATCCCCCCAGGGCCCCTCTACAGCGAGATACTGGACCGACTTTTGGAGGCGAGAATGAACAACCGCATTCATACCAGGGACCAAGAGCTCAGCTTTGTCTTTGAAAACTATTCCGATTTCATCACGGAAGAAAAGGCCCCCGCCCCTTCCAAGAAAAGCCTTGAATAATTTGTTTTTTCTCATAATATTACGCAATTCGCAGGAGTCCGGTCGGATGAACATTAATTCGGCTGCTGTTATTATAAGACCTTCAGGTAAATGAAATCCATTTCCGTACAGGAGAAGGAACGGATGAATCGCAAGCGGATCGTCAGCGGAATGCGGCCCACAGGAGACATGCACCTGGGCCATGTACACGGCGCCCTTGAAAACTGGAAGAGATTGACCAAGGACTATGAGTGCTTTTACTTTATTGCTGACTGGCACGCCCTCACCAGCGACTATGCAGACACAGGCGCCCTGCGCTGGTATGCACACGAAATCATCATCGACTGGATCGCCGTTGGCCTGGATCCGAACGTCGCCACCTTTTTCGTTCAGTCCCAAATCCTCGAACACGCGGAGCTTCACCTCCTCTTTTCAATGATAACCCCGCTTCCCTGGCTCGAGCGTAACCCGACTTACAAGGAACAGCTTCGCGAACTGGTCCAAAAAGACTTACACACTTACGGTTTCCTCGGATATCCGGTTCTTCAGGCCGCGGATATCCTGATTTATAAGGCCGGCGGCGTTCCCGTCGGAGAAGACCAGGCTCCCCACGTGGAACTCACCCGTGAGATAGCTCGTCGTTTCAACCACATATATGGTGAAGTCTTTCCCGTGCCCGATCTGCTTCTGGCCCCGACTTCCAAACTCCTGGGTCTGGATCGGAGAAAGATGAGCAAGAGTTACGGAAACGCCATACTCCTCAAGGACGATGCCGGAACCGTGAGCGCCAAGGTTAGCCAGATGATCACGGACCCGCAGCGTGCTCGCAAGAGCGACCCGGGGGACCCCTCAGTATGCAATGTGTTCAGTTTTCATGAGTTCTACACTGACAGCGAGACCGTCCGCCGGATCGAAACAGACTGCCGCGCGGCGGGGATCGGCTGTGTTGAGTGTAAGAGGCTTATGGCGGAAAACCTGAACAGGGCGCTGGAGCCTATCCGGGAAAAACGCAGGGAACTCGAAGCCGACCCGGAAACCGTCCGTTCCATCATGGCCGATGGCACTGACCGGGCAAGGGCTATAGCGCGCAAAACAATGGAAGAAGTCAGGGAAAAAGTCAAGATTTGACCATGAACGAACCCCAGTATTATGAAGTCAAGCTGGATTTGTTCGAGGGGCCCCTGGACCTTCTCCTGCACCTCATTCGCAAAAATGAGGTGGACATCTTCGATATTCCCATATCCACCATCACCGATCAGTATCTGGAATATCTGGACATGATGAAGGCCCTGAACATAAGCGTGGCCGGAGACTTTCTGGTGATGGCCGCGACCCTAATCCACATTAAATCCAAGATGCTCCTGCCTCCCAGTCCCGACGATGCGGAAGAGGAAGACCCTCGAATCGAGATCACCCGCCCCCTTATGGAGTATCTTCGCTTGAAGGAGGTGGCTGGAGAGCTCTCCGAACGCGATATACTTGAGCGGGACACTTTCACCCGTAGGACGGCCCTGGACGATCTTACCCCCTACCGGGAAGAGGCCCCGCTCCCAAAGGCGAACCTGTTCCAGCTGATGGACGCCTTCAAGCGGGTCATTGAACGATACTCACCCGGCGCTGAAATCAGTTTTAGATACGAAAAGTGGTCTCTCAAAGACAAGATGACTTATATTATGGATCGGCTCAAGGAACGGTCCCTTTCCTTTTCCGAGCTTTTTTCTGAAAAGAGTACCATTTCTGAACTGGTCGCTACGTTCCTGGCCCTTCTTGAGCTTGTTCAGTCGGGTCTGATCCGGGTCCACCAGCCGGACATGGAACAAGACATCGTTCTTCAGGCCTGCTTCGAGAACACCGGGGACGCCGCAAGTGCCTAAATCGCTGAAACTCATCATTGAAGCCCTGCTTTTTTCATCGGACCGCCCGTTGGCCGTAAAGGATTTTCGTTCCTGGCTTCCCGACGCCGAACCCGCAAATATTAGAAGCGCCCTGAAGGTGCTCAAGTACGAGTACGAGGCCATGGGCCGCAGTTTCAGCCTTCATGAGGTGGCTGGAGGCTATCAGTTCAGAAGCCGTTCTGAGTTCGGGCCTTACATCTTGCGCATGCTCCAGGCCGCCCCGGCACGGCTGTCCCGCGCCGCCCTTGAGACCCTGGCCATCATAGCCTATAAACAGCCTATCGTCCGGCATGAAATCGAACGGGTCCGGGGCGTGGAATCCGGCGGGATCCTTCGAAACCTGCTTGAAAAAGACCTGATCCGGGTCATGGGCCGAAAAGACCTGCCGGGACGTCCGTTGATCTACGGCACCACTAAGCGGTTTCTCGAGGTGTTTGATCTCGACAGCATTGACTCACTCCCTAAACTAAAAGAAATCAAAGAATTCGGAAGCGAGGAACATGGCACGAAAACCGACACGCCGATCCCCGGGGAAACCCTCCTCCTCAAAACGCCCCAGCAGGGGACCGGGGAAGACCCGCCTCAGGAGCCGGACGTCGTCCATCCGGAAACCAATGAAGCCGAGCCCGGCGGAGAACACCCCTACGAAAAGGGAGAGCCGGGAGAAATCACAGGCCCCAACGAGGGCCCGGACGCCTCAGAGGATAAATAAGATACTTTCCTCGGCCGGGGTGGCATCCCGGAGAGGCGCTGATGAACTCATCGCAGCAGGTCGAGTCACGGTTAACGATAGAGCCGTCCGCGCCCTGGGGAGCATCGCCCACTGGGGAAAGGACCAGATATGCGTGGACGGCATTCCTATCCCACCTCCAGCGCACCCTGTCTACCTCATGATGAACAAGCCCTTCGGTGTTATCTCCGGCCTCAGTGATCCCGAGGGGAGACCTGTGGTCATAGACCTGCTCCGGGAGGTTAAGGAACGCGTGTACCCGGTGGGACGGCTTGATTTTGACAGCCTCGGGCTGCTTCTTTTAACAAATGACGGCGAATGGGCCCATCGAATGACCCATCCCAGATACCGGGTTCCCCGTTTCTACAAGGTCACGGTGGACGGAGAAATCTCTCAGGAGGCGATTGAACGACTCTGCCAGGGCGTCACCCTGGATGACGGTTTCAGCGGACCTGCCGGAGTCACCCTGCTCTCAAAAGACGCGCAACGGAGCGTGATACGGCTTAAGATTCACGTGGGACGGAGCAGGATCATTCGCCGCATGCTGGACGCCGTCGGCCACCCCGTTATCCAGCTCATGCGGATAGGGTTCGGCCCACTGGTCCTTGGAGACCTGAAAGTCGGCTCATACCGTCCCCTGACCGATTACGAGACGGCTTCGGTCAGGCGTGCGGTGGGACTCAAATGAATTTTGCCGCGTCCCGAAGAAGCGTCATGCTTCTCAGTTTTCTGTTTACATCGATTCCGTTCTGGTGTAAGGATTTCTATCTGTAGACTGACGCGATTCAATGCATGGGCGGTTAACTCAGCGG
>CAZEIA010000018.1:11574-29245 GCA_964512335.1 uncultured Desulfobacterales bacterium
TACATCCCCCGGGATCTATTGTATTGAGTAGGGCATTCGACGTCGGCATGATCGCATGGGCGGTTAACTCAGCGGGAGAGTGCCATCCTCACACGGTGGAAGCCCGGGGTTCAAATCCCCGACCGCCCACCACCTGAAAAGCAAGAATAGCTGAAAGCCCTCAACCCTCCCTGATTTTTCACTCCAGATAGAACGAGTGTTTCCATTTTCTCTCCACTTGCCAAGAGTCATGCTCTTAAGACCCTTCCTTTTCAGTTCCCGGGGCTTTCGATGAGGGGGCGTAAAGCTCAAAAGCCTTGGAGGGACCCCTATCTCCAAGGCATAGTCATCCCCCTCGAAGAGGCACAGAAAGTCAATGCCGGAGCATCCTGCGGCAAGGCGGTTTGCTATTCCTAAACCCCCAAGGATTGCTCTGGAATACGCGCAGATTCGGACCTCGCCGGAATTCCATATTTCGATAAGACGTGCGCTAGCCAGACTTCCCATGTGTGGTGGCCTGCTCGGTGAACTGAACCCCGATTTCTCGTCGCCGACGATGGTCTATGGGAGCCAGCAGACCTGTCCTGCAATCAGGCTGAAAGCCCTTCTGTTGAGGGCCTTTTTCTTTCCACCTGAATGTCAGTTTTCAAGTGCTAGGCTGTTTGCATTTGGGCCGTATCAGGGAGGGGTCGTATTCATCGGGTTTTTCAAACCCCAAGAGGTTAAGGAGCGTTGCGGCTAAATTAGATAGACCACGTTTTCCCAAAGGGGCCATTTCATACTCCCCCTGGTGGCCAGGGTCGTATATTGCGAATGGAACGGGGTTGAGGGTGTGTGCGGTCTTCGGGATCCTTTTCCCTTCACTGTTCAACGTGAACATCTCATCAAGATTGCCGTGGTCAGCCGTGACAACGGCGATACCCTGAATCTCATCGACAATTGAGATCAATCGGCCCACACAGGCATCAACGGTCTCGGCAGCCGTCACAGCGGCATCCATTACGCCCGTGTGACCCACCATGTCTCCGTTTGCAAAGTTAAGACGACCGAACCGGTAGGTCCCCTGCCGAAGCATTGAAATGGCACTTTCCGTAATTTCCTCAGCCTTCATTCGAGGGGCCTTATGGAACTGAATCCGATCGCTTGGTATTTCCACATAGGTCTCGAGCGATCGATCGATATAGCCGGATCTGTTTCCGTTCCAGAAGTAGGTCACATGCCCGTACTTCTGTGTTTCGGAGACCGCGAACATACTGACCCCCATGGCGCACAGATACTCGCTCACAGTCCCCTGGATCAACGGCGGCTGCACGAGATACTTGGGAGGAAGGCCGGTGTCACCGTCATATTGCATCATTCCGGCGAAAACCACGTCAGGGACCGGGCCGCGGTCGAACGCAGAAAAGTCCTCCCGCGTGAAAGCCTCTGATATCTCAATGGCCCGGTCGCCACGAAAATTGAACAGTACTACGGCGTCGCCGTCCACGATGGGTCCCCTGGGCCTGCCGTTACCGTCCACCAGGACGAAGGCGTCAAGGTACTGATCCGTTATGTGGGGGTCCTCCTCGTAATAGGTCCGCACAGCCTCCTCGGCGCTTCTAAAAGGTCTTCCTTTACCACGGACATGTGCTTCCCAGCCTCTCTGCACGACGCCCCAATCCGAGTAGTACCGGTCCATGGTGACCTTCATGCGGCCACCACCCGAGGCGATGGCGAAATCCAGGCCTTTCTGCTCTGAAATACTTCTCAGCTTTTCCTCGGTTGGAACAATATAGTCGAGGGCCGAGCGCTCTCCTACGTCCCGGCCGTCCAGCAGGGCGTGTACGCGTACCCGGGGAAACCCGGACCCGGCACAATAATCCAGAAGTTTGTAGAGGTGCTTTATATGTGAGTGGACATTGCCGTCCGAAAGAAGACCGATAAAGTGTAACGTGCCCCCGGAGCGGGCACGGGCGGCGATCTCGCCCCATACCGGGCCCTGGAAAATCCTTTCCGTTTCCAGGGCCTCGTTCACAAGAAGGGCGCCCTGGGAGAACACCCTGCCTGCGCCCATGGCGTTGTGCCCGACCTCGCTGTTCCCCATGTCATCATCCGTAGGAAGCCCCACCGCCGTTCCATGGGCCTGCAGTTCGGCATACAGCGGCCTGTCGAACAGGGCGTCAAGGTTAGGGGTCTTTGCCACAAAAAAGGCGTTTTCTTCCCCTTTCTTGCCGACACCGACTCCATCCATAATAATCAGCAAAAGGGATCCTTTGCGTCCCTTGAACCAACTCAGATCTTTAAGAGAATGCGTCATATCACTCTGCCTGCCTCAAAACGCTACGGATGACTTTCTACTCCATGAGGAGGCGAAGGGGGGTGCCCTGACGGCCCGCTCTGGGATTCCTTTTCCTGCATGTCCTGCAGTTCGAATTCCCTCTGCACCTCAATCCCTTTGGCATCCTCCATCTGTTCAAGCTGCCGGATCACGTCGTCCTGGTGGCTCTTGGCGCCATCTTCAGGCCGGCCGGGGCCGGTCGAAGCCGGTCCAGGGCCCTCGCCGGTCACCATGGGACCTTCGACACCGTCCACAAAAGACCGAACCCGCGTGGGGTCGTAGACGGTAGGACCCAAACCCAGGGCATGGGCCTCCATAAACTCGTGCTCCCCCAGATCACGGGAGGTCTCATCCACCTCGGAAGTCACGTTCACGCTGCCCATCGCGACATAGATGCGTGTCAGGAACCCGGCCGCTGAATCGGCTGCCAGGCGAACCGGCTCACGCGATGCGATTTTTCCGCTTCCCTGCGCCCCGCCAATGGAAGGAACCCTCTCGATTTCCGTACCGAACTTGGTTCCGCGGACCCCCACTGTGGCTGTCGGCGTCTTCACATTAAGCCTCACATCCCTGTAGCGAAAAAGTCGAATCGCATAGAATACCACCCTGCCCCGGGTCACCTCGAAACGAGACCGCTTCTCCCCTTTGACACTGTCCAGGACGACCTCATCGATGATTAGGTCCGACTCCGGTGCCATGGTCACCACGTTTCGATCTTCGAACAGGATCCGGCAGCGGATTCGGCCCAGCGTGAACACGGCGTCGTTTTCGTGTACAAGGTCCCCGGGCGAAGCGAAAAAGGCCTGCCCGTCAGACCGGTGCAGAACCACAACCCGACCCTCGCCTATGACCCGATCGATCCGTCCCGCCTCTCTGAACTCCGATGGAACATAAACGTCCTGAATTGACAATCCCGCCAGGGCCTCGGGGCGTTTCTGCGCTTTTGTTGGTGATATGAGCAGGAAAACGAAAAGGACGATCACCCAAGACCACCCCATACTCAAGGGTTTGCGTTTCAATATCGGCTCGGCCATCGATTGCTGTCTCCCTGTTTCACCAAGGTTGCGGCTTAATGACAGCGATCATCATAGGAAGGTTGGAATGGGTTTGCAAGCATTAGAAATCGGCGTGAATTGCATAGGCCGTGTTCGGGAGAGCAAGGGTAAAGGCCATGGCAGCGCCGTTACCTGGAAATCTGCTGTGACCGAAAAGGTGGACTCCGAGGCGGAACTGGCAGTGGTCATAGGCAGTGCGGCGGCCAATTGGAGGTGGATATCCAAGGCGTCGGCTCCCTTATCAAACCCTGCCGGTCCTTTTCCCCCAAAGTGTCCTCTTCGTAAAATCTCAGTCTTTACAGGGCGCGGGAACTGGAGCTCAACATTTTATTGGTTTTTACTCTCTATTTTTTCTTCGTGATCTTCGTGGCCTTCGTGGTTAAGCTTTTAATTCTTGAGTACCTTCATGAGCAGATCAAAGGCCAAACCGTATATGCCTGAATCATTGCCGGCACGGGGACCGGCAACATTCAAGGCGCCTACATGCTGTTGTTCCAGCCACAATTGAATTGCGCTCACGGCGTCTTGTAAAGGGGTGGTTTCAAGGTCAACGTGCAGCCAGGGTTTCCCGTGGCGGATCGCCAGGACCATTGTTAGCCGAGATCCTCCGGTGAGAGGCCCACGGGATACGATCAAGGTGGCATCCGCGTCCAAGACATTCTTCTCGGTTCGTTCGGCATAGTTAGCGGTATCGGTCTCGCGAAGCCGGTACCGCCTAGGGATGCGACCGTCCTCGGCTTTTCTCCCCACGGGAACCCATCCGCCGTGATCTATCCCTGCTTGTATAGCTGCATCCAGAGCGGCTCTATCCACACCGGTCTGCCCGCCGGACACTATCTTTCTTATCATATGAAACCTTCTCCCGACCCTTTGTCCGCGGGCTAAAACACCTTAACTCCCAGGCTGGCCCCGCTGCCGAAGCTCACAACCGCATCCTCGGCCGTTTGAAGGCCGTTCTCGATGTGCTCCGACTCCACCCCGGGAACTCCAAATGCGTAAAACAACACGTTTCTGGTACCAGCCGTTACCCGCGTCTTTTCGTCCGCTCCCTGGCACAAGACACAGACAATCTCCACCTCGTCACGCAGCACTATCTCTCCTTGCCGCGTCCTCATTTCCCGGCCGCCCATGCCGCGGCATACCTCGCCCTCGGCTGCCAGATCAAGAGTCAGACCACCCTCGAACCGATCGAAGTCAGTCACCGCAACAAGAATGCCTGCGCACATCTCGGCCATGAAGTGGGCGTCCACAAGAAGATCATAGCGAGGAAAACCACTGTTCACGGTCCGTTTGAGGTGGCCGGGAAGGGGACAGTTGTATCCGAACTCTTGAAAAAACTTGTCGTAGAGGACTATTCGTTCCGTGATCTCGGCCAGGGTCTCCCGTTTCCTCATTCGGCGAAGCAGCTTTCGCTTGTAGTGGTCGAAACCGTCCGAATTCTCGGGATTAACACATTCCGTGATAAGTACCAGTCCGAATCCGACCTCCGGGTAACAGGATTCGTAAGCAGTCGTTTTTGAAAACGAGACATACATGCCTTGGTCGTCTCCTTTCGTGTTCACCAGGTTGTAATAACTTAATCATTCGTGTGGGGTTTAGCATTTCTGCGAATTCCGGCGGCAGGGGCCGGACCCATGGCGATTATCAGGCACGATGCCAGGATGAGAAAACCGCCGAGATAACCGAACACAATACGGAAATCCCCCCCGGTCCGATCAAGGACCACCCCGCTCAGCCAAGGGCCTAGAGCGCCGGCCAAGAATCCATATGCAGTAAAAATCAGTCCAAAAATTGAACCGAAGTGGGCCATGCCGAAGCGCTCGCTCGCCAGCGGTGCGGAAACGGCGAAAAGAGTACCAAAAGCACATCCAACAAATGCAGCAAGTACAGACCACCACATTAGGCCTTGCACCCACAGAAGGGACCAATAGGCCAGACCGGCGGCTGCAAATGCGAATCCCATGACAAGCCTGCGGCCGAGCCTGTCAGACATATACCCGCTCAACAGGCGGCTGACCCCATTGGTCAGGTTGAATGCCGTCAGGATGACAACGGACTCCTGAATCGAAAGTCCTCGGGCCGTGCCGAATGCCGTTGAAAGAACCACCATGCTGATTCCTGCCGATCCTGCCAGGGCCCACGTGGACCACAGGCACCAGAAAGACCTGGTACGAATACTCTGTCTCACAGTCATGACGGCCGGCTGAAAAGGAGGCGGCATTGCGCCTGCACCTTCCATGGTGACCAAGTCATCCGGACCCGGCCCCGTAAGAAGAAAGGCCACGGGCAGTCCACAGGCCAGAGCCGCCGCTCCCAGAACCGTGGTCATCTTTCCGCTGCCCATCACTGAAAGCATCCACCCCGAAACCGGCGACATGATTGCGGCGGAGAGTCCGAAGGCCAGGTTCACAATGCCGGAAACCAGCCCGCGACGCCCCGGGAACCATTGCTGGACCACAGTAAGTGCGGGAATATATACAAAGGCCGAGGCGGCTCCCACAGAAAAGGCCCACAGGTAAACCCCCTTAATACCGCTCAACCAGCCCAGCGCAATCGTACTGAAACCGGTAATGGCGGCTCCCAAAACCGCCATGCGGCGGGTCCCGGCAGTCTCCTGCAGTCGGCCCACAAAAAACATGAAAAAGCCTACACCCGCCAACAGAACAAACATAACGCGGCCGACCTCTGTGCGCCCCACATCAAAGGCGGTCTCCCAGGTCTCGCCCAGGACACCTGGAAGTCCGAATATAAAGGCACCGGGCCAGAAAATGGCCCCGCAGGCACCGGCCACAACAAGCCATCCCCTCCCGGGCCGTGTCATGCTGTTTCCGCCTTTTGATCCTCTAAGGCGTGCGGATCCTTCATGAGACCCCTTTCATCATTCTTATACCGAGACATTTGCAAAATGATTGGTTTTAGTCAAGATCAAGCAAGGCTACGGCCGGCACAGCCGCCCATTTATGCCTGAACAAGCCCGCAGCCAACGTCACCGTGCATAAGCATAGAATGCTCCTCTCCGTAAAGGCCATTTTGAAGGCCAGAGAAGGCAGGACCGGGAGGCTCTTTGGAGTGATGTGTTGAGAAGATGAGGAAAACGCCTTCCCTCGGAAAGGTGCTTTTGATGGAAACCGGGCTCACAACCGGTCCAGGAACGCCTGAAAGGTCTTGATAGCCTGAACCCTGTCCTCAAGGGAGACATCTTCCTCGAACACAAACTCCAGAAGAAACCTCATACGGTATTCCACGGAAGAGGTTTCGTAGCTTCGGCTCGAGGTGACCTTGATATCCTTCAGGCGTGTGAAGTGTTGTGTTCCTATGTTTTCCGGATTCCTGAGGATCAGGCGGATCCCTTCCAGGGCGTCATCCGTTGTCTCGACCACCAGCTCCACCCCATCCAGCTTCTTTACTGCCTTGACGATCTGCTCCTCATCTAATCTGATCTTCATGATCCCCTCCGCCTCCCTCACCAGGCAGCTATAGTACAGGAAATTTTAAATAATTCGTCCGTTATCTCCGAAATCCGCTCAGCTCAGCAGTCTTGAGCCGGTCGATCATGTCCTGAATATTACGCGCCAACTGCCAGCCCGAACACTACAAAAAAGGCATTAAGGTGGATCGATCCAGGCTCACCCGCCTGCCAGGGATTTGAACACACTCAAGGATGTACTGTCATCAAGAAGGTCGTCACCGGACAGGATCCGTCCCTCATGGATGCCAACCCTCCTGACTGCCGCTGTAATGTCCAGAAGGGCCTGGAGATCTCGAACACGGAGATTATCAGACACTTCAACTCTGACTTCCTCATCCTTCCCAAGGCCCTCCTCCTGAGCTGGAAGCCTCAGAGTTCCGTACAATTTGACTAGAATTTAACATCCTCCCTTGAAAAGAAGAAGCGACTCTGGAATCTCAGAGGAACACAAACTACTGTATCACGTCGATGCAGAATTTTACAAGAACCCCGCGGATACAGCATTCAGGGGAAATGTCGAGACGCTTGATTACAATTACGAGAACAGTTATATATTCTAAAGTGGGCCCTTGCCCGCAACTGAGATACTATAAGCCTGAAAGCTCACGGCCCGCATATCGACCACCCCTGTGGAGGGAAATATTATTTGGGAAATCCAATGACCCACAGGCGCTCTGATTTCGATCTGGATACAAGCAAAAGTCAAGCGGGGATGCACCGGACACTCATTCCAGGCGCCGGTAATCCTTTTCCTTGGGGTTTTTTAAAGCTGACTTAACCACAACAGACGGGTTTTTTTGGAGGTTTAAAATGGATTTGCATCAGAAGGTTTGGAATAAAAAGGTCGCGGAAAAGGTGATAAAGGCCCTCGAAAAACGGCGTATGGAGGGCTCATACGTCGAGACCGCTGATCAGGCCAAAACCGAGATCCTGGAAATGATCGAACATGGGTCCACGGTCTTTCGAAACGGGAGTATGTCAGCGGTAGGCATGGGTTTGTGGGAGGCCGTAGCGGCACTACCGGGCGTGAAGTTGATCGACCCTTACGTCCCTGGGCTGACTCAGGAACAAGGATTGGCATTAAGAAGACAGGGGCTGACTGCGGACGTGATGATCGCCGGTTCGAACGCTGTTACTCTGGATGGAAGACTGGTAAACCTGGATGGAATGGGCAATCGGGTTGCAGCCATGGCCTTCGGTCCCAGAAAGGTCATTCTGGTCGTCGGCATGAACAAGGTTGTTCCCGACATCGAAACCGCCAAGGCCAGGGTCAAACACTATGCCGCACCTGTGAATGCCATTCGACTTAATCTAAAAACCCCGTGTGTTGAAGATGGACTATGTAACGACTGTCGTTCAGAACAACGAATTTGTAACATCTGGAGCATTATCGAGGGACATATGATCAAGGGGCGTATTCACGTAAAGTTGATCGGAGAAGCGCTGGGCTACTGAGAGGGTCAAACCACTCCAAAATGATCCCCTTCATTTTTCCGGATCATTTGCAAAAAGATCAACAGATTGACCATGGCTCTTTTGTGTGAGGATAAAAGAGGTAAATCGTCTATTTGCCGAGAGATTTAAAAATTTTCAACATATTTATATTCAGTTCTTGACAATAGACAGTTTTAGATATAGCTTGTCGACTTGATGATAAGACCTTCTTTATGCATTTAAACCATGATTCTCCCTGAGAATTGCAAACGTAAACATCTACTTGAATTATAGGAGGAAGACAATGGCAAAATCCCTGTATGAATTAGCAGCGGAAATCGTTCAGGCACAGGCTGGTGTCTCAAAGCTCACGCCGGAAGAAATCAATTCGCTGATCAAATCAACCTATGAATCGCTTAAAGGTATAAAATGCGACGAAACCGATGAGGGTGAAAAGGCTGCTGAAGCTCCCCCCATGGACCCGAAGAAATCCATCAAACAGGCCACAATCACCTGTCTCGAATGTGGCAAGACATTCAAGATTATTACTAAGCGGCATCTCAAAGAACACAATCTCACCCCAAAAGAATACCGTGCCAAATGGGGATTCAAGGCCAGACAACCCCTTTCCGCCAAGTACCTCTCGGCCAAGCGAAGGAAGGTTGCCAAAGAGCAGAACCTGGGCCAGAGGTTGGCCGAGTCAAGGAAGGCCGCCAAGAGCTGATCTTTTCCATAGAATTTGCTGTTCCAATTCCCTGCTTTTATCCGAGGGTTGTGTGGAGGTAATCTGGCTCCATACCTTCATGCAACCCTCAAAAAATAATCTCGCCCCTGCGCACGTCATACACCCCCCCATAGGTCAGACGAAGATGCAGTATTGATGTGAAGGACAAGAAGACCAGCGACCAAAGTGGGTTGTCCAGGTCGCTCCCCAGGGACTGGACCGTGCGGTTCAACACACGAACCTCCTCGGCAAGCTCAGGTACGGATTCAATGGAGCAGACCCCGGCCACAGGAAGCGGGATCCTTGCGAGAACCTTTCCTCCCTGGACCAGCGACACGCCTCCACCCTGCTTGAGGGCGTCTTTCGCGGCCGCGGCCATATCCACCGGGTCATGACCCAGTACCAGGAGCCCGTGAGTGTCGTGAGCAACCGTTGAAGCTAGACCGCCCAGACCCCTTGCAAATCCTTTGACCAGGCCCTTACCGGTTCTGGAACCGTCTCGAGTGATCAGGAACGCCTTGAGGATATCCTCCGGCGGCTGGTAATGCCCATCAATTACCGGTATCTCCAGGTCCTCGCGTCCTGTGACCGTGCGGTCAAGGATGGTTATCACAGGTACCGCCCCTTTCCCCGGCCGCTCCTGAATTTGAAATATCTTTTCATTGATTCCTTCAATAACAAACGGTCGACTACCGGTCTCGGGACTCGCTTCAGGCAAATCATTCACCTTCAGCCGGCCCTCCTCGGCGGCCAGAACCCCCTTGCTGAACACCATCCTGGGGGCAGGGTTCTCAAGGTTTGGAACCACAAGGATATTGGCAAGGCGGCCCGGAGCAATGGCCCCGAGCCGGTGGTCCAAACGGAAGTAGCGGGCCGGGTTCAGGGTGACCATCTGGATTGCTCGCACCGGGTTCAGCCCAAAGCGCACTGCCTCTGACAAGACCCAGTCCATGTTGCCCCACTCCACCAGGTGATCGGCGAATATCCCGTCCGATACAAGCATGATCCGGCTCGTGTCGAACCCCTCGACCGAGTGAACGGCCTCCATGTACTTGCCCATGTCCTGGCGGATGGATCCGTGCCGGAGCATGACGTGGAATCCCAGGCGCAACCTATTGATAACGTCCTCGGCGTTAAGGGACTCATGGCAGGAGAGTACACCGCTGTGAGCCACTGCATTGAGCCGTTCCCAGTTTGCGCCGGTGGTATGCCCTTCGATGAGTTTTCCTTTTCCTTGTGCAATTCGAAACCGTTCCAAAAGAGAAGGGTCCCTGTCGACGATACGCAGGTAGGAGGCAATCTCGCTCACGGAAAAAATGAAGTCCTGGTTCATAGCCCGCTCGAAATCTACCGTCGACCAGAGGTCTTCCCCTTCCACCCCGGGATACGGAGGCGTGGCGGCAGGGGCACCGCTCAATATGGTCATGACGCCTCCCTGAAGACGTCTGAACAGGTCCAAAAAGCCATCCACTCCCATGGCTGAAGCCAAGTCGTGGCCGTCATTGAAAAGACATGTGGTACCCCGCGCAAGCACGTGCCTGGCATATGCGAACGGGTGGAAGAACAGGTCCATATGGGCATGGGCGTCAAAAAAACCCGGCACAAGGAAGTCACCCTTTGCGTCGAATACAGCCGTTTCCGGGGCGAGCAAGTGATTGCACGAGCCGACAAACATAATTTTATCGCCCGAAACAGCCACTTCGGAATCCAGTATTTCTCCGGTGTATACGTTGACCACCCTGCCGTTCTCAATAACCTTATCCGCTTTCATTCCCTGCCCTCGTCAGAAAATATCACCGTTTCGGCAAACTCGATGATTACTCGATCCCTCCTCAAGCAAAAGAAGCAGAGAGAATAAAGGATATACATGAAAGTTGAAAGGAAAAAGGTAAGGATGCTCTTCGTCTCGAGGTGTTGGGCTGACAGGCTTCTTAACTTTCGACAATATACGATCACCGTGATTTTTGACGCCTCCGGGCCGTGTGCGTCAGGCCTGACGGGTTTTCAAAGGTACCATTGTGTCATGCGGGATGAATATGCTAACATTTCTTAATTAAAAGCTCGGCCGGGTTCCTGCCGCGAAAACCGGTATTGTCGCGTCACGGGTGAAAGCCCGAACCGGCCTTCACTTATACTTTGAGAAGACAGACTTTCTGCAGGGGCATCAAGATTGGTTTTGCGGGGGATAATCCAAGGCGGAGCCGGAAAAGGCGCCTTTTTCACCCGGCTTGACTGGGTGTTGGAGCAGTGCAGGAATAACCTGGGCTATGAGCCCTTTCCCGGCACCCTCAATGTCCGTGTGATTGATGTGGACATCGAACGTCTGGAATCTTTTCTGGAGGCACAGGACTTTGTACTGGTCCCTGAAGACCCTGTTTTCTGTGCCGCAGGAGTAAAAGAGGTCACTGTGAACGGAATCCCTGCGGCCGTTATCCTTCCTGCAGAGGACGTTAGAATTCACGAGAAGAGGGTCATGGAAGTCATCGCCGCATGCAGCCTCAAGAAAACCCTGGGCCTCGACAACGGCGACCGCGTGATTATCGCTGCAGCTCATATCTCGGATGAACCACTGTATTCCTCCGTGAGGCACGGCATGGACCTTTATAAGGAAATCTACGAATTCGCGTCATCCGCAGGAGCCCTGGAGGGATATGTCTACCCACAGGAAAAGCGGGATATGGCGTATCTCGATAACTGGATCCAAAACCTGGTGATGCAGTATCACTCCTTGCCTGAAGAGGTCCGCGAAAGGGTCCAGGCCTCCATCGACCGGACCCTGGGCAGGGCCGTTCAGTCTCTCGAACCTGTTCTGGGACGGGAACACCGCCATATTAAGGCTCTTCAAGGCCTCCTGAAAGGCGTGATTCCAGCATCCCCCAATGATTTTGAACTGGAAAAAAGGGAAAAGGCCGCGAAATATGGAGAATAGGGGCGGGTTTGAAAAGGCTCAAAGCAGTGGTATGAGTTCCCGCACGCCCGGGATTATCATGTCGGGTTTCTGCGCCATAAGGGTCTGGTAGTCGTCCACGCCTGTCAACACACCGACTGTTAATGTGCCCGCTCTTTTGCCTGCCAGGATATCCACGTCGGCATCCCCCACAAACAGGGATTTTGCCTCATCCACTCCCAGGCGCTCTAAGCAGGCGGCTACAGGCTTAGGGGAAGGTTTCATTTCTAAAGTGTCCTCGATCACGATGACCGAATCCACCAAAAAATCGATGCCGGCCTCTTTCAAGGGTTGAAGCTTCTTTTCAATGTACTCCTTTTGGGAAGACGATACGATTCCAATGCGAATACCCCCCCCTGCCAGGAGATGGAATAGATCGCTGACCCCTGGTAGCAGCGTGACTGATTCAGGGTACAGCTGCACAGCAATCTCTTTTCCGGCCCTGAAACAGGCCTCCAAGAGTTCTTCCCCCCTGTGTGACATCTCACTTGGAATCAGCCGGTGAAAACCGGAAAGGCCTTCCTTCAGCATAGCAGCTACTGCCTCTCTTGGCGCCGGAGGAAGCCCTACCTTGTCGAGCATCGCCGCAGCAATCCTGTAATAAACCGGTATGGAGTCTATCAGTGTGCCGTCCAGATCGAACATCACGGCTTGAAGGTCCTTAACGGACCGCTCAAAGCCCTTCGACCCTTGGTCTCCCTTGATATTTGCGCCATCTCGGTCAGCACTCATAGGTGGATCGCCTCTCGAAAACCGAACCTGATCCGGTTGTCAAGATAATAGATGAGTTCGGGGTCCAGCCGGTACAAGCGCACACGAAACCGTTTTCCGAAACTCTCCAGATCAAGATCCTGCGCTGGATCGAAAAACTCCCTGGTGAAGGGATACTTGCCGACATAAGCCCGAACAGCCTTAAGAGCCGAAAGACCCGGGTTCACTTTGTGGATGCGGCCGGACATCTGGATTCCTCGAATCTCCTTCCAGGATACGGCAAAAGGGTAGATGGTGGCCGAGACCTGGCTGTTTGTCAACGCCTCCCTGATGTGCCTCGAATCAGGAGCCGAGAAAAAATAGAACGCGCCTCCGCAGAAAACGTAATAGACCGGCGCGGCCCATGCCTCCCCGTTTCCGGCCGTGGCCAGGGCCATGGTGCTCTGTGAATTGATCAGTTCGCTTGCAAGGTCCCTAAGATCATATTCCCCTGTCATCATGATCCTCGCACCCGCCCCATGCTCTGCCTGTCGGCATTCCATTCACCTTTTTTTAATGGATACTCGTTTTTTTGAATGCTATCCAAATCAATGGTTGTGTGTCAAGAGGCCGCGTCCAGAGACACCACAAGATTTCCCAGTTGACACAGAACATTACACGCAGGTATCATCCATCCCAAAAATCAAACCTGTCACGCCTGCGCGGAGTAAGGCACTGCAACGACCGCCGCCTCGATCAGGGTATGCCCCTTTATGCACTATCGATCCGGACCGCAAGTAACGTGCAAGCGCCTTTCTTCATAAGCGTAAGCCCGAATTCAAGGAGAGCTTGACCTGCCATGAATTTCGCCCTTACTGAAGAACAACAGATGGTACGTGATATGGCGCGGCGCTTTGCAGAGATAGAGATCAAGCCAAAGGCCGCCCACCTCGATGAAACCCATGAGCACCCCGCCGACATAGTGCGGCAAATGGGCGAGTTGAAGCTGCTCGGCATCGCCGTGCCCGAGGAGTACGGCGGCGGCGGCATGGATTACGTGAGCTACGTGCTGGCCATGATCGAGATCTCCAAGGCCTGCGCCTCCACCGGTGTCATCATGTCGGTGAACAACTCTCTTTACTGTTTTCCCGTTATGGCGTACGGCACACATGAGCAAAAAATGAAGTACCTCTATCCCTGCGCCTCCGGTGAAAAGCTCGGCTGCTACGGACTGACCGAGGCCGGAGCCGGCTCCGATCCTTCCGCCATGCTTACTACGGCGGTCAGGGACGGGGAGGAATGGGTCCTCAACGGCGAGAAAAAGTTCATTACCAGCGGCAACGTGGCGGGATACTGCGTGCTGGCCGCCGTGACCGACAAAGCCAAGGGCTATAAAGGTATCAGCACCTTTGTGGTGGACCTCGAAAACACCCCGGGGTTCAAAGTCGGACGGGTCGAGGAAAAGCTGGGCATCCTGGCCTCAGGCACCGCCGAACTGATCTTCGAGGACGCCCGCTTGCCGGCGGACGCCTTGCTGGGGCAGGAGGGTGAAGGCTTCAAGCAGATGCTGAGCACCCTGGACGGCGGCCGGATCGGCATCGCCTCCCAGGCCATAGGCATCGGCCGCGCGGTGCTGGAAGAGGCCGCGGAATACGCCAAGACCCGGGAGCAGTTCGGCAAGCCCATCTCCACCTTCCAGGCCATCCAGTGGAAGCTGGCGGATATGGCGACTGAACTGGATGCAGCCGAACTGCTGACCCTGCGGGCGGCCTGGCTCGAGGATAATCACATGCCTTATGAAAAAGAAGCGGCAATGGCCAAGATGTTCGCCTCTGACATCACCATGCGCGCTGCAGTGGAAGGTATCCAGGTCTTGGGCGGCTACGGATACTCGCGGGAGTATCCCATGGAGCGTCACATGCGTGATGCCAAGATATGTCAGATCTACGAAGGCACAAATGAGATAATGCGTCTCGTAGTGGCGCGCAGCATCCTCCGGGGCAAATAGCATACAGATGCAGCGCCCTGCGTTAACCGTTTTTGCGTACACATGCCGTGCACATTCCGGCGCTGCATGTGGCTGAGGGATTTGCCAGGTGGGCCCCGCCGATCTCTGCTGCAATGATTTCAGCATTCTTCCTGGCATACTGAGGCTGGACAAAGATCACCTTCACACCGTCCTCCTTTGCCCTATGTATCAGACCGGCCGTCTGTTTCTGGGTCGGTTCATATGTTGCGGGCAACTGCCTGGGATGTAGTAGTACTTGCTCTCAAGGTTCGGGTTGTGCCAGGCCCTCAGTTCCAGCTCAACCTTCGCGAACGGGCCACCATCAGCGTCGCATACAGGGTAAGAAGCAATACGTTCAGCTACAGGATCTCCAAGCTGATGCCTTTGAGATAGATCCCTTTCAGCATTGCGACGAAATACCGCGCAGGCACGATATATATGATAACATGAATCGGTGCCGGCATGTTGTGGAAGCTGAACACCAACCTCCCGATGACCACCGCTATCGCCACATCCACGATGCCGATCACGAAATACGGCAGCACTTTGCCGAGAACCAACTTCGGTTTCCGGCTCTCACCTGTGCAATGGTCTCCTTCCCGGACCCGGCTTTCACCAATGCATACTCGGCCTCAGCGTGCGCAGCCCGCAATTGAGGAAATATCTCCGGTGGTCAGCCTGGAGATCAACGGCCCGGCGTAGGCGCAATAAAAGCACTGTCCGATGATGCTGAACATACACCGCGCCACAAGGTCGGAAGGGGTATTCATGCCCAAAACCCGGGCGACGATATCCCTCAGGACCGCGGCGGTGGGTCGGATGAAATCGCGCGCCACCTCATCAAGGGCCGATAAGGATGCAATCAGTATGCCGTGGATCATGATTCAGCAGGCAGTCACTGGCAGGAATCGGAGTTTGCCCAAGAAGGCGGTTGTGTGCTACCTTCCGGGTTGTTATCGTTATTTTCTGAGCAGACATGATGTCTTGGGTCTAACAGGTTTGCCCGAGATAATGATCTTACAGACACCATCCTCTGCTTCAAAAAACCATTGGCTCCCTATCCGTCAAGAACATCTTGTTCATAAGATATATACTATAAAGGGGAATTAAATGACAATAAAAACAGAAAATGAATACCGGGAACGCATGGAAAAACTCCGGCCCAATCTGTTCTTCGGGGGCAAAAGAGTTGAGAGGCTTCAGGATCATCCGGTCAGCAGAGGGGTCATAGACGCTACGGCCCGTGTCTACGAACTCACGACGGACCCGGAATATGCGGAAATCATGACGGCCGCCTCCCATTTGACCGGTGAACCAATCAGCCGCGCCCTTCATATTCACCAGAGCAAAGAGGATCTCTTTAAACGCCTGGACATGGCCCGGCTTAGCAGCCAGAAACTGGGGACCTGCAACTACCGTTGCCCCGGCAATGAGATGCTGCCCTCCCTGGCGGCGACCACCTGGGAAATCGACCGCGACAAGGGAACGGAATATCACCGGCGCTTCAATGAGTACTTGCGCTACGCACAGGAAAACGACCTGGTGGTCAGCGGGTCGGTTACGGATCCCAAGGGCGATCGCAGCAAAAGGCCTCTTGAGCAGGACCCGGATATGTACATTCATGTTGTGGAAAAAAAGGCGGACGGAATCATTGTCAATGGGGCCAAGCAACATGCCACAGGGGCCTATGCCGCTGATGAGACCCTGGTGTTGCCCGGCATTTCCTCAAAAAAGGGCGAGGAAGACTATGCCCTCGCATTTGTCGTCCCAAACGGCGTCCCCGGGATCACCTATATCGGTCAGTACAACCCTTTCAGCGTTGAACGAGAGCATGAACCGGAGACTCGTGTCCTTGGAAATCCGCTGTATGGTCAACGAGAGACATGCCTTGTCGTCTTTGACCATGTCTTTGTCCCCTGGGAGCGGATCTTTATGTGCGGCGAGGTCGAATATACCCAGAAATTCATCACCAGGTTTGCTAAGACCCACCGAATGAACTGCGGCGGGGCCTGCAAGGTCGGTTTTATGGATCTCATTATCGGGGCCACAGAGCTCATGGCCGAGTACAACGGTCTGTCGAATGCCTCTCACATAGCCCAAAAGATCACCCGCATGCTCCAGTTGAACGACACTTCCCTGGCCTGCGCCACAGCAGCAGCCTACTTTGGAAAAGAGGAACCCGTAGGATCCGGAGTATTTATGCCGGATGAAACCATGGGCAACATCGCCAAGCTTAACACCAATGACGGATTCTGGGAGGTTATGGCCCTGGCCGGCGACATCGCAGGCGGCGTTCCCGCCACCATGCCCAGTGAAAAGGAGTTGGACAACCCTGAAATCAAGGATTATGTGGCCAAGTATCTCAAGGCCGCGGCCCCGGCGGATCAGAGAATGCGAATCGCGAGATTCCTCCAGAATTGGGTAGCCGGACTTCACGGTGTCGGGACCCATCAGGGGTCGGGTCCGAGCCAGAGTCAATATGTCTCCATTTATCGAATTGCGGACCTGGAATCAAAAAAGAAAATGGCTCTGGACCTGGCAAACGCCATCGCTTAGGACTGGGGATAACCTGCCCGAGTCCAGACCAAGGTCCATGACAGGCACATGTAAACTGAAGCTGGATTATCCGTGCTCTGATGGTCCTGCACACGGTTCGCAACGCCGATGCCATAACGCTCTTCTTCCTGGATCCTTCGAACATACCACCGGTAACCCCCAGGAACCCTCAGGACGGCGGCGGCTTGCAGCGGAACAAGATCGTCAAAAAATGATCAAAAGCGTCAAACACTGGCCATTGAATCGTCATAATTCCGTGGGCCGCCACTCATGGAACCCAAGTAAACTGAGTGGCATTTGGCGCATAAAATACTTATGATTTTTTCATTTTGTGGGATCGAAGTCAGATTGAAAGGACTCAAGGGAGGCACACTGTCAACTACAAGAAAAGGGGGTCGGCCGACATTGGCTGACCCCCTTGATTTTACTGGCGGGGACGACGAGACTCGAACTCGCGACCTCCGGCGTGACAGGCCGGCGTTCTAACCAAAC
>CAZEIA010000019.1:0-28955 GCA_964512335.1 uncultured Desulfobacterales bacterium
GGCGGGTGGAGGAGACCTTGTGCCGCTTTTTGTCGAACTTGACGGCCTCAGCCCCCATAGGGACCAGGACGGCGGACGCGGCTCCCAGGCCGATGAGACCGGAGAGTTTGAGAAAGGACCGCCGGTCGAGTGGCTTGCCGTAACCTAACTGGCTGAAATTGCTTTCCATATCGTGTCTCCTTGTCAAGTGCGGCGTAATATTAGCATGAGGTTTCGGTGAAGGCAAGCCGTTTGTCGGTCCTTTCCGGTCACTGAACCGGCTTCAAACGTACATGGCTTGCGGGCCGGTTGCCACCGTTCATGAAATAACATGATCAGTGCCGGTGAGGTGCGGAGATGAAGGATGTCTATGGGTGTTTTCAAGATAAAACGTCATTCCGCCTCGTGTCCGCCAATGGCGAGTCTTTCCCAGGGTATGTGAAAGGAAAGAAACGCGATTACCCCGGCAATCACTGTGGGCAAAAAAAATGATGCGTGGAGGAGAATCCCGGCTGACAGACCCTCCTCCGGGGTGAATCCGTGGACCATGAACCCGTATTGCACTGCCACATGAAAAGTGCCGATGAAGCCGGGTGCAGAGGGGATCATGACTCCCAGGGAGGCGAAGGCCAGGATCATGACCGGTGCTGAAACAGGGATCTCGAGACCCAGCGCCTGCGCAACGGCCAGGATCTGTATCATGCCCAGGAACCACACCAGCAACGAAAACAACACGGCCCGGACCCAGCTTTGGACTCCACTTAGGAGGACGATGCCTGCGCTGAAGTTCCATGCGATCTCAATGATTCGGGACCGGAAGCGGCCGGGAATAAGAAAGAGTATACGTTCAAGAAGGCTTATGCACGCGTGGGCTTTCCACTTGAATCCGGCAAGGAGAAGAACCACAAGGACGTAAGCCGAGAGCAGGATGAGGCCTGTTGCGCTGAGAGCCCCCTCGAGGGTTCCATAGCCGGGTGGAAAATCGGTCAGGAGAAGCCCCGCCCAGAGGACAGCAAGGAGGGTTAGGGCGTCAAAGAGTCGTTCCACAACTATGGTGCCGAATACGGAACTCCTGCTGACACCTTCGGAGGCGCCCAGATAGTTGGCCCGGATGAACTCGCCGAGCCGGGCGGGGAGAAGGCAGTTGGCGGCGAAACCCACCAGAGTGGCAAGAAACCGATTCCTGAAGGAAGTGGCCCGAAGCGGGGCCAAGAGAACTCCCCAGCGCAGGGCCCGGGCGGGGTACTGAAGCAGGACGACGAGCACGGCAAAGCTTAGAGCCAGGGGGCCGGCCGAACTCATGGTACCCCAGAGGCCGGCGAGGTCGACCCGGCTCAGGGCCAGGTGCAGGAACACTGCGCTGATAACCAGGCCCGTCCAGAATTTCCAGTCAAAGGCCCGGTTCACCCTGGTGCCTCCTGTCGAGGCTGTCGAAGATCAAGGCCGCCCGCTGAATATCCTCGGCAATCTGATCGGACAACTCCTTTACGTCTCCAAAGGCCTTTTCTTCACGAAGGCGTTCCAGGAAATCGATTCGAATGCTCCTGCCTGCCAGGTCTCCTGAAAAGTCGAGAAGGTGGGTCTCAATAGACAGGTCGTTGTTTCCAAAAGTGGGGTTGTTGCCTATGTTCGTGACTCCCCTGTAGGTAAGGCCGTCAAGACGAACAAAGACCGCATAAACGCCCTTTCGGGGTACGAGTTCATCAACGGGATGGAGATTGGCCGTGGGAATCCCCAGAATGCGTGCGCCCCGGCCCGCACCGTGCACTACGGTCCCGCTGATCTGGTAGTCGCGGCCGAGAAGGCGCCTTGCGCCGGCCAGGTCTCCTTTCTGGATCAGGTGTCGAATGGACGTGCTGGACACGAGCAGTCCATCAATCGCAATGGGTTCGAGCACATGGACCCCGAATCCAAGGTCTTCTCCCATACTCTTCAACAGGGCGATGTCCCCTTTTCGTCCGGCTCCGAAGGAGTAGTCGTATCCCACGACCAGTTCCCGAATGCCAAGAAGTTCGACCAGGATCTCTCGCACAAAATCCTCCGCTGAAACCGCAGCGAACTCCCTGGTGAAAGGAAGGCACAATGTCACATCGATCCCTGTCATGCCTATCAGTTCAAGCTTCTGTCCGGTCGGAGTGATAAGCGGCGGTCCGTTTCCGGGTTTCATTACACGAATGGGATGAGGATCAAAGGTCATGACGGCTGACTGCCCCTTAAGGGCGTGGCCCCGGTCACGGACCTTTCGGAACAGGGCCTTGTGGCCTTCGTGGACCCCGTCGAAGTTTCCGATGGTCAACACCGGCTTGATCAGGGGGTGTTTGATTTGACTAAGACTTGTAATGAGTTCCATGAAAATGCCGATTGAACCTTGTGCGCCTCATGGGCCGGCGTTGAAAAGCGCGAATATGGAGTTGACAAACGTAATCCGAACTCTTAAATATAGGGTCTTCAACGGAGAAGATCAACTCCGATTCATTGCCGAAGTGGCGGAACTGGTAGACGCGCTAGGTTCAGGGTCTAGTGGGGGTTGCCCCGTGGGAGTTCGAGTCTCCCCTTCGGCACCATTGATTTAAATAACCCGCTGTAATTTCAGCGGGTTTTTTGTTCAGGCCCCGTCGCCGGTATTCATGCCGGGCGGCGGGTTCTGCCGAATGCTGTTGAACAGGTCTTCAATGAGATTGCGGCCCCCTTCACCGAGTCCATGGTACAGGCTTGCCATAAAGTGCAGTGTGTTGGAGGCCGCATCCACGAAAGACCACCGGCAGTTGTCGAACCTGCATTTATTGAAGGCCACGAACCCCGCTCCCCCGTACTGGAGATCACACTCAATAAAGGCGCAGTCTTCGTACTCCCGGCCGTCCAGAAGGATGGTCTCCCCCTGAAATGTATTTCCCTTGTGTTGCATGGGTAATGCCTCCTTCTCCCGTGTCTTATTTTTCATTGCCGGATTTTGATGAATGGTTCCGTTTCCAAAGTATCAGGGGGAGCCAATGCTCAATTTCGTTTACCGTGCGTCCGCCATATCAATTGTCCGGAAAAACCTCAAGGATTTTACCGCCTAGATACGCACCATAACGTCTTAACCAATCCAAAAAGGGAAAGGATGAGGTCAACCGGGATAGCCGTTTCCGTATGAAAACCGGCTTTGTCAGGATTCTTCTTGACATGATGGAGGGTTCTTCATACGTTTTCGGGGAGTATTTTTTCTAAAAAGACGTATTGAAAAGGAGGGATGCGGGGTGCTGTGCCCCGGCCTCATTGATTGAGTAAGGACAAAAGCAGGACGTGCAAGAGGAAAGTGTCATGAAAAAATTGATGTGGCTGTCGGCCCTGCTCTGCCTGTTCATAATGGCGTGTTCCCCTAGGTACGGTGGAAGCCCGGAGTCCTCTGACCCCGACGGGGTCACGCCCACTGCAGATACGAACACGGTGGAGACAAGGTCAAGTTCCTATTACGATTTTTCCGATATCCTTATCCCGAAAGAGATGAAGCTTGATCCGGATTCCTCCCTCTTGTTCGAGACTACCAATCTCAAGGCCGGGAGGATTCGCTTCAAGGGTTGGGTGGACCCGGTGTCCTTATTCGACTTCTTCATAAAGAACATGCCGCAGGACAATTGGAAGCTTAGGAGCTATTTCAAGTACGGGGTCTATCTTCTTGTGTACGAAAAGCCCGACAGAGACTGCATTATCAGCATTCATAAGGGGACCATTAACACGTGGCTGGAGGTCTGGGTGACACCCAGGATCGCCCATGGCGGGCCGCAGTAATCCTTCACCGTCATGCACCGGGCGTGCCCGGAAACAGCGACGGATTCCATAAAAATCAAAGGCTTCAAAAGAGGCCCCTTTCCAATAATACCAGGAGAACACCCGTAATGCCGGATGGAAAAGACGAACAAAAGGCTGTTGACAAGCCGAAAGGCTGGTTTGCACGCTTTCTTGATCGACTGGCCCGCGCAAATGAGGAAGCCCTGAAGAAGGGCTGCCGGACTTGAGTCCCGAGGCCCAAGTAGCGCCGGCGGCGCTTATCAAAAAATTCTACATCGGGCGGTAGCCGCCTTGTTTACCGGATCAGTCCTGGACCACCACCTCCTCGTGAAAACGCCTGGGGGAGACGCCGCCTGTCTGTTCGAACTCGTCGATCCACGCCCGAACGCGTTCCCTGCCGTAGGCATCCTCCCAGCCGGTCACAATGAGCTCCACCGGTATGTCGGCGAACACGCCGATGTACTCCACGTATTCCATGAACTGCCGCCTGTCCAGATTGTAGGGCTGAAAAAGCGAGTCCTCGCGGCCGTCGAACTCGAGCGGGGCCACGCGGTGCCTATGGCAGAGCTCCGCGTTGAAAGCGGGTGTGGCCTTGACCCAACGGTCATCCAGGAAAAACTCGTTGTATCCGTGAAACACGAAGAGGTCCGTTCCCATGTGCTCGAGGAGCTGCCTGGTGGCGAGGTGATTCCGGACATGTGCGAACCCGATCCGCGCGGGAATGCCGCAGGCCCTGGCAAGGGCGCAGAGAAGAGAGGACTTGGGCACGCAGTAGCCCCGGCCCGCCTCGAGTACCACGCTCGCTCTGTAGTGCTCCGGCCTGTAGAAGGGGTAGTAGGGTGTGTAACGTATGCCGTCCCGGACCGCGTAGTAGAGACGGACCGCCTTGGCCGAGTGAGACTCGCCGGCTCCGGATATGACCTCCCGGGCGAACGCCTCAACCCGGGGATGGTCGCTGTCAATGATGGCGGTGGGCTCGAGAAACCGCCTTTCAGGTGAGTCCGGGGTCAAGTAAAAACCTCCTTTTAGGTGGACACTTGTGAACGACTCAAGGTGAATCACGGCTATACCACATTCTGCAGGCCGCCGTCAAAAAACACCGCAAAAACTCAACAGCCAGCACCAGCATCCCGTCCACCGGCATAATGAGCCGGTCTATACCGTGACGTCGTGCCGGCGTTTTTCCCTTGACATGGGTATCGGCGATTATCTATAGTTATTTTATAGCTAGAATGTAGTTAAATTGTGGCCGAAGGCAGGGGTTGAAGACAATAAGAGTGACTCCCCGCACGCGCCAAATCGAAATTTTTGAGGGAATGAGAACGCTGTGGCAAACGAAAAGCAAAAAAATGATCCGGATACAACTCCCGGTATAAACGTCAAGGTGAAGTTCGAGGTGTACGGCGAGGAGATGATCGAGAAGAAGGTCAAGCTGAGCGGGAACAGTGGAAGGGTTTATTTGCCGCCGGACTGGGTCGATCATCAAGTCAAGATTATTCGGATCGATTAGATACGACGAAAATCGGCGACGACGCAAAGGGGAAGGACCTCGTTGTGGAAAAGGTGCTTATAAGAAGGCTGAAGGTGGAAGATGTGGAGGATATCGGGGGTATTCAGGAGCGGATCACCAAGGTTCCCATTACCCAGGATTTTCTGGAGATCATCCGAGAGAACGCACAGAAACCGGATAACGCTTGTTTTGTTGCAGAACACAATGGCAAAATCGTGGGGTTCATGGTAAGCAGCATACTATGCGGTAGTTTCGGCGTAGAGAGAAGCGCCTGGATTTCGATTCTTGGTGTGGACCCGAAATACATGGGCCAGGAGATTGGAAGGGCGTTGGCCTCAGAGATCTTCACATTTTACGAAAGCCGAGGCATCAAGAGCATCTACACTTCAGTAAGATGGGATTCCACGGATTTACTATCGTTTTTCAAGACCCTGGGCTTCGACAGAAGCAACTTCATCAACCTGAGACGGGTCCTCGATTGATCGAGGGTTCCGACCGGTTTTGGCCTGATCGTGTATCCGGCGTATCCTCTCAAAATCCGTTCCGTCTTCACTCAACGAGGAGAGATTTCCTCACCTTAACTTTCTTCCTCTCAGATATTACATTAATCCTGATATCCGAAAAAACGGCTTCGTCTTTCGCCGGTTCGCGGTCACTCCGCCTGACTCATGAACGTCCCGGACAATTGCAGGTTCGCCCGGGATCCGGCCGGCCCGGGAATAAGGCCGATTTCCGGCTCGAATACAGGCCCGTGCCGCTGGTCGAGGTTTCCGGCCGCCGGGCGTGACAAGGAGGGGTGTTGAGCATGATTACAGCAGGAATTGACTGCGGGGCCGGGAACACCAAGACCATTATCCTGAAGAACGGAGAAATAATAGGCAAGGCAATAGTGCTCTCCGGGTTTGACGGGGTAAAGGCCGTTCAGGATTCACTGGAGAAAGCCCTGAATGCAGCCGGGATCAGCCGGAAGGATTTAGCCGGAATAGGGGGGACCGGTTCAGGCATTAATTTCGTCGGCATGGCGGATTACAAGGTTAGTGGAGACAGGGCCATGGGCAAGGGAGCCAACTACTTTTTCCCTGGGGCAGGAACCGTGGTGGATGTGGGAGCCGAGGAGGGCAGGGCCGCCAAGATCGATGCCCGGGGGAACACTGAGGACTTTGCCGTCAATGAGCGGTGCGCGGCTGGTGCCGGGATTTTCATCGAGACCATGAGCCGGGCCCTGGATGTCCCCCTCGAAGAAATGGGCCCCCTGGCCCTCACATCGGAGAAAAGCATCGCCATAAACGCCCAATGCGTCGTTTTCGCCGAGTCCGAGGCGGTAGGATTGATTCACTCCGGGGTGGAGAAAAGGGACATCAGCAGGGCGATTCACGATGGCATGGCCGGCCGTATCGTTTCCATGCTCCGAAGAATGGGTGTGAAAGAGGACGTGGTAATGATCGGAGGCACCGGGCGCAATCCCGGTTTTGTGGAGGCCGTGAGAAGGGAATTGAAGCTGGGGAGGATCCATATCCCCGAGGATCCGGAGTATGCGGCCTCTGTTGGGGCCGCAGTTGTGGCGGCCGAGGAGGCATGATCTCCCGGCGGAGGACATTGGTATGAATAAGGGACAGGCCGGGGAATTGTGGAGGTGGCCTGAGTCCAACTGGAAAGCCCCGGATGTGGACTGGCAGGAAGCCGGATACGTTACGGCGGGCATTGACGTAGGGTCTGTGAGTTCCCAGGCCGTGATCATGGCCGACGGCAGGATCGCGGCGTATGGCAATATGCGAACCGGTTCGGACAGCTCCAACAGTGCACGCAATGCCCTGAATTTCGCCATGGATGCCTTGGGCGACATGCCTGAAGACCGCATCGACTACCTGATAGGGACCGGTTACGGCCGCGTCAACATACCCATGGCGGATCGATGCGTTACGGAAATAGCATGTCATGCCCGTGGGGCAGGATACATATACGGACCCGGTGTCAGGACAGTTCTGGACGTCGGTGGGCAGGACATCAAGGCCATCAGGTGTGATGATCGCGGCAAAGTGAGCAATTTTCTCATGAACGACAAGTGCGCCGCCGGGACCGGCCGCGGCCTGGAGGTCTTCTCGGACCTTCTGGGCGTACCTGTCCAGGAGGTGGGTGAACGTTCCTTTCACATCGGTGAAGAACCCGGCGCCGTATCCCACACCTGCGTTGTGTACGCCAAATCAGAGGCGCTGAACCTTCTACGCACGGGCTGGAGCATTGAAGAAGTGCTTGCCGCCTACTGTTGTGCCATGGCGGAAAGGATCTTCGACCTTTTGGATCGAATCGGGGTCACACCGGAGTTCGCAGTCACCGGAGGCATGGCAAAGAACCGCGGCGTGATCGACAGGTTGATGCCCATGTTGGGGCTCGAATTCATGAAGACTGATTGGGACACCCAGATAGCAGGGGCTGCCGGGGCGGCACTTTTCGGCCACACCCTTTGCCTGAAAGGGAAAAGGCGCAGGAAGTAGCGGCCTGAATGTATGAGTGATATTACGCTTATCATTGACGGGCGGGAGGTTCAAGTACGGGAAGGGACTACGATTCTCGAGGCGGCCCGGAGTGTGGATATCTACGTCCCGACCCTGTGCCACCACCCGGATCTTCCCCCTGCCAAGGGAAGCCCGGCGGCAGGGGCCGTCTATCAGGGCGATAACAGGATAGATAATTTTCGACCCGAGGAGAAAGGCGCTGGATGCGGCGTGTGTGTCGTCGAGTTGAGGGGTCAAGAAGGGCTTGTGGAAGCATGTTCCACCGAGGTCTTGAATGGTATGGAGGTGTTCACTGACAGCCGCAGGGTTCGTATCAGGCGGCGGGAGAACCTCGTTCCAATACTTGCCGGTCATCCGCATGCCTGCCTCATGTGCTCACAGCAGGAAGGTTGCTCCAGGAGCCAGTGTTCATCCAATGTCCCGGAGAATGAGCGATGTTGCTCAAGATTCGGGCACTGTGAACTTCAGGCTGTAGCCTGCTACGTGGGTATATCCGATGCGACGCCCAGGTGGGTGCCTGCGGATCTGCCCGTATTTGACGAAGGTCCGCTTTTTGTGAGGGATTACAACCTCTGCATCGGCTGCACACGATGTGTCCGGGCGTGCCGCGACCTCAGGGGGATCGAGGCGATAGGGTTCGTTCGAGACGAGCAGGGTCAAATCCGTATCGGGACCCTGCGCCCGACGCTCGAGGAGTCGGGTTGCCGTTTCTGCACCGCCTGTGTCGAGGTATGTCCCACCGGTGCGCTCACGGACAAGAACGTTGGTGCCGGGAAAAAGGGAGAGGACCTGGTTCCCTGCATAGAGGCCTGCCCGGCTCATGTGGACGTGCCGGAGTATATCAGATTGATTGCCCAAGGCAGGCCTGATGAGGCCAATGCAGTTGTCCGAGAGAAAGTGCCGTTTCCGGGAGTTCTGGGAAGAGTCTGCATGCATCCCTGTGAGGACGTCTGCCGGCGAAGGGATGTGAACCAGGCCGTGGCCATCTGTTTGCTCAAACGCTTTGCCGCAGACAACGAGAATGGTTTGTGGAAAGAGGGCCTGAAACCCGGCGCGTATACAGGAAGGCGCGTTGCCGTGATAGGTGCGGGGCCTGCCGGGCTCACCGCGGCATTCTATCTTCGCATGGCGGGACACGGAGTTGTATTGTTCGAGGCAAGGGACCTGCCCGGGGGCATGATGCGCTACGGTATCCCTCCCTATCGATTGCCTGTTGAAGTCCTGGACCGGGAGGTCCGTGAAATTCTGGCCTTGGGGATTGATTTCAGGCCCGGTCTGGCCCTGGGGAGGGACTTCCATCTGGAGGATCTTCGAGACAGTAGTTTCGATGCCGTCTTTCTGGGAGTCGGGGCCCAGGAGAGCAGGAAGGAGGATATCGAAGGAGCCCACCTCAAAGGGGTGATGTGGGGCCTGGAGTTCCTTAGACGGATTGCAGAAGGCAACCCTCCTGAGTTGGGGGACAAGGTGCTGGTGGTCGGCGGCGGTAACGTGGCCGTGGACGCGGCGCTTACCTCTATCCGGTCCGGCGCGCGTAATGTAACCATGGCCTGCCTCGAGAGCCGCGATCAAATGCCGGCCCACGCCCGGGAGATGGAAGGCTTGTCGGCCGAGGGAGTAAGGCTCATTCCCTCCCGGGGACCTCATCGCATACTCGGCCTCGCCGGCCGGGTGGCCGGTGTCGAACTGATCCGCTGCACAGGAATGTTTGACGTCAAGGGCGAGTTCCGTCCGGCCTTTGACGAAAAGGTCATAGAGAAACTGGAAGTCGATCAGGTCATTCTAGCCGTCGGCCAGACCCCCGACCTGTCTTTCCTGAAAGAGGGGGGACCTGTTCGCGTGGATCGCGGCCTGATTGTCGTGCATGGCGATACGCAGGAGACCGGAATGCGCGGCGTGTATGCCGGCGGGGATGTTGCTGCGGTCCCCGGGTCCATTATTCATGCCGTTGCCGCAGGCCGAAGGGCCGCCGCAGCCATGGACCTTTCCTTCGGTGGAAGCGGCGAATTGGGTGAGCCCATGATTGAGCGGGTAAGGCCGGATTCATGCCTGTGGCCGGAGGAGGGTTTTGCAGATCGAGGCAGAGAGCCCTTGCCGGAGCTGGACGCTGCTGCGCGGTCCGGCGATTTCAACGAATTGACGATTGGTTACGGTGCTGACGCCGCCGGGCGTGAGGCCTCGCGTTGCCTTCAGTGCGACCTCCGGCTCCACATAAGAAGCAACCCTTTGCCCCCCTCCAGACTCCTGCCTTTCAACCAAGAATCCATGGAACAGGTCCCGGAGTCCGAGGGAGTGTACCGGCTCTTTGACCGGGATCAGAGAGTGCTGGCAATAAAAGGGGCGGCCGGCCTCAGGAAGGCACTCATGCGGGAACTGGAGGAGAATGATGCGGCGGCGCTTTTCGACTACGAAGAAGATAAGATGTACTCCAGGCGGGAGAGTCTGCTCATCCAGAAATACTTGCAGGAACACGGAGAGATGCCCGGGGGATTTGATGATGATTTGTATTAGCTTCCTCTACTCAATACAGACCCTGCGAACCTCGGTTATGTCCGTGAGTCCCTGGAAGATCTTCTGAATTCCGTCCTGCTTCAAAGTGGTCATTCCTTCCTTTTTCCCCTGAACGAACAGTTCCTCGGCATTGGCCTGATGTTTGATCATGTGCTTGGTCTCGGCCGTACCTTCGAGCAGCTCGTGGATGCCGAGCCTGTCACTGTACCCCGTACCTGAGCATGCTTCGCATCCTACCGGACGATAAAGGGTGAGGTCCGAGGATCGCTTGATCCCCGTCTCCTCGAAGGCATGCTCCCCGTAGTCCATGACAAGCTCGTCAAACTCCTGCTGGGTGGGCTGAAAGGGCTCGCGGCATTTTGTGCAGATCCTTCGGACCAGCCGCTGGGCCAGCACACCCAGAAAGGCATCGGAGAAGTTCAGAGGGTTGAGGCCCATGTCAAGGAGCCTGGTAACGGTCTCAGGGGCACTGTTCGTGTGCAGGGTTGAAAACACCAGGTGACCTGTGAGCGAGGCCTCGATACCGATGGATGCGGTCTCCTGATCGCGCATTTCCCCGATCATGATGACGTCGGGGTCCGCTCGGAGAAAGGCCCGCATGATCCGGGCGAAGTTGAGACCGATCTTGGGCCTGACCTCAACCTGGCGTAGCCCCTGTTGGGTGATTTCAATGGGGTCTTCCGCCGTCCATATCTTGATTCCCGACTTGTTAATGTGGCCCAGGCAAGCGTGAAGAGAAGTTGTTTTGCCCGAACCTGTGGGGCCCACCACAAGAACCAGCCCGTAAGGTTGAGTGATGATGCGTTTCATGATCCTGAGGTTTCGCTCGTTCAGGCCCATGTCTTCGAGCTTCAGGGCACCTGACTTGGCCAGAATACGCAGGACCGCGTCCTCAAAACCGCCGGCCGTAGGTAGCGTGGCGACACGCAGTTCAAAGGGAGGGATCCCCTTTCGTTTGAACTTGATTTTGCCGTCCTGTGGGAGCCTGCGCTCCGAGATGTCGAGATTGGACATGATCTTGATACGGGAAATGATGCCCCTGGCCATTGAGTTGGGTACCTGAAGGTATTCCTGACATACCCCGTCGAGACGAAATCGGATGGTGGTCGCCTTGGTGATAGGCGAGGGCTCGATATGGATGTCGGAGCTGTTTTTCCGGTAGGCGGCTACCAGCAACTGGTCCACGAGTTTCACGACCTGGCCTGATGCCTCATCGTAATCGTTGTCGAAATCACCGGTGTCCTCCTCCTCTTCAAAGGTGATATCCGGCATATCGAAGTCTTCGCCCGTAAACTCGGCTGCTCCTTCCTCCTTGCCATATTCCTTTTTGCCGTCGAAGAATGCCTTGATATAGGCCTCGATGTCCTCTCGAATGCCTACGCTGAAGTTGAGCTTCTTGGCCCTTATAAGTGCGCGGATGTGGTCTATCTTGGTGAGATCGTTGGGGTCTTCTACAAGGATCTCCACCTCATTCTTATCCCAGGAGATCGGGACCCATGCGTCCTGCAGCAGAAAGGCCTTCTTCAGATTCCGAACCAGTTCCACCGGTACGGGAAGCTCGGAGTCGAAAATCCGGAACGTACACCCGTAGAATAAGGAAAGAGATTTCCCTACCTCCTGCTTGCTGATTTCGAAGTTGGCCACCAGGATTTGTTCCACGCTCTTTTTTGACTTCTTGGAGAGGGAAAGGGCCTGCTGAAGCTGGGCAGGGGTAACCAGGTGTTTTTGAAGGAGATAGTCGTAACGGGACCCCATGACGACGCCGGTCTTGGCCGATTCGAGTTTCTTGAGGATGTCCTTGTTGTCCGGGTCGAGTTTGGCGGCCTCCTGGTATAGAGAAAGGGCCGAGTCCTCCTGGCCTCGCTTTTCCATGACAACGGCGATCTCAGCCTTTATCCGGGCGCGCGCCTTGGGTTCAAGATTCTTGGACTTGAGCACTCCCTCCAGCTGCTCAACAATTTTGCCCGGGGACTTGCTCCTGCCGAGGCATTCCATGATGCCAGAACTTACCTGGTCCAGAGGATATCCCCTGTTCAGGAGCTTTTCCCACTCGGAAATGGCCTCGCTGAAGAGACCCAGCTCCTGAAAGGCCTTTGCGCTTTCCAGGATGGCCGTGTTGTCCTCGTCGGCCGCAAAGGTCTGGCGGAGAAAGGTGAGGTCACGGGAGGAAAAGTCGCTGGTCGATGGGATGTCCCCGTCTGATTCCATCTCTTCCTTGAGGTCACGAATCCTGCCTTCAATAATCTCCCGTGTCTCTCTATCCGACCCCGATGCCTCCGAGAGGAGAGCATCGTAACCGGCCATAGCTTCTTCCAACAGGCCCATGGAGTAATAGACCTCAGCCTCCTTCATGCGGGCTTCGATTCCGGTCGATTTTTTTCCAGCTGCTTCTTTCATTTCGCCAACACCTCGGAAAGGATTTTGCTCAAATCACCAATGTCGAACGGCTTAGGGATATATCCCTTGATGGAGTCACGGGCCGGGTGATCGCTGCCGTCCGGTCCGTCCTCGTCGTATCCGCTTATCAGTATAATCCTTGCGCCCGGGTCATATTCGAGAATGCGGCGGGCCGTATCAAGGCCGTCCATGCCGGGCATGCTCCTGTCGAGAAGGATCACGTCAGGTTGCCTGGAGATGTATGCCTCCACGGCTTGATGTCCGTTGCTGACGGCGCCGGCCCGGTATCCCAGCCCATCGAGAAGCTCTATCATGGGTTGATGTATGGTTTTATCATCATCGGCTATCAAGACTGTCTGTCCCTTTCCCCGTAAGAGCTCCGGTGCGCTGGGGGGCGCCGTCTCGGTGGCGGCCTCGGGCACGGGGAGTAGAATTTGAAAGGTGGTTCCCAAGCCGGGTTCGGAATCAATCAGGATTACTCCCCCATTCTGTTTGATTATACCGTACGCCATGGAGAGGCCGCTTTCTCTGCGGCTGGATTGATTTCGAGGACGCGGCCGTCCATGTCATGGAGGTACCAGGATTCGTAAATGTTTTCATGGATGTCCCTGTATCGTGCCTCGCTTTCACGAAGTGCCGCCAGGGACTGGTCGTGTTCAAATGCCTTGGAAAGGAATCTGGCCGTTGTCTGGAGCAGGTTGACCTCCGCTTCCTTCCAGGGGTGGTTGCTGGTGCAGCTGTCGAAACCTATGAATCCTGCAAGCCTGTCAAAGACAAAGAGCGGGATCATGAGGATTGTGCGCACCTTCAGGGCATTAAGGACCCTTTGTTCCTCAGGAGGAAAATCCTTTGCGCGGCCTGAGATGAAATTGCCCTTAGAGAACTCCTCGAGCCATCTGGAAAGGCCGTTCGCATAGATTTTGTCCCTGCAAGCCTCTTCCTCTTCAAGAGAAGTGACGCCGGGGGCGCACCATTCCGCTTGAAGGGCCATGTGAATGCCGCCGTTTTCTTCCTGCCTGTTCTCGTACCAGTAACAGCGACTCGCACCGGCGGCGCGCCCCATGATTTTAAGCGTCTCCGCCACCATCTCACGGATATTCTGACCCCGGAGCAGGAGAGAAGCGACCGAAGCGGATGCATTGAGGTAGTCTTGAAGCCTGTGGACACGGGTGACATCGTGAAAAGTGAAGACTGCGGAAGCGATAATTTCATCCCGGACTTCAAGCGGGGTGCCTGACACGCGGAAAAGGGTGTTTTCACCTTCAGGTCCCGGTAATTCGATGGTTGTGGAGAAGTCCTTCCCTTCGACGAAGATTCCAAAGCGCTTGAGAAGGCAGTCTTCACAAGGGGTATCCAGACCCTTGAGAAGCCGGTGGCAGGTCTCTCCGATGATCCCGTCACGCTCCTGGTTAAGGAACATTACAAAGAACTGGTTGACGTCTATGATGCGATAATCGGGGCCCATGATCATTACGCCTTCACTCAGGCTGTCCATTATCCCGGAGTAATGGTCACGCTGGCCCAGGAGACGCTGCTGGGCCAGGACGGTCTTCATGTTGAAGGTGGCCGCGTCCGCAAGCAGCCTCAGAAGGTTCAGGTCCTCCTGCGTAAAGACCCCTTTCCTCTTGTTGATTATTTCGATCGCTCCAAAGACCTCTCCTTCGGAGTGGATGGGGAGGCACATAACGGATCGTGTCTTGAAGCCGGACATCCTGTCCACCCAAGGGAAAAAACGGTGGTCTGCATCAACGTTGTTAACGATTAACGGATTGTCGTTTGATAAACACCACCCTATGATTCCCTGCCCCTTGGGTAGGTATATGCCGCAAACGTTTTCCGCTCGTTCTCCCAGTGCGTAACGAAAGGCCAGGTGACCCCGTTCGCTGTCTTCCGCCTCTATAAGGGCCACAGTCCCTGCTTCTGCATCCAGGACCTCCAGGGCTTTCTTTAAGAGAAACGGAAAGACGGCCTCTTCAGGCTGGGAGGTGCGGGCACGGTTAAGGACGTCGCTGATGAGGGATAATTCCAGGCTCCTCTTAGCCGAGCTGTCATTAATTACCGCGGTGTTGCTCTCGGTCCGCAACTTCAGGAATACTCCGCCTTTTGGTTCGTCTCTGTCAAGGGCCCGAGCAAGGAAACGCATATAGAGTGAGCGGCCGTCGTTCAAGTGCACAGGCTGGGAAATGTCCGGGTTCATTGAGCCGGGGTCATCGATGATCCGGCGAATGAGCTCCATGGACGAAACTCCTAAGAGGATGTCCAAGGGGCGGCCTATAAGGTCCGCTTCAGACTTTCCCAGGAGCTGGACGGCCGGAGGATTCGCATAGACCACCCGATACAGCTCGTCCACCTGAATCACACCGTCGGTAAGCCCTTCGAGCACATCCAGAGGTATAACCCGAGGCGCAAGTTCCCTTCGAGCGGGCTCATCGTGTTTGTTCGGGGTAGTTTCAGCCGGAGAAGACATGATATCCTTTGGCCTACTTACCAAGCTTGAAAAACCTCCCCAGCCCTTTGGAAGCATGCACCTGTTTCAGGGCGGAAAGGACTATGTCGCAATTGAGTCGAACCATGGCGATCGGCGCAAAGTGACCCATCAGGACCAGGATGTATCCGCCGACGCTCTGCCGCACGTAAATTCGCAGGTTGTCGAGGAGAAAGTCCGCTTCACGGATGCCCTCGAGTGCCCTCAAAAAGGGCCCCCAGTCTTTAGATTTGGTTTCCGCCCGGTCGAATGCAGGATCGACCATCTGTTGAAACAGAACTCGGCCCTCGCCGGAAAGCACTATGATACCTTTCACGTCCTCCAGGCTGAGAATTTCTTTGAAGTCAGGTTCCATATCCAACCGTTTTTTTGAGTGAGGCAGCCGGCCGAAGGTCGGTCCCCCTGCCTGTGAAATTCTGCCCCGACCCCGCAGGGCTGTCTCAGGAAAGGGTTTCCTGGTCCATCAGTATCTGGAGAATCCGGTCCTTCGGCCCCCGGGAATGGAGAGAGATGACCATGGGAGCGGGATCCCCGGGAACAAAGATCAGATCGGTCCCGCTTTGCCTGTCCACATAGCCGGCTCGAAAGGGGCCTGCACGGAAGAGGTCCCCTGCCGCCTGGACCTGACGCATCAGGCCATCCCAATTGCCGTCCTGATAGATGTCATCCACGCCGGATCTCTTTCCAAGCTCTTTTTCGAGCCTGTCTCGAACTGCATTGATCGGGTTTTCCGCCTCCAGTCCCATAAGGCCTTCCGGTTCGGAAATCATGTCTTCTTCAAGGTCGTCAACGGATTCCGGCTCTGTACTTGCTTCGTCCTTCCGGCGCATGGCCTCCAGGAGGATTCCCTGGAGGTCTCCATCTATTTGTTTCTCCTTTTTCTGGCATGAATTCTGTATGGAGAGGTTGACCTCGTCCCATGAAAACACTTCGTAGGCCGCGTCAACTCCGCTGATCCCATTCATGCGGGCATCCAGCAGTTCCCCGTTTCTAAAGAAGAGGACCCCCTTCTTGTCTGACTTCCGGTCGAACACCCGAATTGTGCAGGTCTTCTGCTCCATCTCTATCAACTGCAGAAATGTGCCGGAAGAAATTCCGTGAAGGGTTCCACCTTCGGATTCTTTTCGCAGGGTTGAGACGATTTTGCGAGCCAGGTCCTCGATCATGAACGGCTTTTCGATGTAACCCACCGCACCGCCCGAGCGAGCCTGTTTTTCCATTTCAGGCGTGCTGTAGGCTGTGACGATTATGACCGGGATGTCGGGATAATGTTCCATAATGTGGGCCAATAAGGAAAAGCCGTTCATGCGGGGCATCTTGAGATCGGTCACAACTAAGGATACCGGATTCAGGCTGAGTTTTTCCATTGCGATTTGTCCGTCCCCGGCAATAATGACGGAAAAGGTTTCATCGTATTTCTCGAGGCCTTCCTTGACGGAGAGCAGCATCTCCTGGTCGTCGTCCACTATGAGCACGTTTTTTATCATTGAATATTTCCTTCGATTTCAATCTCGTTAAGCCGGGCGGCATTGGATCGGGCCATGGATCAGGACGCCTTGTCCAAGTCGACGATCTTTAGGCCGCCTACGTAGTCCATTGCTTCGTAGCGATTAATGCCTCTGATTTTCAGCGCAATCTCATTTATTTTCTGTATTTGTGCGTGAACTCTCTTGATACGTTCATGCAACGGGCTTTCCGCGGGAACTTCGCGCATGGTCTCCAGGATCAGGTGGTTGACAACGGTCAGGGGCTGGTTGAGCTGGTGGGCTATGCCCCCGGCCATCTCGAGTACACCCTGAAATCTTTCCCTTATGAGTTCTTCACTCTGCCTGCGCACCTGGTTGGTGATGTCTCTTGCAACGCCCCGAATGTGGTCCTGGTTCCCGCCTCCGCTTACGAGAAAGGCGTGGAACTCGATGAAATGCTCGCGTTTGGAGAGGTCCACAATCGCCAGGATCGCATCTTTGCGGCCTGATCTGCGGATTTCGGAAAGAAAAACAGGGAAGAGCCCCCGGTCTTTTTCCAGTATAAACTGGGATAGCTCCATATCAACAAGGTCAGCTTTTCGAGCCCCCAATAGCTGAGAACCTGACCTGTTAATATCCAGAATAGTACCATCAAGATCCAATATAATAACCATATCATTAATTGTATTAACTGTATCATCCAGTTGGACACCTGGCCCCATCCCTTCTACATGCTCGGTAATGTCCCGAATAACCCCGTCCAAGTATATCATAATGCCGTCGTCGTCGAAAACCGGATGGACCGTAACAGCGCACCAGATGGGATCCCCTTTTCTGGTCTTGAAGGGCAGAATAATCTCCTCCGCGCGCCCTCGCTCCATTACGGACCTAATAAGATTTCCGCGATCCTTCTTGTCCCAGTACAGATCAACTACGGGGAAGGCCATGGTCTCTTCGACCGAATCAAAACCGAACATTCGACTGATGCTCTGGTTGCAGTAAACGAACTTTCCTTCGACTGTTGAGCGATATATGCCTATTGGCAGGTTGTCCAGGTAATCGAAGACCCACCTCGTCGCCTTGGTTCGCAGTTCCTGGGAAGATTCTTTTGCCATGATTTTATGAGCACACATGGTTGTCCGGTGACACAGGTCCCTGAACCGGCCGGTCTTTGGGAGTAAATCAGACCGATTCCTTTTTAAATTCAGACCTTTTAAAGGCTGTGTATATCACGGGAAACCCCGCACCGGTCTATGGCCGGGGCTGATTAGAGTGCGTTTCAGCCCCGGATTTCGGATAACGAACCGGACGCAACCCTGCATAATTTGCAGCCATCCGGGTTTGGGAGTGAAGTAAACGCCCGATCTCTAAAAGCCTGTGCGCGCGTGAGGACTTACAGGGACACGCTATAGCGGGACAGCAGTCCGCCATATTTCTCGGCCCATGGGGTGATTTCCTGTGAAAAGCGAGACCAGGCTCCGAGATCCTGAGCAAGTTCCTTCACACAATCCGTTACCCCGAGCATGAGTTCGGCGGGAGAGGCCTCGCCGTTGAACCGGATAGTACTGTTTACGTATTCAAAATCGCCTGCAAAAGGGTCCAGGAAGGAATAGGTGTCCGCCTTCTGCATGAACTTCTTTTTTAGCGCGGTACTGAAATCGCCCTTATAGAACCGGCCCGCCCGGACGGTCCTTTCAAACAACTGGAGTAGTTCCTGCAGGGGAACGATAACGTCCTCTCCCGGAACGTCGGCAACGGCGGCGGTTTTTGGAGAAGACCCGGTCTTTGAAGCGGAAATACGGCTGACGTGAAAGATGCCGCCCAACTTCTTGGTCTTTTCAACCAGTTCGTTTCGTGATTCCTGAGAATCGTTGAGTTCTCCCTGGGCCCAGGAATAGGAGCCCCCGATGATCCTGCCGTCAATTAAGAAAATGAGCCCGCTTTCTTCTCCATCCTTTATGGAGACTTCAATATACCCGGTCAACTTTTCCGATACCATCTTTTTGATGAGGCCCTCGAGATCGGTGAATTCGGTGCTCAGGTCCTTATAAACTACTTCCGCTGAGGGTATGTTGGCCCAGAAATAGGCCTTTTCCGGTTCGATGGAGTAGACATTCAAGGTGAAGTTGAACTCATCAACCGTTGAAAGCATTTTTTCGATGGCCTCTTGGCCCTTTAAGAGGCCCCCCTCCTTGCCCTGATACAGGCCGTTAAGTATATCATCCTTGTCGAAAAAAATGACGCCCTCGCCGGATACGGAGTGAAAGTGGATCCCGCCACAGCCGAGTTCGCCTTGGCAGTGTTCGATGAGTCTTCTCACATTCAGATAGTATGTGTTGAGCCCTTGAATGACGGGCTTCTCTTTAGGAAGAATAATCATTGGCTTACTCTCCTTCGGCCGTTATGGTTGGTGTCTCCAGCTCACCAACAACCAGCATCCGGTTGATGGAAAGATAATAGTGTTTCCAGGTCAAAACCATATTGAGCGTATTGTGCTCATGTTCGAGGACGGATTTCGCGCACCCTAGCGTCGTCTTTTCAGGCGGTCCAGAGACAGCCTGATGCTGTCCTGCATACGGGAGATAGCCTCTCCCAAGTCCCCTATCTCGTCGTTTGATGTTATCTCGATCTCCGTGTCCAACTCGCCGACACTAATGCGCTCAGCCGCCTCAGTCAAATATTTGATCCTTTGCGTGACAAGATGTCCGTACAGGAAAACGATCACGCCGATCAGCAGGAGGGTGCCGCCTATTATGGCCAGCAGGAAACTCAATATCCTGACGGTCTGAGACTCGGCTTCCTCTGACAATCTGATCATGGGGCGGGTGAACTCGTACAAATAGGTCGTTGCAGCAATTATGTACGGGGTGCCCTCGACCGGTGTGCATAGCATGTATTTGTCCCGGAACTTACCGTCCGCGTCCTGCCAGGTATAATATCCTTCGGATTCTTTTCCTTTCTTAACCCCTGTATAGACCCGCCAGAACCCTGGAAAGCTCTTGCCAAGAGGCGTTTTAAGGTCTGCCATGTCAATTCCGACGATCTTGGGATTGGCATGAGCCCAAGTCCTCCAGACTCCATCCGAATCAGGGAGTTCGTAAAGGGCCGTGTAACCGGTGTCTCCAACCTGCTGCACGGCTATTTCCCTGAACACCGGATCCTCGTTGTACCGGATTTTGGAGAGCCCGGGGTTGTTCTTCAGATAAATGGAACACTCGGCGGCCACGGAACGTGCCTTCTCTCCGATGCTTTGCTCCGCCAATTGTGTGACCACAGCGGTGCTCTCTTGAGTCAGGAGTTCGGAGAGATTCCTGAGCTGCTGAATATAGAGCCAGCCTGCAGCGGCAACGCACAGGAGCGGTACCAGGAAAAAGAGGAGGAACATCTTGGTTCGAAGCCCCAGCCTCTTAGGCGATGCGGCCTTCTTCTCTTTCTTCTCTTTCTTCTTCTTCTTCTCTTTTTCTCCCTCTGCCTCCTCAAGCGATTCCCGTGGGTCGGGTTCGGGGCCTGGTGAGGGGGGGGGAGGAGGAGGCATAGTCTCCGTTTCCACAGGAGGGAGCGGTTCCTCGGCCGGTTTGGTCACTGTCACCGTGTGACCGCAGCTCTTGCAGTTGAACCGCGCCTGCTTGCCCTTGATCCTGTCGGCGTCGATCCGGTATTTCTTTCCGCACTCTTCACAAATGACGATCATGGCTGGACTCCTTGTCAACCTTGTTCATATCCAGGTGCACCGGCCGCGCCTTGGCCGCCCGCGGCACGCTTGTTCATCAATATTTCTTATCCCGGATCATGCCCACCATGTGCTGTTTGAACTCGTTCATCTTGTCTTCCCGGCGTATCTGCCTGGCCAGGAGATCCACCAGTTCGGCGGCACGGTGGGAGGGAAACCGGTTCAGCGTATAACCCAGATCCTCGGCCGCGTCTTCGATCAGGACCTCCGCAATGGGACCCACTGCCAATGCAAACCGACCCTTGAGGGTGTCCAGAAACTCGGCGTCAAGGACCGAGAGAGAATCTTCGCCCGTTTCGATCAACTTCAATTGCAACAGACTGGAAACCACCGGGCGTATCGCCCCAAGGGTCATCCCCATCTTTTTTGCGATGACCCCTACACTTTGCCTGCCGTCAACCTCCATGAGCACGCTCAACATGCGGCCGTCAAGGGAAAACTCCCCCAGGTTATCGGCCGGAACCCGCTTGAACACAAGCGCGGACAGATCGCCGGACATTACATCCATCCCTTCGCCTCCAGTCCTAGTAGAGATCGCAGCAAGTTGTTACGGCCGATTCCTCCGAGAAGCCCGATAGTGTTATCGTCGCTTTCTCAACCGTTCGATAGAGAGTCTGATGCTGTCCTGCATTCGCGAAACCGCATCCCCCAAGTCTCCGATTTCATCCTTGGAATCGATTCCTACATCGGCGTCCAGTTCGCCCACGCTTATGCGCTCGGCTACATCCGTCAGTGATTGAATTCGCCTGGTTAGCCGATGTCCAAAGAGTATAACAATGATGCCGATGAGCAGAATCGTGGCCACTGTGATTCCCACAACCGTGTTTCTCGTAGCACTGGATCGCGCTTCAGTCGCGGTGTGGAGGTTTTGAATCGGTGTTGTAAACTCATCCAGGTAGGTTGTAGCTCCAACGGCAAAGGGTGTGTCCTTAATGGGGAAGCAGACTGCAAACTTGGCCCGTATTTCCCCGTCCGCGTCCCGCCAGTTGTAATACCCGGTGGCGGGCTTCTTGCGGGTAACGCCGCTCCAGATGGCCCAGAAGGGGCCGAAATACTCGCCTAGGGAAGGCTCCAGTTTACGCATATCCATTCCGATAATCTTCGGGTTCACGTGGGCCCAAGTGCGGCATCCCCCATCCACTTCCTTGAGTTCATAGACGCCGGTGTACCCGGTCGTACCCACTTTTTGAACCGCAATCTTCTTGAACTCCGGATCCTCCTCGAACTGTTCCTTCGAAAGCTCCGGGTGTGCATCAAGATATATACCCACCTGGCGGGCCACCGTTCTTGCTTTCAAGTCTATTAGGTCTTCGGCCATTTGATTAACTACTGATGTGCTCTCATCGGTAATTTGAAAGGTGAGGTTGCTCAGCTGCTGGATGTATAGCCAGCCTGCAGCGGCAATGCACAGGAGCGGCACCAGGAAAAAGAGGAGGAACATCTTGGTTCGAAGCCCCAGCCTCTTAGGCGCTGCGGCCTTCTTCTCTTTCTTCTCTTTCTTCTTCTTCTCTTTTTCTCCCTCTGCCTCCTCAAGCGGTTCCCGTGGGTCGGGTTCGGGGCCTGGTGAGGGGGGGGGAGGAGGAGGCATAGTCTCCGTTTCCACAGGAGGGAGCGGTTCCTCGGCCGGTTTGGTCACTGTCACCGTGTGACCGCAGCTCTTGCAGTTGAACCGCGCCTGCTTGCCCTTGATCCTGTCGGCGTCGATCCGGTATTTCTTTCCGCACTCTTCACAAATGACGATCATGGCTGGACTCCTTGTCAACCTTGTTCATATCCAGGTGCACCGGCCGCGCCTTGGCCGCCCGCGGCACGCTTGTTCATCAATATTTCTTATCCCGGATCATGCCCACCATGTGCTGTTTGAACTCGTTCATCTTGTCTTCCCGGCGTATCTGCCTGGCCAGGAGATCCACCAGTTCGGCGGCACGGTGGGAGGGAAACCGGTTCAGCGTATAACCCAGATCCTCGGCCGCGTCTTCGATCAGGACCTCCGCAATGGGACCCACTGCCAATGCAAACCGACCCTTGAGGGTGTCCAGAAACTCGGCGTCAAGGACCGAGAGAGAATCTTCGCCCGTTTCGATCAACTTCAATTGCAACAGACTGGAAACCACCGGGCGTATCGCCCCAAGGGTCATCCCCATCTTTTTTGCGATGACCCCTACACTTTGCCTGCCGTCAACCTCCATGAGCACGCTCAACATGCGGCCGTCAAGGGAAAACTCCCCCAGGTTATCGGCCGGAACCCGCTTGAACACAAGCGCGGACAGATCGCCGGACATTACATCCATCCCTTCGCCTCCAGTCCACTGAACCCGTGCACCAAAATGAAACACGCTTGAATATGCAGCCACCTTGAATACCGCCGGGTTCGAAAAGCCTTTTGTTTCCCGCAAAGACGCGAGGAGCGGCAAGGAGAAATAATAGAGTTTAACGTGTTGTCTTTATTGTCTCCATGTATCCTGCGAGAAACGGAGTTTTTATATGCTCTCAACATTATGACTTGCGTCATTATCTCAAGGGTAGCCGGGATATAATCCGGGGTTTGACCCACAAATCAGAAGTCAGCGTCCCTCACGCCAGAGCCGCAGTTCGGCCCTGAGCGCCTGAAATTCGGCCTTGATGACCTGCTTTATTTCTTCCAGGGCATAGGCAAATGCCTCATGGGCCGGCATTACGTCGTGTTCCATGCCGGACGTGTCCGGCTCAAGACCGGTTCCCTTATAAGGGGTTTCTTCAAGAGGGGGTGCCGGAGAGGGTTCCGGCTCCAAGGCCGATTCAGGTCTCTCCGATCTGGCTTGAGAAATATCATGCTTGAGCTTTTTGAACTTATTCACCTCCTTAAAAAGCCAGTTGCGCTTTTCGGATTCAGGCATGGTTTCCTCGATCAGTACTTTCTCGAAGCTGTTGTATACCGAGTTCAGGATCCTGATTGAGTCGGGGTGGGCCCGGGCCTTCTGGTTACGGATGTATTTCCCCACCGATCCGAGAAGCTGGAGAAACAAGACCGGTATTTTTTCATTGGCATAAATATCCCGGAGGCGGTTGGTTTCTTCCAGGAATTTATCCATTATCTCGTCGGTTATTTCCCAATCAATTGAAAGTACAATACTTTTCAGGTTCCTCAGAGGCGAATCCTGGGCAAGGGGGCCGTTGTCCAGAAAAGCCGACTGACTATCTCCCTCGTCTCCAAAGATGTCGTCCAAGCGCTTTTCCACTTCCGCGGTCACGGCCTCTTCTCCTTGTTTGTTCACTTGGCCACCTCCTAACTGAGTTGCCTTTCCAGAGAAATCATGGTTATTGCAATGATCTTCTTCATTGTCGCTACAACGTTTTTACCGGTAATGGCACTGGCTTCGAAAGCAGCGGCCTTCAGATCGGGGTTCAAGGTTTGTTCCAGTGTTTCGCGGGAAAGCAAAGGAATCCCCTGTTCTGCAAGGTCTCGCTTGTTGTACTGCAACACGAGTGGAACCTGGTTCAATTTCTTTTTGTATGCGGAAAGGTTTTCTTCTAGATTCTTAAGGGATAAAATATTCTTTTCTTTTCGAACCGCCATGGAATCCGCTACAAAAACGATTCCATCAACTCCTCTTAATACGAGCCTTCTCGTAGCATTGTATTTTACCTGCCCTGGAACGGTATACAGCTGAATTTTTACATCATAACCCTTAATTTTTCCAATGTCAAAAGGAAGAAAATCGAAGAATAGAGTGCGGTCACCGTGGGTTTTAATCGTTACCATTTCCGTCTTTATGCGATCATTAAAACGACTGTAAATGTATTCCAGGTTTGTGGTTTTTCCGCCCCTGCCAGGACCATAGTAAACAATCTTGACTTGGATTTCCTTTTTTTTAAGATTTACGAAAGCCAAGGGCGCTCACCTCGTTAGAGAAGAATATCGCTCTGCTCGGGAAGCGGTTTAAGAGATACTGAGCATAGCGAATATTGGTTGACGATTACTCTTTCAGTGTTGTTTCAATTTTTCCAATCGCCTCCGCTACCTTCATACGCAGAAAACCGAGAGAGACGCCTTTGCCGAAGATCGTGACTAGAAGGAAATCGTCCATTACCTTGCTGAAATGGATGTTTTCCTTGGTGCCCTTGTGGAAGAGCAGGGAGAATTCCTCTTCACCGATGATTTTAGCCATGGCGCTGACGGCACCGAAGTTTCCGGCAGCGAGTGCCGCCAGGGAATAGATGTCGTGCTGAATGTCCCCGGTGTCCAGATGCGCAATGATGTTTCCGGACATATCGATCAGGACCACGCAGGTGACCCCGAGGTCCATGATGTCCGATTGAAGGACATCCTCAATATTGTCGAGTTGTGTCTGACCAAGTGTGTACTGCAATTCATTCCCCCCTGAAGAGTGATTACCTCAGACCCTTTCCCGGCGTTTCACAGCTAGGATTATTCGCACGCAGGTTCCCTCGCCCGGGATGCTTTCAATGAGCATCCGCCCATTCATCCTGGCAAGGAGCTTGTGAGCTATGGAAAGCCCCATGCCCGACCGATTCGGTTTGGTAGTGAACAAGGGAATGCGGATGCGGGCCAGGTCGGCGCGGGGAATCCCCGGACCGTTGTCCCGAATGGCGATTGCGAATCGGTTTTCGCTCGTCACCGCCTCAATCTTGATCACAGGCTGCTCCGTGACGTCCAGCGCATCCACGGCATTTTCGAGTATGCAGTGGATGATTTTGTCCAGTGCCGTCATGTTTCCCCTGATAATTCGAGGGCTAAGTTCGGATTTCAGAGAAAGGGTTACACCCGTTTCCTCCAGTCGTGCTTTCACGAGCATCGAGACATGCTCCCAGAGTGGGATTACCTCGATGTCGGCCTGTTCCCGCACTTCGAAACTGGAGTAGGATTTCATGGCCTCAATGAGGACCTGTTGCCTCGCCAGCAGGTGGGAGCCCCGGTCAAGGTAGTCTTTTTTCTTGCCGTCGTTGAATTGGTCGAAGTTCTGCTTCAAGACGTCAAGAGTGATTTTGATGGCATTGACCGAGTTGCCCAGTTGATGCCGGACCGTGGAGAGGATGACCTCCAGGTTGTCCAACAGTTCGGTATCCGGGTGGGGATGAAGTGGGTGCTCTGTAGTCGGGTTCATTGGGCCTGCATGCTCAAATGCTAAAAAGGTTCATAAGGGTCTGACTTCCTGACAGTGAAACGTTTCTCCATGCATGGGGGCAAAAGAACAAAATAAACTAAAGCAAAAATAGTGCCAAAACGATAAGCCAAATAAAACAGCAAAAAATACTGAAAATATTGATATTATTGTTGGCTATGTAAGCGGGTGAAGCGGATGGGTCGATTTGCTCCAGGCATAATGACCTATGCGGGCCATTTTGAACCAGGCCTAGGGCTGTCCATTCGTTTCAATCTCCTTTTCAGAGTGGACAGGGAGATGCCCAGGAGCCTTGAAGCCCGGCTCTTGTTACCCGAGCAAGCCCTGAGGGCGTCGCGAATGTGTTTCCTGGCGACTTCCTCCAGAGGCACAATCCGGGCCGGTTCCGGCGCGGGGCCCCCTCCCGGGTCAGCAGCATAGGACGGGGTGCTCCAGAGGATATCCGCCGGTCGAATGCGTTTTCCGTGCCGTAGGAGGCAGGCCCGCTCAATGACATTCCGAAGCTCGCGGACATTTCCGGGCCAGGAGTAGGCCGTCATTTTCTCCATATGGGAATCGGGAATGGTCACGGGGGCCCGGGCGAAGCGAGTCACGAAGAACGCAGCTATCTCCGGTATGTCTTCCGGGTGGTGTCGAAGCGGGGGTATGTGCATATTGAATACGGCCAGCCGGTAATAGAGATCCTGCCGAAAACGCCTTTCCTCTACGTCTTGTTCGAGGTTCCGGTTTGTAGTGGCTATGACACGCACGTCTACGGGAAAGGATTGTCCTCCGCCTATGCGGCGGATTCGTTTGTCTTCGAGTACGGTCAGGAGCTTGCTTTGGAGATGCAGCGGGATCTCGCCTATCTCATCCAGAATCAAAGTGCCTCCGTTGGCCAACTCAAAGATACCGTAACGGCGGCTTTCCGCCCCTGTGAAGACCCCTTTTTCATGACCGAAGTATTCGGTTTCCATGAGGTTTTCCGGGATGGTGGAGCAGTCGATCGTAAGGAGGTTTTCACGGCGGCTCTGGAGTTCATGGATCCCCTGTGCCACCACGTTTTTTCCCACGCCCGTCTCGCCGGTGATCAGGACATTGGCCTCTGAAGCCGAGGCCAGCTTCATCTGTTCTCGAATACGCTGCATGGCGTCCGAGGAACCTATGAGCTTGTTTTTCTCCTTTTCTTTTTGACGCTCGTAGTCGCGCACCCGGAGGCGTCCTTCGAGTCGAACGTTCTTTTCGGCCATGCGGATTGCAATGAGGAGTTCATCAAGTTCGAAGGGCTTGGATAGATAATCAAACGCGCCGGCCTGCATTGCCTCGACAGCATAGGGTACGGTAGCATAGGCGGTCATGAGGATCACCTTGGTATTGGGCCCTGTCTCGATCATTTTTCGGCAGACGTCTATACCCCCTGTGTCCGGGAGCTTCTGATCCAGGAGGACCACAGGCGGCAGGTGCTCTTCGAACAACGCGATCCCTTCCGCACCATTCTGGGCAATTGTGATATTGAATCCCTGATTCAAGAGAAAATCCGACAGGGATTCAGTAAAAAATACATCGTCGTCCACGACCAGTATGCTCAGGGATTTTTTCATGTCGAAACGCCTCGCAGGTCTTTCACTGCCTTGCCCCTGCCGGTGTCATTCTCCTGGAAAACCCGTTCGACCTGGCCGTTCTCTCTCCTGGGATAGAAGGCCTTATTGCCGGCCGGTGCGGGATTGTACTTCCCATCGATATACTAATAGAGGTCATTGCGCATGAGAGCCCGGCCCGGCTGAGCCAGGGTGACAACTCCCGGAAGCCCGTCCACCTCAACGAGCTTGCAGGGCCCTTTGCTGGAGCGGAATCCAACAAGGTTTCCTCCAAAGTGTCGGGCGCATAGGTCGCATTAAAGGGCCTGAGGATACCATCCGCTCAGTCGCAGGATTCTCCATCAAGGATTCGGACATGCAAATCTTCCTCGAGGAACACGGCTGTGCAAACCATACTGAAAACATCCTGAAATGTCAAAGAAATATGGTCGGTAGCGCCTTTGTGAAAGTGAACGGAGCAAGGATCGCACGAATTGGTGGTGCATGGAAAACGGATGTGTAAGTATCGGCCTTTCCCAGCGGTCATTTAGTGGTTGACAAAGGGCCGAGGGTGTATGAGACTTCCCGGGTGATCGGGACGTGGCGCAGTCTGGAAGCGCACCTGAATGGGGTTCAGGGGGTCGGAGGTTCAAATCCTCTCGTCCCGACCAGAAAAAGAGAGTAAAAAGAGCAGGTTAGGAGAAAATCCCGGCCTGCTCTTTTTTGTTTCTATCATGCCTTTTCGTCCCTTGTGTTCCATATGTGTTCCAAGGTCGGCTCAAGACTACTTTCCCGCGAGCCGTAAAAGGCTGCCAACTTCTCCTGCCTCTGGAGATTTCTTGTGATGCACAAATGGGAATACCGGTCCGTCATGGCGAGGTCTTTGTGTCCGATCATTTCCTTAACGTCCTTGAGGTCGGACCCCGATAACAGAAGGCTGGAGCAGTAGGTATGCCGTAGATCGTGGAAATGAAGTTCCTTGATCCCTGAGGCTTCACGGACTCTCCGCCCCGAGGTAGATTAATGCTGGCAGATAGAACCTCGCCTTCACCACTTGGCAGGCTCGAATGAGACGATCCAGTTCCTGTGGAGTATTGAACCGTGTTCGCTCATGATCCTTTTCGCTCGGGTAGGATACTTCCGCAGCGGGGTCTTCTGGGACAGCGTGTATCTTTTCGGCTTCCTTGAACACCTGCTTCAAAACAAACAAGTACCGGTTGGCCGTCACATTTGAAGTCCTTCTGGCGATAAGATCTCGGTAGAACACAATCTCCTCGGATGAAAACTCATAGAGTAGCTTGTTTCCAAAGTCCTGATTAAGGCGGTTAAGCCAGCAACTGTAATCCTCCGCGGTCTTGGAAGTGATGTTTCCCTGTTCAACCTTCCTCTGCCAGCCTTTGATCAAACGACCGCTCATCTCCTGAAAGGTCATCAATGCTGGCTTAGCCTTAGCTTGTCGGACCCTTTTGATATCTCCCGAATCCAGCATGGCTCGCAGGTCGTTAGCGGCCTGTTGAGCATCTATCTTCCGCCTAAATGCCTTGTAATACTTGCGCTTCCCCGTGGCCGGGTCTACATTGTAGACTGGGTATCGTTTTGCATGCTGCATCATACGTTCCTGGATGACGACTTTTGCCATTACAGCACCTCCTCGCCAGAAACGCATTCCGTAGCAATCTGATTGTCAAAGAACGACCGGACGTCTTCCGTCTTGAAAAGACGACGATTACCGATTCTGTAGCTTCCCAGCTCGCCTGACTTAGCGTATCTTGAAATGGTACATCTGTGAACCCTCAATGTCTCAGCCACTTCGCTGAGAGTCATTACGGGTTTCCCTTGTGGCACTCTATCTAAATCTAATTCATAAGCATTCTCCTGTTTCATAAGGTTCATTCTCCATTTTCTTAGTCCAACTGG
>CAZEIA010000020.1:0-28633 GCA_964512335.1 uncultured Desulfobacterales bacterium
CGGAAATGCGGCGAATCATGACCCGGAAAGAGATTGATGATAACGCCGAAGGCATCAGGAAACAGCTGGCAAGATTTATCGACTTCGAAAACGGCCGGGCCATCATGGAAAACAATGCGGATTGGCTCTCCAAATTAAATTACATTGATTTCCTGCGGGATATCGGCAGGCACTTCAGCGTTAATCGCATGCTTTCGGCTGAGAGCTACCGAATCAGGCTTGAAAACGGGTTGAGTTTTATAGAGTTCAACTACATGCTACTTCAGTCCTACGATTTCCTGCACCTTTTCAAGGCTTATGGATGCCGCATTCAAATGGGCGGCAGCGATCAATGGGGAAATATCGTGGCCGGCGTGGACCTCATCCGCCGAGTGGAAGGGAAGAGCGCATTCGGCATCACGTTTCCGCTCATCACCACGGCTTCCGGCATCAAGATGGGAAAGACTCACGAAGGCGCAGTGTGGCTCGACCCGGAACTCACCAGCCCCTATGAGTACTACCAGTACTGGATCAATCAGGATGACGCCGATGTGAAGAGATTCCTGGCCCTCTTCACTTTTCTTCCCATGAAAGAAGTCAATGAGCTAGCATCCCTCAAAGGAGCTGATCTGAGAAAGGCGAAGGAAGTCCTTGCGTATGAAGCAACCTTGATCTGCCACGGGAAAGAAGCGGCTGAGCAGGCTCAGGAGGCATCCCGCAGGTTGTTTGGAGGCGGCGGCCAGGGCCCTTCCGGCTCGGTGCCCACTTTCGAGGTCCATAGCGGTGAGATAGAGAAAGGGATTCCCGCTTACGTCCTCTTCGAGACTTGTGGTCTCTGCAAGACGAGGGGAGACGCACGCAGGTTGATCGCCCAAGGCGGCGGCTACGTTAACGAGGAAAGGCTGGACACGTTCGATCAGCTGATCGACTCGGGAGCCCTAAACGACGGGAGCCTGCTTCTCCGTGCAGGTAAAAAACGCTACGTGCGGGTGCTGGCGGTGGATTCACACTAAGAAGAAATTTTGCGGCAAAACAATGAGTGACACGAAAAAGGAAAAGCAGAAAGAGGAACAGCCGGCGGAAGTTGTTGAATTGGCGGATGAACTCTTTCCCCTGATCCGGCCCGACCTCGCCCCTGTTGTTCAACGCCAGGGTCGAGGGCTTGTACCTTATGATCCTTTGCAGCTCTATCTCCTCGAGATAAAAAACTACCGTCTTCTGACCCGTGAGGAGGAAGTCGAGCTGGCGACCCGCTTCCAGGAAAAGAAAGATCAGCAGGCCGCCTACAGGCTTGTGACATCCAATTTGCGCCTGGTGGTCAAGATCGCCATGGATTTCAGCCGTTACTGGACCAAAAGCCTTCTTGACCTCATTCAGGAAGGGAATGTCGGGTTGCTTCAAGCGGTGCGGAAGTTCGACCCCTACCGCGGAATCAAGTTCTCCTATTACGCCTCGTTCTGGATCAAGGCCTACATCCTCAAGTTCATAATGGAGAACTGGAAGCTGGTAAAGATCGGAACGACCCAGACCCAAAGGAAGCTTTTTTTCAATCTGGCCAAGGAAAAGGAAAAGCTTGTGGCCCAGGGTTTCGACCCGGAGCCCCGGCTCCTGGCGGAGCGTTTGGATGTTAAGGAGGAGGAGATCCAGGAAATGAGCCAGCGCCTGGGAGGCGCCGAGCTTTCCTTGAACGCGCCGGTGGGAGACGACGGCAAGGAGGCCTACGGTTCCTTTCTTCCGGATCCGTCCATGGGTGCCGATGACCGGATCTCGGATGCTGAACGCCGCGAGCTGCTGCTCGAAAACCTGCAGGCATTCCGTGAAACCCTGTCCGGAAAAGAACTGGACATTTTTGATAACCGTATCATGTCGGAAAATCCCTTGACCCTTCAGGAGCTGGGGGACAAATATAATATCAGCCGGGAACGAATACGACAGATTCAGGAACGTATCGTCAAAAACATCAAGGCTTGGTTGAATGAAAAAATCCCCAACTTTGAAGAGGAGTTTTCGAATTTTGTCTGATTACGAAAATACTCTAACCGCCGTCCTGTGCTCCTTACTTGTTCTGCTGTCTTTTGCATGGAGCGGCTGCGCGGGGCCGCCTCACCCGTCCACGCCCCCTCCCTCCTTCCCCCTGACGGAGACCGAGTCATCCCCGGTTCTTCCGCCTCTGGAAGAAGAGGATCCTGTCAGGCGTGCTTATGCGGAGTTTGGCCGGTTTGCCATACTCAGTGTTCAAGGCCGCTACGAAACGGCCCGCGGGCACCTGGAAGAGGCCTTGGAGCACGATCGGGACAGCGTGTTTCTCCACCAGCGAATGGCACTGCTTCTCAAGCAGTTGAAAGATTACGAAGGCGCACTGGCCTATGCACACAGATGCATCGAGCTTGAACCGGCCCAGGTCGATCATCACTTGCTCGCCGCCGAGATCGCAGGCCTCATGGAAAGGGAAGAAGATGCTGTTCGATTTTACGAGGGCGCTCTGGAGCTCAAACCGGATCACAATCGGGCGAGGCTCGTGCTGGCAACCCTTCTCATAAAGCTGAAACGCTACGACGATGCGTTGGGCCAACTTGAAAGAATTATCGATCAGGACCCGAACCTCGTCATTGCCCACTACTACCGCGGCCGGGTACATCTGGAAAAAGGCGACATTGAGCGGTCGGAGGAGTCCTACCTGGAAGCCCTGCGTCTGAACGAGCGTATGGAGCCCGCTCTCTTCGATCTGGGCAGCCTCTACCAGATGCAGGGGCTGTTTGAAAAGGCCGTGGATATCTATGAGAGGCTCATCGACTATTACCCTGTAAACATGATCGTCAGGGAACGCCTTATCGACCTCTACTACAAGCTCGGTAAGGCGGACGAAGCCGAAAAACAGATGGAGGCCATGGAGGACCGGTCACAACCAGGCGAGCGCGCACGCCAGTCCCTCGGCCTGATATATCTCAGGTACGGTAAGTTAGACGAATCCATATCCGAGCTGGACATGATTGTTCAGGCATGGCCGGAAGACGACAAGTCCAGGTACTACCTGGCCGCGGCCTACGAAGAGCGTGGAGACCTTGATCAGGCCATCGAGCATTTCAGGAAGCTTGAAAAAGATTCCGAGTATTATACGAACGCACAGATGCACATCGCTTACATCCTGGACTCCGAGGGCAGGACTGAGGAAGCTTTGACCGTTCTCCGTGAAGCGCTTCGCAACGGAGAAGACCAGAAAAAGCTGACCTTGATGCTCGCATCTATTCTTGAAGGACAGAAGAAGTATGAGGAGGCTGAAAAGGCCGTACGGGAAGGCCTCAAGGAAGCCCCCAATAGCATCGACCTGATCTTTCGCCTGGGCGTCATACTGGACAAGAAGGGGGACAAGGAGCTTTGCCTAGAACAGATGCACCGCGTCGTGGACATCGATCCGGATCATGCCGACGCATTGAACTACATCGGGTACACCTACGCTGAACAGGGAATCCGCCTGGATGAAGCCCAAACCCTTATCGAGCAGGCGATTCAAATCAAGCCTGACAGCGGGTACATCATAGACAGTCTGGGCTGGGTCTATTTCCAGAAGGGCGAATACGCCAAGGCCTTGGAGTTAATGGAAAAAGCCGTCACTCTTCAGCCAAGTGACCCCGTAATTACTGAACACCTGGGGGACGCCTATCTCAAAAACAGGCTATACGAGAAGGCCGTCGAGGCCTATAGAAAGGCCCTGACTCTCGATCATACCGAACCGGAGGTACTTCACGAAAAAATCGAGGAGGCTGAGGCCCTTCTGAAAAAAGACAAGGGCGCCGATTGAGATCCCAAACTGCCTCAGGAGGCTGTTCACCATGCCCCTTTCGTTTTTCGTCCCTTATGCTGGCCCTTGTCCTTTTGTCCGGCTGTGCGGCCATCCGACCCGCCACTCCCCCCCTGACGCCTCCTGAGGTCCAAAGTATTCTGGACTCCCTCGAAACCCAGAGGCAGGCCGTATCCTCCTTCTATTCCATGGGTACCGTGGTACTCAAAAAGTGGCTCGTCGAATCGGAGGAGGCCCGGATCCTGGTGGTCGGAATGCGGAATCCGCTGCGGATCAAGGTGGAGATCACCCATTCCTGGGGCCCGCCGGTGCTTCATGTCCTTGTTGACCGTGATCGTCTGGAAGCATTCTCATTTCAGGACGCAATTCTATACACCGGTCCCGCCGACGCGAAGACCCTTGGTCGCTTCCTGCCCTCCCCGCCGGACGTTAACAGCATCTGGGCCCTCCTGAGGGGCTACCCCGCTCTTCCCGGTATGGACCTTGCCCGGGCAGGGCCGGGCGGTCGAATAGTCTGCTGCGGGGCCTGTGCCGAATCCCCGTGGACTCTCCAGGTCCGCCCCCGAACTCTGGAACCCGAGCGTCTCGTCTTTCCTGAAAGCAACTTGGAGGTGATATTCAGTGATATTCAGGAGCACGGAGAGATCCGGCATGCCGGCGAGGTGGAGGTCCGTCCGGGGAAAGGGGGCGGAAGGGTAATAATCAGAAACGAACAGATGGTCTTCAACCGGGAGATTCCCGAGCAGATCTTCAAGGTGAATAAACCGCCGTCTTACAGCTGGATAGAACTTGACGAGGAGAGTCCCTGACCGGTGTCGGCTTCTTCCATTAGCAGGTTCACCACCAGGTTCGCCTGGTGGTTGGCGGCGATCCCGACCCGCGGGGCCATGAGTCCGCGTCCCGGCTCGGCGGCGGAAACCATGTCGCCCACCATGAAGACCCGGTCTCCCAGGCGAAGGGTCTGAATGCGGTTGCTCTCCCCGTAGCCCGCAACACCCGATGCCCCCACAACGAAGGTATCAGGAAGGGATTCCGCAGCGGCCCTGATCAGAATGGCCTTTGCTTCGGCCCGGTCCAGGCACTCCACCAGGACATCCACACCGTTGAAAATCTCCGAAAGGTTCCTCTCGTCCAGGACCACCCGGTGCGTGATCACACGCGTGCAGGGGTTCACCGAACGGAGCTGGGCGGCCATGGCCTCGGTCTTGGCAAGGCCGATGTCTTCCACTCGGTACTGCTGGCGGTTCAGGTTGCTCGGCTCCACGACATCGAAATCAACCAGGATCAGTTCCCCCACCCCGACGCGTGCCAGGGATTGTGCCACGACAGACCCCAGTCCACCCAGGCCGGCGATTCCCACCCTGGCCGCCTTCATGCGCGCGTGAACCCCCGGCGTATGACGGGCCGCCATGAGGGCCTCCATCTCTTCCCTTGGCGGCGTCTCCCCTCGGCGGATCAGGACAGCTCGATCACCCTGCTTGAGCGGAGCATCCGGGTCCTCCGGGAATCCGTTCACGATGATCAGGTCGGCCTCCGGCTTGACTTGATCCCGAAGCTCCCCGGCAGTGCTCCCCTTCAGCAGGTCTCTGGGCCGCTCATTCACAAAGATTCGAATAGTCTCTTGCCGTTCCATAGAAGCCCTTTGTCCTCTCTCATCCGCCGATGGTGGACATAGGTCTGGAACACTTGCGGGGAGACTGCAGCAGGGAACCGTGTCCTGTGGGCTTGGTCTCAATGGCCCGCCGGATCAGTTCCTCAATCCGTTCGTCAGGCTCCCCGGCGCGAAGAGATGTCCTCACATCAATCTCCTCATCGGAAAAGAGGCACCCTCTCAGGGTTCCTGCGGACGTCAGGCGCAACCGGTTGCATTGGGAACAGAAATGATGTGAGAGGGCGCCTATGAACCCGATTTCACCTTCCGAGCCCTTCAATACGAACCGCTCCGCCGGGCCGTCCATCCGGCCCCGCTCGAGGGGCCGAAGCGGCCCCACCTTCTCGATCCGGGCCCGAATCTCGTCGGTGGAGATGAACCTGCCGTTGGACCAGCCGTTCTTTTCTCCCACAGGCATGAATTCTATGAACCGGATGCGATAAGGCTTGTGCAGGCTCAAACGGGCGAAGTCCGCGATCTCGTCGTCATTCACCCCCCGCATGACCACCACATTGATCTTGATGGGATCAAAGCCTATCCGCTCGGCAACGCTCAAGCCCTCCCATACCCGGTGAAACATGTCTTTTCGCGTGATTTGGGCGTAGCGGTCGGGTTTAAGAGAATCAAGGCTTATGTTGATGCGGCGGACTCCGGATGCCATCAGGTCTTCGGCCATCTCAGCCAGAAGGACACCATTCGTGGTGAGGGTGATCTGCTCCAGCCCCTGTATTTTCCCGAGAGATCGCACAAAATCAATGACCCCTCTTCGAACGAGAGGCTCTCCGCCGGTGAGGCGCACCTTTCGTATGCCCCCACGCACCGCAAGTCGGGTCATCCGGAGGATTTCCTCGTAAGTGAGAATTTCCTTATGAGGCAGATGGGGAATGCCCTCGTCGGGCATGCAGTAGATGCAGCGAAGATTGCACCGATCGGTCAGTGAGATACGGAGATAATTGATAATCCGATTGTTTGAGTCAATAAAACATTGTTCCTTCATTGCGGCCTATTCCTCAGCAAAAAAACCGCGCTCAGGCGGCATTATTGCAAATCCCGTCCCGTGGGCCGGGAATTACTGTTCAAACAGTGAACTCTGTCGATCCTCATCTCCTCCAACTCGAGTCCCGAGTCCCTCCCGGCCGTCATCAAGTGCCCCTTTGAGGAAGTACCGTTCAAAAAGGCGATTGAACTCAGTCCAGGACCCGTCCTGCCGGTCCCGATCCATGAACCGTTTAAGCCCGTTCATTTTGGCATCCAGATCATCGATCAGATGCAGTGCGAACGCCTCCAGGAACTTGGGGCGTTTGGGTGAGCCAAAGGCGAGTTCGCCGTGGTGGCTCAGCATAAGGTGCTTGAGTCGCACCGCCAAGTCACCCGGGAAACGGCGCATGCCGGCCAGTTTCTCATCCAGCATGGCTGTGCCCAGCACCAGGTGTCCCAGGAGGCGTCCCTCGTCGGTGTAATCAATATGGGTTGTGTAGGTAAACTCACGGGTCTTTCCTATGTCGTGCAGGAACGCCCCGCAAAGAAGGAGGTCACGGTCAAGATACGTGTAACGCTCGCTCACCGACAGGGCCAGCCTGCATACCGACAGAGTGTGCTCCAGAAGGCCTCCCAGGTATCCGTGATGGAAGTTCTTGGCAGCCGGAGCCTTTCGGAAATCAGCGATGAATTGCCGGTCCGATAGAAACCTCCCAGTGAGTTCCTTCAGGTGCCGGTCCTCGATCCGGCCTAGCAGCTTTCTCAAGGCCGCCATCATTTCCCGCTCGTCAAGCGGGGAGGTCTCGAGAAAAATGGAAGGGTCCTTGACCACTGCAACCTTTCTTACCGAAGTGAGGGTGAGTTGAAGAACGTTCCGGTAAGACCCGGCTCGGCCTTCCACTTCAACCACGTCTCCTTCGGCGAACCCCGCGTTCACAGCTTCAGCGTCTTCCCAGACCTTGGCCTCCACTTCCCCGGTCCTGTCGGCCAGGACCAGGGTCAGAAACGGATCCCCCTTACGAGTGGTACCCAGACGCTTGAGCTTGGCCAGATAAAACCCGTTGACGGTGTCGTTTTCCCTGAGTTCTTCCACCCAGACGTGGAGGTCTTCTTCCCTAAGTTCGTTCGGCTCCATGGCTTATCAGTCGTCGAAATTTCCTGCGGGTCCACGGTCCCGCTCCATTCGCGAGGCCTTTTCGCGGATCTTCTCTTCGGTCCACTCCCCGGGATCCTCTATGCGCCTTCCCTTGGGACCCAGGTCGTGTGTCCCGGCCTTGAGGATCGCCTCGATTGCAAGGGGAGCCGTGTCCTTGGAGTTAAAGACATCCACTATCAGGGTTTGCACGAAATCGGCTACGCCTTCGCTCATCCGCTCCCGAACCTCTTTCGGCTGGGTCAGCAGACGATTTTCAAAGGGCAGGTTCAGCTTCTTGAAGTCTCCGCTTTTCCAACCCCTTTCAGTTGCATAAGACACCATGTCTTCCCAAAGCTCGTCCGTAACGCCCTCAGCTGATCGCTTTACGAACCGGCCGTTCTCGTCCAGCATGGCGTTTCCATACTCGTTAACGTCCACTCCCCACGAGATCATCTGCAGTGCCGTAGCAACGTTCGCCTTTGTGGTGCGCGTCTCCCGCACAATGCGGCGGAGTCGCAAAGAGTCGTTCCCCGATGTCCCATGCTGGGCCCCGCTGATCTCGTAAGGAGCCATGGCCTCATGGATTTCGGCCGTGAGTTCCACCTGAATCCCTGCCTCGCTGTCCTGAATACCGTGAGTGGTCCCGTTGTTCAGGGCTATCCAGTCCGGAAAGATACCGCGGGCATTCAACCCCTGAATCTGAAAGAGCGCCTCTTCCACGGTGGACATACCTTCGGTCCCTTTTATCTCCCCCACTTCGGTCTCGTAACCGGCCCATCGTGGAATAAAGGGTTGAAGCGTGATGTTGGCGAAGAGGTTTTCGTCTTCGGGCAGGTGGGAGGCGTCTATGGCTATGGATGTGATCCCGGCTTCGAACATGGAGGGTATCTCCAACCTGCCCGCGTCCACGTCTTTTTCGCCTTTTATGCCGTAGTGATCCGCATGCACCGCCACGGGCACGGTGATACCCAGCTCATTGCACACGGCGTCAACCTGCCTGGCCATGTTCCAGTAATTCACTGCACAGTAAGCGTTGACACCGCCTTCACTCTTGGCGATCTCAATAATAACGGCGGCGTTGGCTCGCTGGGCCGCCTGGAGGGTACCGCGAATCACAAAGTGATTCCTCCCGTTGGCGGCGATGGCTACGGCCTTTCCCCTGGCGAGCATAGCCTTGTCGATCACTTTTCCACTGACTATGAGAGCCTTTGAGTTTGGAAACAGGCGGACGATGTTCGGCGGCCGCCCTACCAGCAGGGCCTTTTCGAAATCCCGTGTGCTTTCGTGACCGATGGTGGACATGGTTTTCCTCCTTGATGAAGTATGAGCCCGGCATTCGATTTTTCGAACAGATACTTGCCGACCCACTATTGTTTTCGGTAACGTATTGTTATGTCGTCATTACAGCCCTGTCAAGGATCAATCCGAATTCAAAACCTGTTCACCGGCGAACTTGACCCGCACCACCGCATCGCCTACACTCTTATTGAATACTATAGACTCTTGGATAAGGGTCCTGAGCTTTCGGTTTTGACTCGATCCACGAACCACGAGCCGGTCGACACATAAAGGAATCATGAAAAAACGTAATCAAGGCTACTGGCCGGACGAGTACCAGGAAAAGCGACGGACCGCCTTTGAAGCCATCGGCATGATCCGCCGCGGCCAGAGGGTCTTCACCGGTTCTTCCTGCGGCGAGCCCCAAGCCCTGGTGCGTGAGTTGGCCGCAAGGTCTTCGGGGTTCTCGGATCTCGAAATTGTTCGCCTCCTGAGCCTCGAGACCGTCCCGCTGACCATGATGGCCGATGAGTCAGCCTGCCAGACCCTTAACATGCGGATTTTCTACCTGGGCTCGGCCAAACCGAAGGCCCTGTCAAAATACAAACGTTTTCTCACGCCCATCAATCTGTCCGCCGTCCCCCGCCTGTTCGAGACACGCCTGCTACCGCTTCATGCAGCTCTGATCCAGGTCTCCGAACCGGATGACTTCGGCTGGATGAGCCTGGGCGTGAGCGTGGATGTCACCCTTGCCGCCGCCAGGTCCGCAGATCTTGTCATAGCCCAGGTCAATCCACGCATGCCCCGGGTGATGGGGCGGAGCTTTATACACGTCCGGGACGTGGACGTGATCGTGGAGCACGAAGAAGAACTCCTCACCGTGGAAAACCCTCCCGAGGCACCCTCAGCCGACCTGATCGCACGTCACGCCGCCAAGCTCATAGAGGACGGCTCCACACTCCAGATCAGCCTGGGGGCTACCCCTCAGGCGCTCCTGGCCGGGCTTTCGGACAAAAACGATCTCGGAGTGCACACCCAGTTCCTCAGCGACGGAATAATGTTGCTGACGGCCAGAGGAGTGATCACCAACCGCAATAAGGGTTATAACGACGGCAAGCTGGTGGCGAGCGGAGCCATAGGCTCCAGAGACCTATACGAATTTCTGCACGACAACCCGGGAATCGAATTCCATCCCTCGGACGTGGTGAATGATCCGAGTATCATTGCCCGCCACAATCGCATGGTGGCCCTTAATATGGCCATGGCAGTCGATCTCACCGGCCAAGTCTGCGTGGACGCACTGCCGTACAATCATTTCTCCGGGGTCAACGGAATCATGGACTTCGTCCGTGGCGCAGGCCAGTCTCCCGGGGGCAAAAATATCCTCATGCTGTTTTCAACCACAATGGACGGAAGAAGCAGCCGTATCGTCCCGTCCCTCGAGAATATTCCCGTAGTCGTACCACGAGGCGATATCCAGTACGTGGTTACCGAATACGGAGTCGTAAACCTCTTCGGGAAAAGCCTTCAAGAGAGAGCCATCGCCCTGATCAGCGTCGCTCATCCCGATTTCCGTGACGAACTGTTTCATGAGGCCAGGAAACAGGGACTCCTTGGGCAAGAGCGGACCCTTGCGGAAAGCGCTCGAAGTGTCTACCCCCTCAAGATCGAAGAGGTTCGCGAGATAGACGGTCAAAGTGTCCTCTTTCGTCCGGCCCGGCCCACTGACGAACGAAGCGTCCAGGAGCATTTCTACAACCTGGACAGACAGGACGTGGTCAGGCGCTTCATGCACGAGAAAACGGCGTTTCTCAGGAAGGACGTGGTCGGCGTATTTCAGGTGGACTACATTCGCGACATGGCCATCGTTGCCGTGATCGGGGAGCCGGGATTTGAGCGGATCATCGCGGTGGGAGGCTATTTTCTCGAACCCGCCGCCAACACCGCGGAAACCGCCTACAGCGTGGACCGGGAATGGCAGGGCAGGGGAATCTCCACCATCATTCAGCGAAAGCTCATGGAAGCAGCCAGAGAGCACGGAATCAGCGGTTTTACCGCCTATACGGATCCGGGCAACCGGGCCATGATCCGGCTCTTCAAGAAACTGCCTTACCATATCTCCACTTCCTACGAGGGAGACATGGTGGTCCTCGAGGCCCGGTTCGACAGGCCCCCTGCCTCGTGAGCGGCGCGGCGTCGGGGGCTGCGTGCCCTACCTGTGTCGGTCATCTGTGTCCAAGGAGGCGGAGGAGTAAGGGATCTAGGGCCGTTGGGGTTTTTCACATCCGCCGAAAGTGTTATGATATAGGAATTCTTAGAACCCGTTGGCGTGTAATTCATATCATGAAAAGCGTCAGACTGACCCATAGGCCGGCAACAGAAATTTTTGGACGGGGAACAGGAAGGAGAGACAGGCATGGAAGAGGACGTCAAGGCATATGATGCCCATTTGGAAGTGTATCGAAAAGAGGCCTACGTGCAGGGATGGAAAGCATATGAGGACATGCACAGGCGCTCCATAGAGGAACCCGAGGCCTTCTGGGCCGAGCAGGCGGAGACGTATCTCTCCTGGGAAAAGCCGTGGGACCGTGTTCTTAGATACGATTTCGATGAAGCGCGCATCGAGTGGTTTGGAGGGGGTGTTCTCAATGCCTCTTACAACTGCCTGGACCGCCATCTTCAAAAACTGCGGGACAAGGCGGCCTATTACTGGGAAGGCGATAATCCGGATGAGATCCTCACATTGACATACGGAGAGCTTTACGAACAGGTCAACCGGATGGCAGCCGTTCTCAAGACCAGGGGTGTGGCAAAGGGAGACCGGGTGGTTATCTACATGCCGATGATCATCGAGCTGCCGGTCTCCATGCTGGCCTGCGCGCGGATCGGTGCCGTCCACAGCGTGGTCTTCGGTGGATTCAGCGCCGAGGCCCTGTCCAATCGGATCAGGGACTGTGACGCCAAAATGGTCATAACAGTGGACGGGGGATTTAGAGCCGGGAAACCCGTCCCCCTCAAACAGAATGTGGACGATGCCCTTAAAGGCTGCCCCGGGGTGGAGACCGTTATAGTGTTCGACCGCGCCGGCCTGAAACCCGGCCTGGACCCCGCAAGGGAAGTGTGGTGGCACGAGGTAGTGGCGGACCAGTCTCTTCCCGATCACGTCCCACCCGAGCCCATGGACGCAGAAGATCCCCTTTTCATACTCTACACCAGCGGGAGCACCGGAAAGCCCAAGGGGGTGGTGCACTCACACGGAGGCTACCTCCTTTATGCTGCCATGACAAACAGGCTGACCTTTGACCTCAAAGAAGACGAGGTCTTCTGGTGCACGGCCGATATCGGATGGGTAACGGGCCACACCTACGGGGTATACGGTCCCCTGATAAACGGCAACACGAGCGTCCTCTTCGAAGGAGTGCCTAATTATCCCGACTTCGGCCGTTACTGGGCGATCGTGGAGCGATACCGGGTGGCCAAGTTCTACACTGCGCCCACTGTTATCCGTGCCCTGGCCAAGGAGGGACACGAACACGTGGAAAAGCATGACATCTCCAGCCTGAAACTCCTGGGTTCCGTGGGAGAGCCGATCAACCCCGAGGCCTGGCGGTGGTATTACCACTGGGTGGGGCGGGACTGGTGTCCCATAATGGATACCTGGTGGCAGACCGAGACCGGCGGACACATGCTCACGCCCCTCCCCGGGGTCGCACCCATTAAGCCGGGCTCATGCTCCTTCCCGTTCTTCGGCGTGGACCCTGTGATATTGGATGACGTAGGCAGCGAGGTCAAGTACCCCGGGCAGGAAGGCGTCCTATGCATTCGAAAACCCTGGCCTGGCATGGCCCGCACGGTATACGGGGACCACGAGCGTTTCAAGGAAACCTACTTCAGCCAGGCCCCCGGCATGTACTTCACCGGAGACGGCGCCAAGCAAGACGAGGACGGCTATTACTGGATCATCGGACGCATCGACGATGTCATCAATGTCTCCGGGCACCGGCTGGGCACAGCGGAAATCGAGTCGGCCCTGGTGCTGCATGAAAAGGTGGCTGAAGCGGCGGTGGTGGGGTTTCCTCACGCTGTCAAAGGGCAGGGCATCTATGCCTTTGTTACGCTTAACAGCGGCACTGCCAAATCCGATGAATTGAAAGCGGAGATGGTCAAGCTCGTTCGGTCCGAGATCGGTCCCATCGCCACCATCGACATACTCCAGTGGGCGGATGCGCTTCCCAAGACCCGAAGCGGCAAGATCATGCGGCGGATCCTGCAGAAGATCGCCGCAGGAAAGACGGACGAGATCGGAGACACATCGACCATTGCGGACCCCTCCGTCGTGGATCAGCTCATTCAGGAAAGGGTGGAGGCTTGATCAAGTCACCCTGCGGAAGGCCGCAAGACCAGCAGGGTTTGTGGAGGCGCCTATGCGCTTCGTCGACAAAATGGGCATTCCCTTCGACGTCCGAATCGGGTGCAGCGACGACCTGCCGGGCCTCTGCGTAATGTACGACGGATTCTCCCCCAAGGGAAGATTTCAAGGGGTCCCGCCGGTGGAACAGAACGCCTGCCGGGAGTGGATCGGGAACCTCGTGAACCGGGGTTTCGGGTTTCTCGCCCTCAGAGGGGACCGGGTGATCGGCCATCTGGTGATCATACCGGATCTGGAACGGATGGAGGGCGAGTATCTCATCTTCGTCGACCAAAAAGAACGTAACCGAGGGGTGGGGACGCGTCTTACCGAGGCCGCTATGCGTTATGCAAAGGATGTGGGGCTCAAGGGCCTCTGGCTGACCGTGGGCACGTACAATTTTCCAGCCATCGCCCTCTACCGGAAATTCGGCTTCCAATTCTCCGGACAAGACCGATTTGAAAGCGAGCGCACCATGCGATTGGCCGTTTTGGAGGAATCATGACTTTAAAGGTGGGCGTCATTCGGGACGACCGTTTTCTCGAGCACAAGACCGGCCACATTCATCCGGAGCACCCCAACAGGCTCACGGCTATTCACCGGATGCTGGACGCGGAGACCGGGATGGGCCTGATTGACATGGAGGCGGAAATGGCCACCATGGAACAGCTCGAACTCGTGCATACCCCCACCCACATCAAGAAGGTACTCAAGACCGCGGATCAGGAATTCACGAACCTCGCCCCCGACACTCCTGCAAGCGCCAAGACCTACCTGGCGGCCTGGCTGGCCGCAGGGGGTTGCATTCGAGGACTCGAGGCCATGCTGTCGGGTACTTGCGACGTCTGCTTCGCCCTGGTGCGGCCCCCAGGTCACCACGCACTGCCCAACCGGGTTTCGGGCTTCTGTATCTTTAACAACCTCGCCATTACGGCCCGTTTTGCAGCCGAACGATACGGATTCGACCGAATCCTCATCGTGGACTGGGACATCCACCACGGCCACGGGTTGAACGACCTGTTCTTTGAAGACCCGAATGTTTTCTATTTCTCCACCCACGACACACTGCTCTATCCGCACAGCGGCGACTTTACCACTGTTGGTGAGGGAAAAGGCACGGGGTATACCCTGAACATACCCATCCCCAGGGACCTGCAAGATCAGGACATGACAAGCCTTTATGAGAATCTGCTCACTCCGGTGATACGCCGTTTCGCCCCGCGGCTCATCCTGGTGGCTGCCGGCTTCGACGGACACAGGGATGACCCGATAGGACGGAGCCGGTTGACCAAGGCGGCTTACGGGAACCTGACACGACTGGTGCTGGCGCTTAGGTCTGAAGCCGAGGGCCCGCCTCCACCCCTGCTCCTGGCGCTGGAGGGGGGCTATGACCCGCCTTCACTGGCCCGATGCGTCAGGGAGGTCCTTATTGCCCTGAGGAAGGGGGAAGGAAAGCTATCGGGGAGCGGGCCCACGGACCGGGCCGCGAAACTCCTTGATCAGGCCCGGGAAGTGCATCGCCCTTACGGGGTCTGGGTGGACTGAGCCAGGCTTTGCGGCATCAGGAATTCCGCCGGGCATGAGCTACGCGCCGCAAATCTCCAAATACGAACCAGGTAAACAGTCAGAGAGGCGGAAATGATCAAGGCCAGAATCCAGGCGGAAAACCCGAACGCCAACCTGGGGTCCTATGATGCAACCCGGAAGGCATTCTCCTGGAAAGAGGAAGAGAGAGCCTACGGCATGGCCGGTGCCGAACGGATCAACATCGCGGCAGAAGCCGTGGACCGCTGGGCCGCCGACCCGGAATGCCGCGACATAACTGCACTCCTGTTCGAACAGAACGCTAAGGTGCTTACTTATTCCTATGCCGACCTTCGGGAGGCATCCTGCCGCTGGGCCAACCTGTTTCACGACCACGGTCTTCAGCCCGGTGAACGGCTCTTCATATTCCTTCCGCCGTGCCCTGAGACCTACCTGGCCATGGTCGCCTGCGCCCGGATGGGAGTGGTCTTCTGCAACGTGTTCGCTACGAGCACATACAACGAGGTGGAGTTCCGGATTGGAAACGCTAGGCCCGCAGCCATCCTGACACACCCGGACCTTGCCGAACAGCTTTCTGTCGACGTCATGAAGACCGTGCGCCGGGTATTCATGATTCGGGGCCCTCTACCGGGGGTCTTCCCCGGCGAGGTCTCCATCGAGGGCCTGCCTGATAAAATGCCTCCCGGCTTTGAAAACCGCCTGCTTCCCAGGCGGGCGCCCCTGTATTTGAACTACACGTCGGGTTCCACCGGAACACCCAAGGGAATCGTCCACGCCCACCAGGACCTGCTGGGGATGGCAGCCACGGCGCGGTACGTACTCGACCTGACCCCCGGGACAACTCTCTGGACCGAGGGCGAACCGGCCTGGGTGACTGGAACGGTATACGGCGCCTTTGCACCCTGGTTGTGCGGGGCCACAGTGCTCGTTCAGGGTGACCCGCTGAGCGCCTCCAGCCTCTACCGAACACTGGAGCGTCACAAGGTCGAGGTCTGGTACACGACCCCCACCACCATCCGCAACCTCATGGAAGAGGGGGACGACCTGCCCCGAAGGTACGACTTCTCCCGTCTACGCCACGTCGCCACCGTGGGTGAACCCATGGTGCCGGACCTGTTCTACTGGGGCCGCAAAAACCTTGGCCGGTCACTTCACGATACATGGTGGATGACCGAGACCGGCATTATCTGCCTGGCCAACTATCCATCCATGGACATAAAACCCGGCTCCATGGGAAAACCGGTCCCCGGCATGGAGGTGGCCGTACTTGATGACGAGGGAGAGCCGGTGCCTTCCATGACCATGGGCGAGCTTGCCATACGGCTGGAATGGCCTGGGCTCATGTGCGCGCTCTGGGGTGACGAGGAGCGCTATGAGCAATACTTCCGGATCCCGGGCTGGTTTCTCACCGGAGACATGGCGCTCAGGGACGACGAAGGCTATTACTATCACCAGGGGCGTACAGACGACCTGATCAAGGTGGGCGGCATAAAGATGATCGGGCCTTATGAAATAGAGCACGTCCTTTACATGCACCCGGCCGTTGCCGAGGCCGCCGTTATCTCCAAGGGGGGGGACCCCGGTTCGGGTAAGTCGTCGGTAAAGGCCTTCATTGTCGTCAACCCCAGCTTCTCCGCTTCGACACGGCTGAACCAGGAGATCCGGGCCTTTCTCCGCGCGAACCTCTCCCGGGAGATCATGGTAAGGGATATCTCTTTCATAGATCAGATCCCCAAGACCCGGAGCGGCAAGATCCTAAGGCGGGTGCTTCGTGCCATGGAACTCGGTCTCCCTGCCGGGCAGCCCCGCAACCTCAAAGACTGACACAATTTTCCAGGCCGGGACCAGGGTTCCCCATCAACCGGTCGGCACAACCCTCGAGGAATCCTAATCACCCGGGTAATGTGCTAAAACGCACCTGGAAAGGCCGTCAGACGGACCCCGTTTTCAGGGCGTCGTCCACAGATATGTTGTGTTTCTTCATAAGTGTGTGAAAGTTCGGCCGCTTCATGCCCACACGCTCCGCCGCCCGGGAAATATTGCCTTTTGCCTCCTTGAGCGCGTTAAGAGCAAAGGCCCTTTCCACCCTGCCGAAATGCTCCTTCAAAAAGGCCTTCTTACGCGCCTTGAGCTCCGAGACCGACAGCGGTATATCATTATCGGCCAGTGGTTTTCCGGACTGGAGGTGATCCAGCAGATAAGGAAGATCCATGGTCCCGCCGTCGGACATGATGACGAGACGCTCCACCACGTTTTTCAGTTGCCGTACGTTGCCGGGCCAATCATAGCTGACCAGGACCTCCAGCGCCTCGTTGGAAAACCCTTTAACACCTTTTCGAGTCTTTCGACAGAACTGATGAAGAAAGTGGTAGGCCAGTTTAGGGATATCCGCCCGCCGTTCCCGCAGGGGAGGGATGTAGAGGGGGAACACGCTGAGCCGGTAATACAGGTCTTCCCGAAAGGTCCCTTCCTCCACCATCTTCTTGAGATCCCGGTTGGTGGCCGCGATGATTCTCGCTGACGTCTTCTTTTCCCTTCCGGCCCCCACCGGCTTGTACTCCTGGGCCTCCAGAACGCGAAGGAGCTTGCCCTGAATCTCCAGACTCAGGTTGGCCACCTCATCAATAAACAGGGTACCTCGATCGGCCACCTGAAACACCCCGGCCTTGTCGCTAACCGCACCGGTGAAGGCCCCTTTGACATGCCCGAAGAGTTCGCTTTCGAGCAGGTTGGGGGACAGGGTGCTGCAATCCACCGCCACAAAGGGTTTGCCCGCCCTCCGGCTCCGCGCGTGAATTGCATGGACGAAAAGCTCCTTCCCGGTTCCGCTCTCTCCGTAAAGGAGGACCGTGCTGTCCGTAGGTGCCACCTTCTCGATCTGATCGAAGACCCGCAGGATCTTGGCGTCCTCACCCACGATGTTGTTGAAGCTGAACCGGTCGTAGAGTTCCTTCCGCAGGGTGACGTTCTCATCCACAAGGTGCTTCTTTTCCAGGGCCTTGCCTACGGCCAAAATGAGTTCATCGTCTTCAAACGGCTTTGCCAGATAGTCAAACGCCCCCAGTTTCATGGCGTCTACGGCGTTTTTGACCGTGGAGTACCCGGTCATAACGATGACATAGGTGTGCGGGCGCTCGTTGCGGATCGCACGCAGGATATCAATTCCGTCTATGTCAGGCAGTTTCATATCCAGAAGAAGGAGGTCGAAGTCGTCTTCCAGTGCGATGTCCAGCCCTTCCCTGCCTGTGCCGCACACTTCGACCCTATACCCTTGCTCTACCAGAATCATGGAGCAGGCGTCACAAATCACTTTTTCATCGTCAACAATCAGAATCCGACCCGAGTCCATAGTTTTTTCCCGTGTTGCTCCTTGCAGTCGGTCACCGGGGTGTACGGCCTTTTGCCGTTTTCCACAGGTGAATGAATGGTTAGCAAGAAGGGCTCACCCCGCCCCTTCCAATGCCGCCTGCCGGTCCATTGCCTTCATCCAGGCAGGCAGGAACACGTCCAGGCAGCCTTGCTGTCAGGTGACAACGCCGTCCCTTTGGGTTTCATTTCGGCCGATCCACTGCCGGGAACGAATAACGGCGGGCAATTCGACAATAAACCGCGTCCCTTTCCCTATCTCGCTCAGGACATCCATATCACCATGGTGGTTGCGAACAATTCCGTAGCTCACGGACAATCCCAGCCCCGTTCCCTGGGCCTTGGTTGAGAAAAACGGCTCGAAGATTTTTTTCATATGCTGCGGCGAGATTCCGCACCCGCTGTCCTCGACTTCCACCCATACATTGTTCCGCTTGCTGTCCATTCCCGATCTCACGCAAACGATCCCGCCCTCGGGGGTGGCCTGAATAGCGTTCATCAGGAGATTCACGAATACCTGCTCGATCTGGACCTCGTCCAGCAACACATGTTCCAGTTCATCAGCCAACTGAGATTCGAACCGGATATGACAAAGGTGAAATTCGTTTTCCACGATGCGCAACGCCTTGGCCAGCACCTCGTTGAGGTCGGCCGCCCTCCGGTCAGGCGCGCGGTCGCGGGAGAACTCCAGGAGTTCCTCGATGATCTTCTTGCATCTCTTGGTCTCGCTGATCACCACATCCAGGCCCTCTTTCAAGGGGCCTTTGTCCGGCACCTTTTTGCGCATGCTGCTGCTATAAAGAAGAATCCCGGCCAGGGGGTTATTGATCTCATGGGCAATGCCCGCAGCCATGCGTCCCAGGGCGGACAGCTTGTCCGTTCTTACAATCAGCTGATCCAGCTCGGCCTGCTTGTTCTCGATCTGGCGGGCCGTGTTCAGAGCACAAGCGCACTGCTGGGAGACGGCCACCATGAAATCCAGTTCGTCCTCGCTGAAATCCCGTTCCTCCCCGAGGTAGATTCGAATCACACCCAGGATGTCATATTTCAACGCCAGAGGCACATCCAGCATCATGCGCACCCCCTCATCCCATTTCTCCTGAGGGACCTCCACCCGGGGTGCGTTCCATATGTCCCGAATAACCAGGACCTTGCAGTTCAGGATCTGGTCGTTGAGCACCGCCTGGCCGGGAACCGGCCGCTTACCCAGGTACTTTTTCCCCAGACCACAGGCGGCCGCGACCTTGAACTCGTGGGTCTCCGGATCCCACAGCCGGAGCAGGGCCCCCTTGGCATGCAGCAGCTCGGTGGATCGAACCACGGCCAGCTGCATCACATCGCGGGTCCTGGTGCTCGAATGGAGTTGGGTGCTGATCTCCCAAAACGTCCGGTAAAATGCCTCGATGCGCTTTTTTGATCCCATCGCGCCCCTCATCGCTTGTTCCAGGCCCCGGTGTGATCCCGGGTAAAGCAAGGTCCATTACTGCAAACGACGTGCCGGACTGCCCGAACACGTGGCGGGATGTCTCTTGCAGGACAATGGGAGAAAGGCAGGCTGAAGCCTCGGCCGACAAGGGTCTTCATCAGCATCCGATCCGGAAGGCGGGCCCGTTTTTGGACGGATGCCTTCTTCACTCGAGTCCCCGGCGTATGCAGAGCCATACACCGGCCATTTACCATATATAATTTTATACATAGCGAACGTACTGAAAAACCACAATGATCGGGATTATGCCTCTCCCAGGATGTATAAGTCAACATACGCATTTCCTTATCACTGAAGTCTGCGAAAATCCGGCTCTTGAGTATAACACCTCCATATTATTACTATTTCATTTATCACGATACTTTGACTGCTCCATGGCACAAGCGTTGCTCTGTCCATCGTACCGGGCCCGGGTGTCCGCCTGTCCGGCTCCGCCCCGCCCGAATGAGTCATTCTCATCAAAACGGAGGAAAACCGTCATGGAATTGGGAACCGGCATGGATGGAAACGCGGCCGTAGACCTCTCTCACATCCTGCTCGTTGAAGACGAGCCCAACGTGGCCAAAGGCCTCAAGCTCGTATTGGACGATGAGGGGTTTCAGGTGGATTGGGCAGCCAGCGGCAACGATGCACTCAAAAAATTTCGAGGAAACGGCTTTAATCTGGTGGTGACCGATCTTCGACTTCCGGATATCAACGGCATGGATGTGATCAAGGAGATCAAGTCCGACCGGCCGGAGACCGAGGTGATGGTCATCACGGGGTATCCCTCCGTGGAAACTGCAGTTGCATCCGCCAAGATGGGCGTATGCGACTACCTTAAAAAACCTTTCACGGATGATGAATTCAAGGCCGCTGTTTACGAAGCGCTGAAAGTGCGCAGGGATCCCGGAGAAGAGCTGTTCTTCAACGAGACAGAGGAAGGCCGCCTGATTCAGAAACGAGAGGTCCTTCGTGTATTGAATCGAACCAGCGAGGACGTGCACTTCTGGCGGGACCTTATGGAGAAAGGTTCAAACGCGCTCGAAGGCTACCGGATCTCCCTGCGGGGCAAGGCGGCCCTCAGTTCCGGGGACCTTCGATGGATCCACGAAAACATCGGAGACCTCACACAGAAACAGCTCCGGTTCGTCTTGAAACGGATGGAGCGGGAGGCCTGGTAGGGTAATCATCCATTCAGCGGATTGCCGGAGCGTTGCGGTCTTCGGCCAATCTGCGAGCCAATACCGCATGTTCACCAAAACGACAGGCCGCCGGTCACTGGAGGCCCTGGACGACAATTGGAGCATGTGCATCATGAGCATTCAGTTTCAAAAAGATTCAGTCAACGGATCCGTCCTGGTCGCCGGCGGCGGCATTGCCGGCATTCAGGCCTCCCTGGACCTGGCTAACGCCGGCTTTTACGTCTACCTGGTGGAAAAGTCCCCCGCCATCGGCGGCGTTATGGCCCAACTGGACAAGACGTTCCCCACGAACGATTGTTCCATGTGAATCCTCGCCCCCAAACTGGTCGAGGTCGGCCGGCACGTCAACATTGAACTGATCACACTGGCGGAAATCACGGGCATCTCCGGAACCGAAGGGGCCTTTTCGGTCCGCATTCAACAGCACCCCCGTTATGTGGATACGGAGAAATGCATCGCCTGCGGCACCTGCGCTGAGAAATGTCCCAAACGCGTGCCGGACCTTTACGATGAAGGCCTGGGCACGCGAAAGGCGATCTACGTCCCCTATTCCCAGGCGGTCCCCCTCAAGTACGCCATTGATCCGGAGCACTGCATCTACCTGAACAAGGGCAAATGCCGCGCCTGCGAGAAGTTCTGCCCCACGGGGGCCATTGATTTCGAGGACCGGGAAAAGGAGTTCGACCTCTCAGTCGGGTCACTCATCCTGGCGCCCGGTTTTGTCCCCTTTGACCCGGCGCAAAGCGACCTGTTCGGCTACGGGCGGCTGCCGAACGTAGTCACCGCCCTCGAATTCGAGCGGATCCTCTCGGCCACGGGTCCGTTTCAAGGCCATCTCACGCGGCCCTCGGACCCCAAAGAAGACAAACCACCCCGAAAAATCGCCTGGCTGCAGTGCGTGGGCTCCCGCGACCAGGGCGGCTCCGGGCATGCCTACTGCTCCTCGGTCTGTTGCATGCATGCCGTCAAACAGGCGGTCATGGCCAAGGACCACAGCCTCGGTCCCCTGGACTGCGCCGTCTTCTATATGGACATGCGCACTCAGGGAAAGGACTTCGACCGGTATTATGAGAAGGCCGAAAATGCCGGGGTGCGATTCATTCGGAACCGGATTCACACTGTCGAACCTGTTCCCGGGACCAACGACCTTCGGCTGAGGTACATAACGGAAGACGGCACACCGGTGGAGGAGGCCTTTGACATAGTCGTGCTCTCCACAGGCCTGGAAATCGCGCAGGACGCAAAGGACCTTGCCCGAACACTGAGTGTGGACCTTGATGAAGACGGCTTTGTTCGAAGCGACGGGCCCGATCCGGTGGCTACATCGGTTCCCGGAATATTCGCCTGCGGGGCGTTTTCCGGCCCCAAGGACATTCCTCAGTCCGTGATGGAAGCCAGCGCCGCCGCCTGCGCCGCAACTGAAAAGTTGACCCGTGCGCGCCACACATGCACCAAGATCGTCCCCTTTGCAGCGGAGCGGGACGTAACCCGCGAACCAGCCAGAATAGGGATCTTCGTGTGCAACTGCGGGATCAACATCGGGGGCGTAGTGCGTGTGCCCGAGGTGGCGGAATACGCCCGAACCCTGCCCCACGTCACCTATGTGGAGGAAAATCTGTTCACATGCTCCCAGGATACCCAGGACAAGATGGCGGAGGTTATTCGGGCGAAAGGACTCAACCGGGTGGTGGTGGCCGCCTGCACCCCCCGCACCCATGAGGCCCTTTTTCAGGAGACCCTTAACAGCGCCGGGCTCAACAAGTACCTAGTGGAAATGGCCAACATCCGGAACCACGACTCCTGGGTGCACGGTGACGATCCGGACGCGGCCACGGAAAAGGCCAAAGACCTGGTCCGAATGGCCGCGGCCAAGGCCTCGCTGCTGGATCCGCTCCAGGAGACCGACCTGCCCGTGCACCGGTCGGCCCTTGTGGTGGGCGGCGGCGCGGCCGGCATGACGGCGTCTCTGGCCCTGGCGAACCAGGGATTTCCTGTGCATCTGGTGGAGCGCTCGGATCAATTGGGAGGCCACGCCCTACGCCTTCACCGGACCTACACAGGAATCGATATTCGGCCCTATCTGGACGGTCTCATCGGCAGGGTAAGATCACAGGAGAATATCCGCCTTCACATGAAGTGCTCAATTCGAAGCGCCGATGGGTTCGTGGGCAATTTTCATACGGAACTGGACGCGGACGGAGAGACGAGCCTTGTGGACCACGGCGTGGTCATCCTCGCAACGGGCGCCGAGGAGTCCAGGTCCGATGCCTTTCTGTATGGCAAACACCCGTCCGTTTTCACCAATACGGACCTCGACGGGCTTCTGATGAAGAAAGATCCCCGCCTTGGCGAGGCAAGAAGCGTAGCCTTCATCCAGTGCGTGGGATCACGCGACGCGCATCGGCCTTACTGTTCCAAGGTATGCTGCACTCACACCCTGAGAAACGCCGTGGAACTCAAACGAAGAGACCCGGAAATCAGGGTTTCCGTGTTTTACCGGGACATCCGCGCCTACGGCAAGCGGGAGCATCTCTATCAAGAGGCCCGGGCCCTGGGAGTCCTCTTCTTTCACTATACACCCGAGGCACCCCCGCAAGTGACCGATAACGGCGAGGGCTTGCGAATAGAGTTTCGCGATGAAGTGCTTGGCCGCCGAATGGGCATGCAGGCGGACCTCCTGGTCCTGGCAACAGGAGTATCGGCCCGGGATAACAAGGAACTGGCCAGGTTTTTCAAGGTCCCGATGGACGGAGACGGCTGGTTTCTGGAGGCCCATCAGAAGCTGAGGCCCGTGGATTTCGCAGGCGACGGCATTTTTCTCTGCGGCATGGCCCACTATCCAAAGCCTTTGGAAGAGAGCGTTGCCCAGGCCGAGGCGGCTGCGGCCAGGGCGCTCACCTTTCTCTCCAGGGAACAGATCACACTGAGCGGAGTGGTCTCGACCATCGATCCTGAACTCTGCACCGGTTGCGGCGCATGCGTTCATGTCTGTCCCTATGGCGCCGTCACGCTCGACGAGGCAGAGAACTCCGCCGTGGTGAATCCGGCCCTCTGCAAAGGCTGCGGCGCATGCGCGGCCGCATGCCCGTCGGAAGCGCCCAAACTCAAAGGGTTCGATAATCAGCAGATCTACGCACAAATCAAGAGCGCCCTGTCCGCCTGACGAACAGGGCAGAGGAGCCCCTTATGACCACGAAGACCTTTGAACCAAAAATTGTCGCCTTTATCTGCAACTGGTGCGCTTACGGGGCGGCCGATCTGGCTGGAGTGAGCCGGTTGACATATCCACCCAATATCCGGGCAATCCGAGTCATGTGCTCCGCCACTGTTTCTCCCCACCATGTACTTCGCGCCTTTCAAAGCGGCGCGGACGGAGTCCTGGTGGGTGGGTGACACATCGGAGACTGCCATTACCTGTACGGTAATCATATGACCATCAAGAGGGTGGCATTTCTTCAGGAACTGCTCGATTTCGTGGGGCTGGGCAACAGGCTCCACCTGGAGTGGATCTCATCGGCCGAGGCACAGAAGTTCGTTCGTGTCGTTACCGATTTCACGGAACATCTCAAGGCCCTGGGACCAAGCCCCCTCACGGAGTTCGCAGACAAGGTTCAGGCCTTTCACGGTCCCAGACCCGTTTCGGCCTCACACCCTATGGAGCCGCCTCCAACCCCCATGAACAGAATTGATGTCAGCCGCACGCCGCAGCGCGTGGCGGGAGGTGAATAAACATGCATCTGAACACCGAGGCCGTGGCCTGGCTGAAGGAGGGGAAAGTGGACGTCCTCCTCGGGTACAAGGAGATGGACGGCCATCCCATTCCTTTCTGCTTTCAAAAAGAACACCCCGAGGATGCTGAAAACCTGATCGTGGGGACTGCGCGTTATCCGCTGGAGAAGATGGCGGCCCGTATCGCCGAGGCCGACCCGGAACTTGTCATCGGCATACTGGCCCGCGACTGCAACCAGAGGGCCCTTCATGTGCTTGCCTTGTGGAAACAGATCCGCCCGGACAAAATCCGCACCATGTCCCTGGCCTGCTGCCCTTCCACGCTCAATGAACACGGCGATTGCACCTACCTGGAACCCCGGAAAACGGGTTTTTACAAGCGGCAGGCCGGGATCGACGGGAATCTGGACCTGGATGCCCTTGAGGCATATCCTCCCAAGGAGCGCTTTGATCGATGGATGTACGAATTCCAGAAGTGCATCAAGTGCTATGGGTGCCGAAACATCTGCCCTGTGTGCTTCTGTGAGGAATGCAGCCTCGAACACCCGGATCTCATAGAGTCCGGGGCCGTTCCCCCGGAAATTCCTCTGTTCCACCTGGTCCGGGCAGTGCATATGGCCGGACGGTGCGTGGACTGCGGCCTTTGCGAAGACGCATGCCCCATGGACATTCCCCTGCGGACGCTCTACCGAAAGGTGAACCGAATCGTACAGGGCGTTTTCGATTATCAGACCGGCACCTGCGAGGAACCCTCCCCGTTCAGCGTAATCGGCGACGCCGTCACGCTGGAGCCGAAACCCCTGGCCCGTGTGCGCTGAATCCGGGCCTTGATGTATGGAGACAAAGGAGGACCTTATGTCCTATGAACTGATCCCCTCGGTCTGCTCCTATTGTGGAACAGGCTGCGGGGTGCTCTTCGAGGTCACTGACGGGAAGCTCACCGGGACCTACCCCCTCAAGACCCATCCGGTGAACCAGGGAAAACTCTGCATCAAGGGGTGGAACCTGCACGAATACATCACGAGCGACATGCGCCTGACAGCACCCATGGTCAAGGTATCCGGCCGATTTATGAAGACGGACTGGAACGAGGCGATTGCACTGACCGCGGATCGTCTCGGAGAGATCATTCGGGATCACGGACCCGACAGCGTTGGCGTCCTGGTGTCGGCCAAGATGACCAACGAGGAAAACTACCTGGCCCAAAAATTCGCGCGAACGGCCGTAGGGACCAACAACGTGGACCACTGCGCCCGGCTCTGACACTCCTCCACGGTGGCAGGTCTTGCCGCCGCATTCGGGAGTGGCGCCATGACGAACTCCATCGCCGAGATCGAGGAGTCAGGCTGCATCTTTGTCATCGGATCCAACACCACGGAATGCCATCCGCTGATCGCCCGCCGCATCCTCCGGGCCAAGGAAAACGGGGCCAAGCTCATCGTTGTGGATCCGCGGAATATTCAGCTCGGCCGCTTCGCCGACCTGGCCGTTAACCACCGCCTGGGAAGCGACGTGGCCCTGCTCAACGGTATGATGCATGTCATTCTTAGAAACGAATGGGAGAACGCGGATTATATCTCACAGAGGACCGAGGGATTCGAGGGCCTTCGACAGGCCGTAACGCCCTGGACTCCGGAGAAAGTAGAGACCGTCACCGGCGTGCCGGCCCGTGACCTGGAACGCCTGTCCGAACTTTATGCCCGCAACCGGCCGTCCACGCTCCTCTACGCCATGGGAATCACCCAGCACGCCACCGGCGTGGACAACGTGAAGTCCTGCTGCAACCTGGCCATGCTGTGCGGAAACGTGGGGATCCGAGGAGGGGGCGTCAACCCTCTCAGGGGTCAGAACAACGTGCAGGGGGCCTGCGATATGGGAGGGCTTCCGAATGTTTTTCCCGGGTACAAACCGGTGGACGACCCGAAGGAAAACCTCCGCTTCTCCAAGGCTTGGGGCTGCTCCCTGCCGGACCGGCCGGGCCTGACCATCTCCGACATGGTGCCCGCCATGATGGAGGGACGGCTGAAGGCCCTGTACGTAATCGGTGAAAACCCGAAGTTGAGCGACCCGGACTGGAACCACCTGCACGAAGCCATGCATCGGCTGGACCTGCTCATAGTCCAGGACCTGTTCCTCTCGGAAACGGCACAAGCGGCTCATGTGGTCTTTCCCGCCGCCTCTCTTGCTGAAAAAGACGGCACATTCACCAATTCGGAACGGCGATGCATGCGGATCCGCAAGGCCGTCGAACCGATCGGGGAATCTCTTCCCGACTGGGAGATCATTCAACGGCTTTCCTGCGCCCTGGGAACCCCCATGGACTACCAAGACCCGAAAGCCGTCTTTGAGGAGATGGCCGGCCTCACTGCGTCCTATGCCGGGATGACCTACGAACGGCTCAGGATAGACGGGCTCCAGTGGCCCTGCCCGGACCCGGAACACCCCGGGACCCCCTATCTTCACGAGGCCGCGTTCGCACGGCCCGGCGGCAAGGGCGCCTTTCAGGTGATCGATTACAAGGACCCAGCGGAACTGCCGGACGAGGAGTACCCCTTTTTCCTAACCACCGGGCGCACATTCTCTCACTACCACACGGGGACCATGACACGCATCTCTCCCCACCTGGACCGGGAACTGAAATACGGCTGCGTGGACATTCATCCGGCGGATGCTGGGAGGCTCGGTGTGGAAAACGGAGATATAGTGGCGCTCACATCACGGCGTGGAACCATGGAGGCCCCCGCCCGGCTGACCCGCACGGTAAGAAAAGGGGTCCTTTTCATGCCCATCCACTTTGGAGAGAGCCCGGCCAACATGCTCACCAGCTCGGTCTGCGATCCCATTGCCAAGATCCCCGAGTTCAAGGTGAGCGCCGTGCACGCGGAAAAATCGCCCGCTTCCCGAAATCATTGACAGGTGAAATATCTTTTCAGGAAACCGCGACCGTCAGTAGCTGGCAATACCGGGCAAAAAGGTAACAATCTCTGGAAACATCATGAGAATGCCGACCGCCACAACCAGAGCGGCAAGAAAAGGGAGTATCCCCCTGAAAATCCTTTCAAGGGGGACATCCCAGGCCACTCCCTTGATGACATAGACATTGACGCCGACAGGGGGTGTGATGGTTCCCATCTCGACGATCAGGACGATTCCGCAACGCCCACATCCCTACCCTGGTTTACCATCAAGCATTTCCTTCTGATGAGTGGTTAACTGGATAATTAACTTCTACATTTTATAATTTATTGTTGTTTTATTTACCCATTTTAATCCCTGGCAAGGGGTCCATCGATAAGAGGTCCTCGGTTCGGCAGGCGGCGAGCGCTTCCAGGTTTTCAGTTAAGAGTTCTCCCGCCTCGACCCTGCATTCCTGCCCTTTATATGTGAAGAGGACGGTTTCTCTCAAATGATAGGTCAGCTCAAAACCTTCATGGGATTGTTTAGTCACGAATTCAACTGGTTCGCCCCTAACCAAAGCAACCGAAATTTTGTCACTGACGGCGACCTTGGCATTAATAAATCCAGGGCCATTTTGCCGGAATTCAGTTTCGGAGCGGCCCCGGATCTCACAATTGTGGGAAAAGCATCTTTGTTGAAGAAATTGGTGATTGGCTCGCCGGGGTGATGAGCCATTTCGGAAAGGAGTGCCACGGAAGGCTTACTTTGTCATGTTTAACCCTGCATAGAGTCAAATAGCTAATGCCGATTTGCTGGGCAAAATCCTTCATGCTGATGCCCGGCTTTTTTCTGTTCATGCGGATTTTGTTCCCGACGTTCGATGCCTCTCAGGATCTATCAAAAAAATACCAAGTATGTTATCTTTGCGCCGGCTCATCCCTTGAGAACCGCCGAAAGAGTTGTCTGACCCATGCCCCGGCCTGCAACGTGCAAACACTGGACGATTGACACAATACGCCCGTTTCGCTATGTTCCCCGCCATTACGAGCAAACTCCCGTCTCTTTTTTTCATTCCAGCCGGGGTTGCCGTTCATCTGTACGCGATCGCAGAGCCCTGAGCTGTTTTCCTCGGAAACAATCCAATGACCATCCCCAATCCCGAACTTGTTTTGGCAGAAGAATTTGTCCGGCACACCG
>CAZEIA010000021.1:0-26410 GCA_964512335.1 uncultured Desulfobacterales bacterium
CCTGCGGCCTTTGGTTCCGGAGACCAACGCTCTATCCACCTGAGCTAATCGCCCGTTGGAATCCCGTGTTTTGTACCAGCTTTTTGTGGAGGGGTCAACCTGGGACTTTACGAAGGCGGGAAGGATAAAACGGGATTTCTACCGGCTGCTGCCTTTGGGTGCGTGCTCTTTAAACCCTCATAGAAAAGGCACAATTATGGACACCTCACGGGATCAAACGCCTTGACAGGCCTGGGTCGATGTGCTAGCAAGTTTTCATAAGGAAATTCGCGGATCCGGATCATGCCTTTGCCGACAGAGGGCTATCATTCCTTAATGAAAACCCGTTTTTTGTTGATGGCAGGCCTATAGTATCCTCAACCCTTACGTGGAGACGCCGGGCCATGGAGAGAGACGACACGATTTCGGAAGAGGGAATGGTTGAAGAAGAAGACCTCTTGGACTTCGACTTGGATGACCTCGCATCGGAAGAAGAAGCTGAATCCGAAGGGGACGAGGAGATTATCGAACTCGTGGACCTTGTGACGGATGAGGGAGAAGGCGTCGAATTCGAGGACGCCGGCGAAGAAATAAAAATGCTTCTCGATGACGATGCGGCCTCCGGAGATGCCCCGGGTGACATTGGGGGAGAATCGGTACCTGATGACTTTGACAGCATTCTGGACGATGTCGATCTGGACGAGACCGTAGCGGATATCGATATGTCGGATGTGGCCCTGGACCTGGATTTAGGCGTTGGTGAAGGTTCAGGAGAAGAGAAAGCGGATCTGGCGTCCATTCTGGAAGAAGAGAGCGAGCAGGAGACCTCTTTCAATCTTGAGGAACCCGCCGGGGTTGAAACACCGGCTGAAGTATCCGAACCGGCGGAACCCGCAGAACTTGGGTCCGGGGATGAGGACATCAGCGCGGACGACCTTCAAAAGATGCTCGAGGATGAGGCGGGAGAAGAGTTCGATCTCGAACTGCCTTCGGAAGATGAATCGGAAGCCTTTGATGAGATTGCGGAAACGGAATCGGCTTCGGGCGACGATGTAACTGAAGAGGCCCTGGAAAGAATGCTGGAAGACGATACCTCTGATGAGGCCGCCGAAGGGTTCGCGCCCGGGGAAGAACAACGCTTTACGAGCTATGACGACACCGTTGTCGATACGACTCCCGCGCCTCCTCCGGAAGGCATTCCGGTTTCCGGAGAAAAGGTGGAGGAAACAGTCCGAGTGGTCGTAGAAGAGGTGATAGCGCGTGATTTGCCTCAGGTCTTGACGGACACGGCTGAAAGGGTAATTCGAGAGTCAATGACAGACACTGCCGAAAGAGTGATTCGAGAGTCTTTGACTGACACGGTTGAAAGATTGATTCGAGAGTCGTTGGCGGATTCCGCCGAACGGGTGATTCGGGAATCCGTGACAGGCACGGCTGAACGCATAATCCGGGAGACCATTGACGCCCTGAAGGCCGGTCTCGATACCGCGGGAGACTGACCTGACGCCGATCTGCAGGAAATGATTTCCACCTCTGCTGCTTTATGGTTTTTTGAGGGGTTGTGCCTCGCGACAACCCCTTTTTTCATCCAAGGTTAGACAGAATACAGGATGTGGCCTGTTGAAGTCCCTGAACCCCCCAGGAGCTGGAGCGAAGATGATTCCGGACCGAAATTGACCGTGGAACCGGCTGAGGAGCAAATGATGAACAAGGACATGCTTGCCAAGGGCTACGAACCCAAAGATGTGGAGGAAAAGTGGTATTCCTTCTGGGAGAAAAACAGGCTGTTTGAACCAGATCCGGCTTCCAAGCGGGAACCTTTCTGCATCGTCATTCCTCCGCCCAATGTTACTGGTTTCCTCCACATGGGGCATGCTCTCAACAATACCCTGCAGGACATCCTTTGCCGTTATAAGCGGATGTGCGGGTATAACGTGCTCTGGCAGCCTGGAATGGACCACGCCGGAATCGCGACCCAGAATGTAGTCGAAAAGGACCTGGCTTCAAGAGGGATGACGCGCCACGAGGTTGGACGGGACCGGTTTGTCGAATTGGTCTGGGAGTGGCGCAAGAAATACGGCGGCGTTATCATGAACCAGCTCAAGCGGTTGGGCAGCTGCTGCGACTGGAGCCGGGAACGTTTCACAATGGATGAGGGCCTGTCAAAGGCCGTGCTTGAGGTCTTCGTGCAGTTATATGAGGAAGGGCTCATATATCGAGGGGACTACATTATCAACTGGTGCCCCCGCTGTCACACCGCACTGGCGGACCTGGAGGTTGAGCACGAGGAGCGTGACAGCTTTCTCTACCACGTCCGGTATCCATTTGAAGACGGCAAGGGGCATCTGGTGGTTGCAACCACCAGGCCTGAGACCATGCTCGGGGACTCGGCTGTCGCGGTGAACCCCGAAGACGAGCGCTATGAAGGCGCCTCGGATCGGCGTGTTATCCTGCCTCTTTTGGACAAGCCGATCCCTGTCATTTTGGATCGTTACGTGGACATGGAGTTCGGAACCGGTGCGCTCAAGATAACCCCGGCACACGACCCCAACGACTTTGAGATCGGCACCGCCCACGGGCTGGATGTGGTCAAGGTGATCGACGACGACGGAAGGATGAACGAGCTGGCCGGCCCTTACAAGGGTATGGACCGCTTCAAATGCAGGGAAAAGGTGTTGGCGGACCTCGAGGCGGCCGGGCTGCTGGAAAAAGTAGAGCCTTACCGGCACTCGGTGGGGCACTGCTATCGCTGTGCGACCATGATTGAGCCCCTGCTTTCCAAACAGTGGTTTGTGCGGGTGAAGCCCCTTGCCGAGAAGGCGATTGACGCGGTTCGAAGCGGGCGCACCCGGATTGTTCCCTCCCAATGGGAGGGGGTGTACTACGAGTGGATGACCAATATCCGCGACTGGTGCGTCTCCCGCCAGATCTGGTGGGGGCACCGTATCCCTGCCTGGTACTGTGACGACTGCGGCCGCGTAATGGTTGCCAAAGAGGCGCCTTCCACCTGTGCTGAGTGCGGCGGGTCCGCGCTTCGGCAGGATACGGACGTCCTGGACACCTGGTTCAGCTCTGCTTTATGGCCTTTTTCCACACTCGGCTGGCCGGATCAAACCGAGTACCTTCGAACCTTTTACCCCACCTCCGTCCTGATCACGGGGTTCGATATCCTCTTCTTCTGGGTGGCGCGGATGATGATGATGGGAATCCATTTCATGGGAGACGTCCCGTTCAGGGACGTCTACATCCATGCCCTAGTCCGGGACGCCAGCGGACAGAAGATGAGCAAGTCCAAGGGAAATGTCATCGACCCGCTGGAGGTCATCGACCGGTACGGTACGGATGCCTTTCGCTTCACCCTGGCTGCGCTGGCAGCTCAGGGAAGGGACGTTAAGCTGAGCGAGGAGCGCATTGCAGGATACCGCAACTTCGTGAACAAGATCTGGAACTCCGCGCGACTGGCCCTGATGAATCTGGACGAAAAAGACGCCGGGGAGGAACCGGCAAATGCCCTTTCCACCCTTGCGGATCGTTGGATTCTGACTCGGCTTCATCAGGTGACACGGGAAATTCACTCGGCCATAGAGGATTACCGTTTCAACGACGCCGCCTCCTTGTGCTACCACTTTACCTGGCACGAGTTCTGCGACTGGTACCTGGAAATGGCCAAACAGGGATTGTACAGTGACGATGAAACCCTGAAACGCTCAACCCGGTTCGTGCTTCGAAAGGTCATGTTCGGTGTCCTGCGGCTCATCCATCCGTTCATGCCTTTTGTTACCGAGGAACTGTGGCACCGGATGCCCGGGACTTCGGGCAGCATCATGACGGCTCCCTTCCCCCGACCCGTGGATTATCCGTCCGATGAGTCCGCAACGGCCGAGATGGAGCTTTTATCGGGCCTGATTACGACCATAAGGAACATTCGAGGAGAGATGAACATTCCACCCGGCAAGTCGGTGAATTTGGTCGTGGAGATGTCCGGGACATGGGAGGCCGGCGTGATTGAAGAGAACGTCGCTCATGTCCGCGCACTGGCCGGAGTGGGAGATGCCGAAATCGTCGAGTGCGCGGAAAAACCCGAGGCTTCGGCAACGGGGGTGTTCGGAGACAATCAGGTGCATGTCCTTCTCAAGGGGCTCCTGGACTTCGAGGAAGAGAAGAAACGTCTGCGCAAGGCCATTCAAAAGATAGAGAAGGAAATGACTTTGTACAACAACAAGCTGGCCAACCAGGGGTTCGTGCAGAAAGCCCCGCCCGAGGTTGTGGATGAGGTGCGGGAGAGAGTGCGAAACATGGAGCTCCGGTTGGCGAGGCTCAATGAAAACCTCGGTTTTTTCGAGGCCATGGACGGGTAGTGATATCCGACGCTCCGTGTGTGCTGAGAACGGGGCAGGACGGGCCTGTTGTGAAGTGGGATGCCTTTTTCGGCAGGAAGAGGGAAGCAAGGGATCGCGAGCGGGAGGAGATTCGGGATCTCATTCAACGCATAGAAAAGAAGGCCCCTATACAGTATCGCAAAGATCGGACGGACATATACTACAACTACTCACAGATTCGCGCCTATGTCAGGCCGTTGCGGTTGCTTCTCGGGGCGGTTGCGGACAGGGAAACGCTTGCCCGGGAAGAGGGGAAAGCCGTGAGGACCCTGTTTCTTCGCCTGCGGGATTTCTACGATGTGCGGGGGCGTCTCAGCATGGATGAGGCGATCCTGGACTTGCGTTTGAGAAGGAAGTTAGCCCACCTCCTGCTGGTCTTTCACGATCGCAAGGACATCGCCGGGGACAGACTTTCCGCCTATCTGGAAACGCTTCAGGACGAATGAATCCCGCGCACCGGCGGATCTCAATCCGGAAATGTAAGATTAACTCTGGATCCGGGTCATCTCGTACAGGCGGCGGCCGATTTCCTTGAGCTTTTCTTCCTCTTGAACGGCTTCCCGCGTCTCATCCTTATCCCGGCGGAGTTCCTCGGTAAGCCGGTCCAGAGCGGTGCTGAAAGTGAGCTGGGACACTGATTCCGGGTGGTCGATAACACCCAGCTTGTGGTATTTCATACCCATGAACTTCATGGCCTTCAGCTCATCGCCCTTTTTGCCGGGCCTCCGACCTTCCTGAAGAAGGGTCTGCACAGCGATCCAGTAGGACTCCAGAAATGTCTTGGCGAATCGAGACCAGGCGGGCAGGCGGTCGTGTCCCAGCCTTGTTATTCGGTATCCTTCACCGGACAGCTCTTTACTAATCAGCCTTGCCTCCATGAACTCGGACAAGACCTTTTGAACCCGCGTCCTGTCGTCCGTAGCCGTTTCCACTATGAATTCTTTGTGAAACAGGTTTCTGAGAAACCGATAGTCCTCTTCAACGGTCGTCTCCGCCTGGATTTCGTCCCGCCCGCAAAGAAGCGATACCGCTACAAAGGCGTGATGGATGAAGTGGTGTATTACGCTGTTTTTGTAGAACTCCAGGTCCGGCTTCCTTTCGTCGTCCACAAAATAGAACACTGCATCCCCCTCCACCACTTCCAGATAACTGACCACCTTCCAGGCAATGAGGAGCTCCAGGGTTTGCTCGAACGCCTCATCGGGAAACTCGAGTGTGGCCGCCAGGGGGGCGTTTTTCGTCCGGACAAAGGCGAGGTATTCAAGGGCGGTCTTCCTGAGTTCATCCATGTTGAAACCGCCCCGGTGGGCCGTTAGAATTGCCGAGGCAACCAGGGCGAGGGGTGTGACCACTGTGACGTCGTTGATGGAGCGTATCAGGTGAAACGCCAGGTGCTTGTGGATCTTGCCTTCGGACGGCCCCCGGTTCTCCAGATACTCCTTCAAGGAGAGCGGTTCTCCAAAACGGATATAGATCTTGCCGTAACGTCGCTTCAGAAAATGACGGGCTCGAATGATCTGACGAAAGTTCTCTTTCTCCTTCTTTCCACCCGACGCCTCTTGAAGGAAGGCCTTGTCTTCCAGGATTCGATCGTAACTGATGGAGGCGGGGACAAAGACCAGGTCCCTGCAATATTCCTCCTTGAAGGCCTGAAGAAGTATTGTCAGGAAGCCGATTTTGGGCAGGATCAGCTTGCCGCTTCTGCTCCTGCCCCCCTCGATGAAGAATTCCAGAGGATGGCCTTCCTCGATCAGGGCCTTGATATACCGGTTGAAGACTTCCCGATAGAGCCTGGCGCCACGGAAGGTGCGACGGATAAAAAAGGCCCCGGATTTGCGAAAAACATGTCCCATAGGCCAGAACGCCAGGTTTTTTCCGGCGGCGACTCTGGGGATGTGCATGTTGTAGTTGTAGAGCACATAGTTGAGCACGAGGTAGTCGATGTGACTTTTGTGGGAGGGCACATAGATCAGCGGGCCTCTGCGGGCCCACTCTCTCACTCGGGCCAGGCTGGCCATGTCCACGTCGATTCCTTCGAAGAGCTTCTTGAAAAACCAGGTGAGCGCCAGGTGGAAGAACTGGATATAGGTTATATTGAAGTCCGCGGCGATCTCGTCAAAGTATTCCCCTGCTTTTTTACGGTTCTGTACAATCTGTTTCTTGTCCCCTCCTGCTATCCTGTCGATCTGCTTGAGAATCACATCGTCACGGAGAACGATTTCCTTGAGCTGCTGGCGTGATTTCATAATGGGGCCGAGAATAATTCGCTTCTGGGCGTCAATACGGTCCACAAGAAGTTCTCTCAGCTCAAATGAGGCCTCGGCCGGTGAGGCGGACGGAGCTATTCCATTCAAGAAGTCTTGAAGGTTGACCGGTTCACCGAAATCGATGAACGCACGGCGGTTGTGCCGGAAAAAGAGGACCGTCTTGCGGATCACCCCGGGCTGTTCTTTGAATCCGAAGAAAATGCGGCTCAAGGAAGCCGTTTCGCGCTCGGGTGATTTTTTATACAGGACGAGTTGGGGGACGATGAAGATGGGGCGGTCCATTTCCTGCTGAGTTTCGAGGAGGAGCTGCAGGTCATCTTCTTCGGCATGTACGAAGTGTCGCTGGAACCGCGTCGGGTCCACGAGGAATATGAGGGAGGTTGTGCCGTTCTTGACGGCATCGCGATAGAACCCGTGCCGGTAGGGATCGGGGAGCTCGCCTTTACGCAGCAGGTAGATCAGCCTCTTAAGGCAGTTGCGTAGGAGGAGTCGGAGGGGGAGAAGCGAAGCTATGTTGAGGTTGAAGGCCAGCTTCGGGTAGGGAAGCCTCCTCATGCGAAAATTGTAGTGATACATCAGGTAGTCGAGACGTCCCCGGTACTTGATGGCGTATACGACGGTTCCTTCCCGGTTCATCCGCTTGAGCTCTTCCTTCATGGATTCGTCCAGGCTCACCCGCTTGAAGAGACTGAAGAGAATCCGGCTGAGAAAGAGTCCCGGTTTGTGATCCAGGATGTTGGCTCTAAACAGCTCTTTGTCCATGAATAACCGTGTTGGGAAAGGGGTTTTATCCTGAATTTCGGGTTAACACTGAAGGGGCGCCAAGGATTATATTTCCTCGATTGTTATTCTCATCGGAGGGGGAAATCAAGCCTTTTCCCAGTCACAACGAACAGGGCTGTCCGGACTGTACAAACCGGTATTGACAAACAGCAGAGCGATGATCAAGAATGGTTGTATCCTGCATTTTCAGAGGAAAGAAAGGGAGGACAATATGTTCAGGCCCATGGTCATATCAGGGCTTACTGTGGATCCATTGACCAACAGCCCTATCGTGATTCTGAAGGAGACCGAGGGGGATCGCACCCTGCCGATTTGGATCGGCCTGCTGGAGGCGACCGCCATTGCAAGTGAGCTCGAAGGGATCAATTTTTCGAGGCCCATGACCCACGACCTATTGAAGAACATCATGGAGATGATCGAGGTTCGTGTGGAGCGGGTGGAGGTCTGTGACCTCAAGAATAACACATACTATGCCTTGATTCACGTGCAACACAAGGGCAAGACGATTTCCATTGACGCGCGGCCCAGCGACGCCCTGGCGCTTTCTCTTAGAGTGGGAGCGCCCATTTTTGTAGCTGAAGAGGTCATACAGAAGTCCAAGCAGATCGATTTGCAGGCGGAGGCGGAAGACAAGTCGGAACAGGGCAAAAAGTGGCAGGAAATACTGGAAAACCTGAACCCAGAGGACTTCGGCAAGTATAAGATGTAGTTTGGTTTTCAACGGCTCCCCGGACACCGGCGACCGGTCGACCGCCTTGCCGCCATATGGTACGGGGGATGCAATCCTTCATGTCTTTCCCGGGCGGCTTTTGCCGCAGTACCCCATATAAACTTCTCAGAGGTGAGCGCCCGGGCCCTTCCGTGGTCCATCCCTCGACAACCTTGTGAAAGCGCATCGCCAGTGCATTCCCAACTTGTTGCAAAAGGCGTTGCCGGTGGTTAGTTTATTATTCGTCCGGAGTGATTTTCCGTGGAACCGGAATTCACCGAATGCATATCCCTGTGCCCCCGTGTAATGGGAGCATAATAGAAAAATACACTTTACGGACTGATGATGAAAAAAAAGCGAACGAGAGGAACGTGGCAGGTTGTAGGGATTGTTATTGTTGCAACCTGGATCGTTCTGATGGGTATGCTTATCCGGAAAATTCACTTCAGCGCACCTTCCCCAGGCGGCACACTCACCGGAGAGGCCGCCGTTTCCTTCCAGGATTTTCAACGGGAGTGGAAGGAGCTCTTTCTTGATGACCGAAAGATCGGTTATGCGGTTCATTTTATTCGGCCCGAGGCCGATGGGTATATTATCCAGGAGGAGATGTTCCTGCGGATAAACCTGATGGGTATGTCCAGCGGTGTGTATACGGTCACCCAATGCCATGTTGATGAACGGTTTAGAATGAATCGTTTCAGTTTCAGAATGGCCTCCGGCTCGGTGGGGTTCGAGGCCAAGGGAGAGGTCAAGGGAAACAAATTGTTTGTGGAGACGGGCCGGGAAGGGGACTTGAGGGTTCAGACTCTGCGGGTGGACGAACCGCCTATGATGGGAGCCGGACTGGCCTACTACTTCAGGCACAGACCGGTCCGGGTCGGTGACTCATTTCGATTTCCCCTTTTCGATCCTTCCTCCTTGAGCCGGAGGGACATCGAGGTGCGGGTCGCCGGACGCGAGACCATTCGGATCCGGGGAATCGACTACGATACCTACAGGCTCGAGGCCGAGGTCTGGGGCGATCGGCTGACGTTTTGGCTGGACGAGAATGGGACAACCCTCAAGGAAGAGGGGTTCATGGGGCTCACTGCGGTCCGATCCAGCGCGGCCTCGGCCCCGGAGAACATTGAAGGCAGCGGGGATCTGGATTTCTACGAGATAGCCGCCATCACCCCGGACCGCAAGATTTCCAGTCCTCGTGAGGTCTCATACCTCAAGGTTCAAATGAAGGGCTTCGAGGATCTCACTCTGGACTTGAGCGGCTGGGACTCAGGCCGTCAAAGGTTTTCTCCGCCTGTCATGGAGATAATCCGTGAAGAATTGCCCCTGAGGGCGGCTTTCGAGAGGCCCCTAAATGATGGGGACGACCGGTTTCAAGAGCTCCTTGCATCCGAGTTCAATATCGAGAGCGAGCACGAAGAGATCATTCGCGCGGCTGAGGAGATCGCCGGATCGGTGACCGACCCGGTCGAGGCCGCCGGACTTGTCCAGTCCTGGGTATACGAGCACCTTGAGAAACGCCCTGTGGTGAGTATTCCAAGTGCGCTGGAGGTGCTTCGTGCAAAGGTGGGCGACTGCAATGAGCACGCCACTCTGGCCACCGCACTTCTCAGGGCGCTGGGTATTCCCGCCCGGATCGTGGTGGGCCTCGTGTACACTCGTGGAAAGTTTTTTTACCATGCATGGAGCGAGGCCTACGTGGGAGAGTGGATCTCCCTGGACCCGACTTTGAACCAGATGCCTGTGGATGCAACTCACATCAAGCTGCTCGAGGGAAACCTTGACCGGCAGGTGGACCTGCTGGGGGTGATAGGCAAACTCGAGCTGAGGGTGATTGAATACCGAAATGATTAGGCTCATCAATCTCACCAAGGTGTACCGCGGATTTACGGCCGTGGACCACATTGATCTGGAGGTACCCAGTGGACAGGTCTTCGGCTTTCTCGGGCCCAACGGCGCCGGAAAGACCACCACCATCAGCATGATGGCCGGGATCTTGAAGCCCACCCAGGGGCGGATAGAACTCAACGGAATCGACCTGGCCGAAAACCCCTCTGAGGCCAAGATCCGTGTAGGCTACATCCCTGACCGCCCGTTCATTTATGAAAAATTGACAGGCATGGAATTTCTGAGGTTCATGGGGGGGCTTTACAGGCTCAATAACGGCGGTCCGGCCGATGAGCGTTCCTTGGAACTCCTTGGGCTGTTCGGATTGACCAACTGGCGTGATGAACTGATTGAGAGCTACTCGCACGGGATGAAGCAACGTCTGGTCATGTGTTCAGCTCTTCTTCATCGACCTGAAATCCTAATCGTGGATGAACCCATGGTGGGACTCGATCCCAAGGCCTCCCGGATCGTCAAGAACCTCTTCAGGGAGGAAGCCGCTTCAGGCACAACCGTGTTCATGTCCACCCATTCTCTCGAGGTGGCCCAGGAGGTGTGCGACGAGATCGCAATTATTCAGGACGGCAGGATCATTGCCAGAGGGACGCCTGGAGAGCTGAGGATCCGATCAGGTGTTGACGGAAGCCTGGAGGCGGTTTTTCTCAAACTTACGCAGGAGAAAATGAGCATCCATGAGAGATCTTGCACTCCTGCTTAGTCCCCGGGTCACAGGGGCTATGAATGGAATCAGGCTCTCCGGGGGCCGGGCCCGCAAGCGGACCTTGATACTCGGCGGTGTTGGAGTCGCGTTCTGGTTTGCCTTGTTCGTCCTCTCCGCGAGGGTTCTCCGTTACTTCCAGTCCGTCGATCTGGTCGGCGATATTCTTGCCTACCATCTTCTTTCCATGGTGCTGCTCACCTTCTTTTCGCTGCTCATCTTCAGTCATGTCATCACGTCACTGTCCAATCTTTATCTGTCCAAGGATTTGGAACTCTGCCATGCCACTCCCGCTCCGCTCGAGGAGATATTCCTGAGCCGGATGTTTTACACGATCGTTGACAGCTCCTGGATGGTGCTCGTGTTCGGCCTTCCTGTCATGATGGCCTACGCGTATGTGTATGCGCCGGGTCCGGGGTTCTATTTCACGCTGGTCCACACGGGATTGGCCACGGTGCTCATAGCGGCAGGAGTCGGAGTTCTCTTGACCATGATCCTGGTTAATGTGTTTCCCGCGCATCGGACCCGAGACATTCTCATGCTCCTGGTGATCCTCCTGGTCGTGGGCCTCTACCTGCTCTTCCGTTTTCTCAGGCCGGAACGACTCGTGGATCCCGACGCATTTTTCAGCGCCGCCCAGTACCTGGGTGCACTGAAAGCCCCGGACAGTCCATACCTTCCCACCCGCTGGGTCGCCGAGGTCCTGTGGCATCACCTGGGCGGCGGACCCGCGGTGAACTACACCTTTCATCTGGCCTTGCTGTGGAGCACTGCCGCAGCCCTTATGGTAATAGACGTATGGGTGGCCCGGGCCATCTACTTCAACGGTTTTTCCAGGGCCAGGGAAGCGAAGCGTAGAAGGCCCGGAGGAGGCCTGGTCCTGGGGCTGCTGGGCCGGCTTTTCGCCGGGCCGCTGGGTCAGGACCTCAGCGCAGTTGTGGATAAGGACATCCGGACTTTTTTCAGGGACAACAGCCAGTGGTCACAACTTATTCTGTTGGGTGCTTTGGTTGTGGTCTATCTCTATAATTTCAGCGTCCTGCCTCTGGAAAGGAGCCCCATAAGGCTCGAGTTCCTGCAGAACCAGATCGCTTTCCTGAACCTGGGGCTTGCCGGTTTCGTGCTCTCGGCCATCTCGGTCCGTTTTATCTTTCCTGCAGTCAGCGCCGAGGGGCGGGCATTCTGGATCATCAGGAGTTCGCCCGTGAACATCCGGCGCTTTTTGTGGGGGAAATTCATCGTCTATCTCATACCCATGCTGGTTCTGGGTGAGATACTCATTGTATTTACAAATCGAATCCTTCAGGTGACGTCGTTCATGATGGGGCTCCTTGCGGTCACCATGTTTTTTTCTGTATTCGGCATCGTGGCCATGGGTGTGGGTCTCGGGGCGGTGTATCCTAAGTTCCGCTATGAGAATATCGCTCAGGTGTCCACGGGTTTCGGCGGGGTCGTGTACATGATGATAAGCAGCTTGTTTATGGCGGTGGTCATCCTGCTCGAAGCGGTGCCCGTGTATGTTATTTTCATGGCCGGTGTTCGAGGTGTTTCTGTCACGGCACTCCAGTACGCGTGGATAGTGCCCGTGTTTTTCCTCGTCCTGGTTATCCAGGCCGTTGCTGTGATCGTTCCTATGAGGTTGGGCATACGTGCATTGAGTGAAAACGAGTAATGTGGGATGAGGCCTTTACCGGCCCGCAGGATTGAAAGGAAAAAGCCCCGGTTGTTCGACTACGAATACATAGGAAACCTGCATGTCCACTCAAGCCACTCCGACGGCAGCCTGAGCACCCCGGAAATCGCAGGTGCTGCGTTGGGGGCGGGCCTGGACTTCCTGGGCCTCAACGACCACGACTTTATGACGGATGGACTTCGCCTGGAGGAGGAAGGCTTCTACGGGAAACTGCTTCTTCTCAAGGGCCTGGAAGTAGGAAAGCGTTATCATCATTATCTTGCGTATGACCTGAAATCCATGGTTAAAAGCGATAACGTCGGCCCCCAGCAGGTGATCAACGAGGTCAATAACCAGGGAGGCTTCGGCTTTCTGGCCCACCCCTTTGAAAAAGGTATGCCCTTCACCGAGAAAAACCTGGCGTATACCTGGAACGATCTGTCGGTCCAAGGCTTTGCCGGGATGGAGATCTGGAACTACAGCTCCAGGTGGAAGGAACGGATCAAGGGACCGTTGTGGGGCCTCTATTGTCTTGCTTTAAAGCGGCTTACCCTGAGGCCGCCCAGCAGGAAGACCATGGCCTTTTGGGACAGCCTGTGCCGGAAAAGTCGAGTCGTGGGCATCGGCGGTTCGGATGCCCACGGCGTCGGTTTCCGGTGGGGGCCCTTCAATTTCCGCCCCCTCTCCTATCGCTTTCTTTTCAGCACCATCAACACCCATATCTTACTAAACCAGCCGATGCCCCGATCATTTGAAAATGCAAAGCGACTCGTGTACCAGGCCATTCGGGAGGGACGGCTGTTTATTGCACACGACGGTCTTGCTCCGGCCCGAGGGTTCCGCTTCTTTTTTCTTTCGGACGACGGTTCCGACCTAATGATGGGAGAAGAGGCCCCGTTTCAGGCCGGTGAGTTCGTGATGGAACTGCCGGCTGAGGCCGAGTTCCGCCTGATCAAGGACGGCGGCATCGAGGCCGTCCTGAATGGAAAAGAGGCCATCTATCGGGTCAAAGAGAAGGGCGTATACCGCGTGGAAGCGGATTTGAAGCATAAAATTTCGGGTCAATATCCCTGGATTTACTCCAACCCCATATACCTGAGGTAAGACACCTAAACGGAGTTTCCCTTTATTCTATGGGTGCTGTTTCGGCCCGCATCTGAACTGTAAGCCGATTCACCCTTTTAGTGCCCGAACGACCTCGAACATGACCTCCACGGGCGGTTCGGCGCCCGTCCATTTTCGGAAGCCCTCGGCACCCTGGTTCACCAGCATCCCCAGGCCGGATACGGTTTGGCAGCCCTTTTCCTCCGCTGCTCGCAGTAGTTTCGTCCTGGCGGGATTGTAGACGATGTCGCTCACTATAAGGCCGCCGCGGATCAGATCGGTGTTGATGGGGCTCCGGTCTTCATCAGGGTGCATTCCCACGCTGGTGGTGTTGATGAGGACGTCCGCCTGCCGGATGGCGGCGTCGATGCAGCCTGTCTCCATTGGAACCACTTCGCTGCAGGGACTAACCTTTTCGTTGATATCAGCGGCCAGTTCGTGTGCCTTATGCTCGGTGCGGTTGCAAAGGAAAATTTTTCCAGCCTCTTTAAAGGCCAGTGTCATTGCGATGGCACGGGCCGCCCCCCCGCATCCGATGATGAAGTGGCATCTCCCACCCACCGTGATTCCTGATTCGGCCTCCAGGGATCGCACAAAGCCCTCGCCGTCCGTGTTGTAACCCGTGGCGCGGCCGTCCTCCAAGATCACGGTATTGACGGCCCCGATGGCCTGGGCTAGGGGATCTATGGCGTCCAGGCAGTCCATTATCCGGATCTTGTGCGGGACCGTGATGTTGTAACCCGCAAAGTTCATTCTCGCAATCCCTGCCGTAACGGTGGACAGATCTTCCGCCGTCACCTCGATGGGCAGGTAGAAGAAATTCAGACCGAGGGATTGAAAGGCGTTGTTGTGCATGGCCGGTGAAAAGCTGTGCCCCAAAGGGTTGCCCAGCAGGCCGATCAGTTTCGTGTTAACATCCACACCTGCCATGGGTTGATTTCCTTTCTTGCAGGAAGCGTTTGACCCGGGCCGCGCGTCAGGAACCCGAAAAGGTTGTGGGCGACCCGGAGGGTCCAAGCCACCCCGAAGATCAGTTGAACTTCAGGACCGACCAGGCTGTGCGCAGGTCTTCAATGGGGATCTGTCCCGGGGCCGAGGTGGCTTTGCCGATTGCAAAGGTCAGATCGGAGCCGAACAGCCCTCCGGCGATTCGCGTGATGGCACCTTTGCCTCCCATGGACATGGTGATAATGGGAATGTCCAGCAGTTCGGTCCGGGCCGCATAGGTGGCGCTGAGCAAGGTCAGCACGTCTTTATATGTTTTCGGCGTGACGGCCACCTTGGCGACGTCCGCCCCCAGCTTTCCGGCGGTGACAAGGCGGTCAATGATGAACGCCTCTTCAGGGGTCTCTTCAAAATTGTGATAGGAGAGAATCAGTCGGCTGCCGGATGTTCGGCAGGCGGTCCTGACCTCGGCCACCATGTCCTCACCGTTGGACATCTCCGTGTCGATTAGATCGGCCAGGCCGGAAGCGATGACTGCCTGATTCAGACGAAGGCGGTCCTCAACGGCAATTTGCTGGAACCCCCCCTCATGGATCACCCTGCAGGTAAAGATCAGCGGTATGTTGCCCATTGCCTCACGGATGGCGCCTAGCGCCTCCACGACGACGTCCGGTTCCAAAACCGCATCGAACTTATCCACCCGCCACTCGATGGCATCGGGATTTAAAGAACGTACGTCCCGCGCTTGTTCGAGAAGTGCAGCCTGATCACTGGCCACCAGCGGCAAACAGATCAGCGGAAGGGGGCCGCCGAGGATTTTGTCTCTGATCTTTAACGCCTTCTTGCTCTGCAGTCGCATGCTTTTCTCTCCTTTGGTCAAGTTGAATGGTGGAAATGCATCCGCCGGAGGATGCTCGGCCCCCTTAGCGAGGATTAAGCCTGCAAGCCGATGGATTTTGAGGTTCGATCATTACGATTCCGGCGGTGCAGACCGGGTTTTGATGCACTCGCCCGGTTTCCCAGGAGCAAGGACAACTGCCCGGCCGCTTCGAGCAGATTAGCCAGCATCAGCTTGCAACGCTCTTCTGAAAAGCGCTGTTCGGGCCCGGCAATGGCCAGTGCAGCACACACCTGCCCGTCATGGTCGTAAACCGGCGCCGCCAGACCGGCCACCTCTGAGACGAGCTCGCCCTTGCTGAAGGCATAGCCCCGGCGGCGGGTGATTTCCAACTCCTTATGGATGTCCTTCCGGTCGGTAATCGTGGAGGCCGTGAATTGTTTGCGGTTTCCTCGAATGACTTTGTTCTGCAGCGCTTTAGGTGCAAAGGCCAGGAGTACCTTGCCGCCGGCCCCGGCGTAGAGTTCCTGGGTTTCGCCTTCGTTTATGGCATATTGAAGCGGTGAAGGGCCCTTTTCCCTGACGAGACAAAGCCGCTTGAGGCCTTCGATCACGAAAAGCTTGGTGGATTCCCCGGTCAACGCAGAGAGTTCCTTCATAATGGGCCTGGCAATCAAGGCAAGAGGGTTGGTTCGTTCATAGACCTTGCCGAGGATCATCAGTTTGGGGCCCAGCTTGTAGGTGGCTGCAGGTGTCCGTATGAGAAAACCGTGTGCTATGAGTGTGCCGCACAAGCGGATAATGCGGCTTTTGTAAAGCCCGGTTTTTTCGCTGAGTTGCTTGAGGGGCAGTTCGGGTTCGGCTGCGGTAAAGCAATCGAGGATGCACAGGGCTTTGGCCACTGTGTCGATTTGTCGCTCGGACTCCTTGACGGGTTTGCGGCCGGTGCTATTCACAGCTCCTCCGGTGGTCCAATACCCTTTTCATATGTCCGGGAAGTTGACGATCGAGCCTGTCTTCCAGAAAAGCCACGGCTTCACACACCTTTTCGATGACGATATTGGTCGATACCCCCATACTCTCGAACATATGAACGGCATCTTCGGTGGGAATATTGCCGGCCGCCCCCTTGATGAAGGGGCAGCCTCCCAGGCCCCCGGCGCAGGTGTCGAAGATGCGGATGCCGGCTTCATAGCCGGCAAACATGTTGGCCAGTGCGAGTCCCCGGGTATCGTGCAAGTGCAGTGAAACCCGTATGCTGGGAAAGGCCTCGTGGACCCTTTGGGCCAAGTGTCTGACGGCTAACGGATTGGCCATGCCGGTGGTGTCGGCCAAGTTTATTTCCTCCGCTCCGGTCTGTACCATTCTTTCGGTGGCTTTGAGCACTTCCGTTTCGGCGATGGGGCCTTCGTAGACGCAGCCGAAAACGCACTGCAGCCCGGCGCGGACGCTCATGCCGGCCGACAATGCCTTAGGAATGAGGGCCGTCATGACCTCGAGGGCCTCGGCAGCCGGGCGACCGGCATTTCTGCGGCTGTGGGTGTCGCTCACAGAAACTGACATACTCACGTGCCCGACACCGGTCGCCATGGCGCGCTCCAGTCCCTTTTCGTTCAAGATCAGGGCCGAGATCAGGTGCCGGTCCGGTTCAGGAGTGGCGCGGATGAAGGCATCCGTGTCCGCCATCTGAGGGACGATTCGGGGATGGACGAAGGACCCCACTTGAATGCGATGGACGCCGGCGGACTTAAGTAGTTGAAAAATATGTAGTTTATCTTCCAGATTGAAAATGCGCGCCTCCATCTGAAGTCCGTCACGAAGGGCTTGGTCTTCGATCAGTACGTTCGGGTTAGCGGCGGGGGCCATGGACGTTTCCTCCTGTGTTTCTTTCTCGAAATTTGGGCGGTTGACTGCAGCCCGGGGAGCAGTCACCACCGGATACTCCATGCAAGAAGATCAGGCACATCCGTTGTGAGTGTCGAAAAAAAGCCTTGACAGAATAGCCGTACTTGTATATTCTGTCCAGCAGAAACATGTTCTACAAGATAGAATACCACCGTGTGCCACACAATGCAAGCCTTTTTTAGGTGATTCGGCGAAGCAGAAACCCTAAACCCCAAGAAAAGGGAGGATGGCTGATGAAAAGATTGCTTTTGTTGTCAATGGTCTTGGTGGTCTGTTGCTTAAGTCCGGCCTTTGCTGCGGACTACCCTGCGAGAGATCTTCAGGGAGTTATCATGTGGGGTGCGGGCGGCGCCACGGACAATGTGGCCAGGGCCATAACGCCTCTGGTGGAATCCTACCTCGGCAGGAAGATCGTCCTGGTCAACAAGGCGGGAGGGACCGGGGCGATTTCCACACACTTCGTTCACAACCGCCCTGCGGACGGCTACACTCTGCTTTACGGGGCCGAGAACCCCCAGCTCCATGGCGTGCTCGAGCTTTCCCAACTGGACTACAAGGATTTCTACCCTGTCAATGTCTTGGCCCACGGGGTTGGCGTTATTGTCGCAAACAATGATACTCCCTATAAATCTTTCAAAGAACTGGTGGAAGATGCCAAGAAACGCCCAGGTGAGATCAAAATGGGATCCACGGGCCCGGGAGGCCTCCCCTATACTGTGGGTTCCATGATCCAGGCTGTGACTGGTTTCGATGTCATACGCGTTCCCTTTGACGGCGAAGGCCCCGGTGTCACGGCTCTCATGGGCGGTCATGTGGACATCATGCCGGCTGGTCTCACGGCCGTGCGGGAACACATCCGGGCTGGTCGGGTTAGACCCCTGGCTGTGGTTTCCAACGAGCCCATCCCCGGACTCGAAGACCTTCCTCTCATCACCAAGGATTATCCCGAGTTCAACCGATATCTGCCATGGGGACCGTTTTACGGGATTTGGTGTAAAAGAGACGTGCCCGAAGATGCCAAACAAAAGCTGGTCGAAGCCTTCCGTAAGGCGGCTTCGGAACAGAAATTCAAAAACTTCATTGCCGATTTCGGCGCCGTCATGATGAACATCAGCGGTGATGAAGCGGACACCTTCTTAAAGAAGTGGCAGTCGGTCAGCACCTGGCTGCTCCACGACGCGGGTTCCACCAAGGTTTCCCCTGAAGCGCTGGGGATTCCCAAGCCCTAGAGCCAATAACACCTTAGACCCCGGGTCCAACGCGGGGTCTAAGGCAAGCAATAAAGAGCGATCGTGAAAACCACCCGAAAACTGCGGCCTGGAGAAAATCTCTTCGTCTATATTCTGCTGGCCTTCAGCCTTTTCATTCTCGTCATGGCCTACCGGATATCGGGTTTTTCTTCCGCAAGCTCTCCCGGGGCGTTTCCTATGGCCGCCGCCCTCGTCATGGTGGTGTCCGCCTTCCTTGTTCTTATCGGCCATCGCAAACTGGAAAAACCCGATGCGCAAGGTGTTAAAGATGAAATCAGGGCGGCGGCCAAAACCGTTTTTCCCAAGGAATTCATTATCTATACAGGCATCATCATCGTCTACATGATCATTATTCAGCCACTCCATTTCCTGCCCAGTTCCTTTGCATTCATGGTGCTTTCTATGAAGGTCCTTAGGGGAAGCGGCCTGACCAAGTCCCTGCTCATCAGCGCGGGTTTATTGGGCTTCATCTACATAGTTTTTCAGTATTTATTTAGGGTTATATTGCCTTAAAATGGCAGCCTTGGGGTTCTATTTTGACTGAATCAGCGCTTTCTTATTTTTTCATGGGCTGGCTCAATCCGTCCCTTATGATGCTGACGGCTGCTGGAACCCTGGGCGGCATTTACATCGGCGCCATCCCCGGCCTGTCAGTTACCATGGCGGTCTCGATTCTGATCTCCTTCACCTTCTCATGGGAGGTCAACAACGCCCTGGCGCTGATGGTGGGTGTCTACTGCGGCGGGGTCTACGGAGGTTCCCGGACGGCAATTCTATTGAACATACCCGGAGCCCCGGCCGCTATTGCCACAAGCTTTGACGGTTTTCCCCTTGCTGAAAGGGGAGAAGCCGGCCGGGCCATAGGCGTGAGCACGGTCATCTCTGTGATGGGGGGTATCGTAGGAGTTGTGGTGCTCGCCTTGGCCGCTCCCCTGGTGTCCGACCTGGCCCTAAAGTTCGCACCGCATGATTATCTGCTGCTGGCCGTCATGGGTTTATTACTGGTCGGTAGCCTGTCGGGGGAATCCATGGCCAAAGGCATCTTTGCCGGTGCCTTGGGCGTTATCGTGGGGCTCGTTGGCATGGATCCGCTCACGGCGGAAGGACGCTTTACCTTCGGTACCATCGCTCTGCTGGGCGGCGTCCACTTTGTGATTGCAATGATCGGTCTTTTTGGTGTTTCCGAGGCTCTGGTCCAGATCCGTCTAATCGACGTGAAACCCGTCAAGCAGGATGTCTCCAAAATCCTGCCGTCCTGGTCGGTAATCCTGAAGTACCTGCCCCTTTCCATCCGCACTTCCTTTATTGGTGTGCTGATCGGGGCCCTGCCAGGTACGGGCGGCGATATTGCCTCACTTCTGGCTTACGACCATGCGCGGCGTTCGGTCAAGAAACCGTCCCGCCCCTTCGGCAAAGGCGCCTACGAAGGCTTGATCGCACCGGAATCGGCAAACAACGCTGCCATTGGCGGCGCCTATATACCCATGCTCACTTTGGGAATTCCGGGTGACGCCGTCACTGCGGTGATTATCGGTGCCCTGTTCATCCACGGGCTCAAACCCGGACCCATGTTGATGATCGATACGCCCCACCTCTTCTGGTTCACGGTAGGCAATCTGGCTCTGGCAAACATCTTCCTTTTGATTTTCGGCCTTACCGGCATACGGATCTTCACCAAGATGGTGGAACTGCCCAAGGGCATCCTCATTCCGGTTATCATCGTCCTGTCGGTGGTGGGAACTTACACCATTCAGAACAACATTGTCGACGTATACTGGATGCTGTGTTTCGGCATTTTCGGCTATTTTCTAAAGTTGTACGGTTTCCAGGTGGGACCGGTCATTTTGGGTGTAATCCTGGGCCCCCTTATGGACGTGTCTTATCGCCGTGCCATGATGTCATGCAGGAACGATATCGGGATGGCCTGTCAAGAGCTGTTCACCAACCCTATATCTCTGGTTCTGACCGTTGCCGTAATCTGGATGCTGGTCAGCCAGACGCCCCTTTGGGAAAGAGTGAAAGGCCGTTTCGGGAGCAACAAGACTAATATCCCCGGCGCTCACTAAAGAAGATTAGGTGCTGGCGCAGAAGCTGCGCTCTGCTGTATTGATGATCACAAAGAAATAACGCTGCCGTGACGGCAAGGAGGTTGCAATGGCAAGACCCATAACCGAAGAAGAAAAAAGGGCTGCTCAGTCTCTGCTGGCCAGAGCGCGGGTCGCCCAACAGTTAATTGAAAATTACGACCAGGCCACCATTGACCGGGCGATTCAGGCTGTAGGGTGGGCCACTGCCAACGAAAGAACCTTTACCCGCCTGGCCCGGATGGGAGTGGAGGAAAGCGGATTGGGGGACTGGGAAGGTCGTCCCAATAAACGCTTCAAGATCATGGGCATCCTGCGGGACGCCCTGCGACAGAAAAGCATGGGGGTTGTTGAGGAGATACCGGAAAAGGGTATCGTTAAATACGCCAAGCCGGTTGGCGTGATCGCCGCCCTGGTGCCCACCACCAACCCGGCCCTGACCCCTCCGGGCATGGGCATTTATGCCCTCAAAGCCAAGAACGCGGTGGTTTTTTCCCCGCATCCGCGTGCCAAGAAGACCTCTTTTGAGACCGTGAAGGTCATGCGGGCAGCCTTGAAGAAGATCGGGTTCCCTGAGGATCTCTATGTTTGCGCCGATAAGCCCAGCATTCCTCTGGCTCAGGAACTCATGGCCATCTGCGATCTCACCATCGCCACTGGTGGCCCGGCCATGGCCAGATCGGCCCACCAATCCGGAAAGCCGGCCTATGCCGCCGGGCAGGGTAACAGCACCATGGTGATTGACGAGACCGCCGATATAGAGGAGGCCGCTCGGAACACCATGCTGAGCAAGACCTCGGATTTCGGCTCCGGGTGTTCGGCGGACGGGAATCTGCTGGTGGAAGCAACTATTTACGACCGCTTTCTGGAGCAGCTCCAGAAGGAAGGCGGCTACCTGGCCTCCGACGAAGAAAAGGCCCTGATTCAAGCCGTTTACTGGGACGCCGAAGGGCACCGGACTTTCGATACGATTGCCTGCACGCCCCAGAGAATCGCCGAAAAAGCCGGGTTCACCATTCCAGCGGATCGCAGATTCATCATTGTCAAGGAAGAGAATATCGGCAGGGAACATCTCTTTTCAACGGAAAAGCTAGGTACCCTGCTGGCAATTTTCAGATATAGTGGCTTTGACAGCGCCCTGGAGATGGTCAGGCGGATTTACGATGTGCAGGGTAAGGGACACTCCTGCGGCATATATTCCTTCGACGAAGAACACATTCACCGCTTGGCGCTGACCGCGCCGGTCAGCCGCATGATGGTGCGTCAGCCCCAGGCCAAGGCCAATGCCGGTGCCTTCAACAACGGCATGCCCATGACCTCGAGCATGGGCTGCGGAATCTGGGCCGGCAACATCACCAACGAGAATATTCATCTCAAGCATTATCTGAACTACACCTGGGTCGCACGGCCCATTCCGGAGGACCGGCCCTCCGAAGCAGAGCTGTTCGGAGAATTCTATAACACGGAAACGGTCTAATAACCGTGCTGACGGGAGCTGTCTTCACCCATACCCGCACAGACAGGCCCCGGCAGATTGTGCTCCTGTCAACCTTAGTCCGTTACCGCGTGAGTTGAGTCGGTAGCCTCGCTTTGGAACATGACCATGGATCCCTCTCCAAAGATTGAAAACCGTCGTCCGGTTCGACTGGGGATCATCGGCGCCGGGGTGATCGGCTGCAAGCATGCGCGGATTGCGGCTGAATTGCCCGGATGTCGGCTCGTGGGTATAAGCGACCCAAATCCGAAAGTGCAGGAACTGGCGGCGCAATTGGGAAGAGCCTACTACGCCGACTTCGAAGCCATGATATGCACCGAGCGCCCTGAAGGCGTTATCATAGCTACGCCCACGGAAAGCCATGCCGATCTGGGCATCGCCTGTGCCGAACACGGGGTGCACCTCATGGTTGAAAAACCTATCGCCCCGGAAGTACAGGCCGCACGCGATTTGATCGAGTGCGCGAATCGACAAGAGGTTCATCTTCTGGTGGGGCATCACCGGCGGTTCAATCCCCTGGTGGAAGCCGCCCGGCAGGCAGTCCGGTCCGGGAAAATCGGGCGACTAGTGGCCGTGTCGGTCCTCTGGACCCTGCTGAAACCCGCCGAGTACTTCGACGTTGAATGGCGCCGCAAACCCGGTGCCGGCCCGGTGTTGACCAACATGATCCACGATGTTGACAATCTGCGTTTCATCTGCGGAGAAATCCGGAACGTTTACGCCGAAGTGAGCTCCACTGTGCGGGGCTTCGAGGTGGAAGACACAGCCTGTGTGACCCTGCGCTTTAAAAACGGGGCTTTGGGGACCGTGGTGACCTCCGATTGCGTGCCATCCGGCTGGTCTTATGAGGCCGCGACCGGCGAGAACCCCTTTTATTTTCGCACCCAGGAGGACTGCTATCTCTTTTTCGGGACCGAGGGTACCCTCGCTTTTCCGACGATGAAACGTGTTCATTACGGATCGCCATCTGCCGCCGGCTGGCAGCATCCCCTGCGAACCGAGAGAATCCCGGTCCAGGCACAGGATCCCCTGGTTCGTCAGATCGAACATTTCTGTGCCGTCATCCATGGTGAGGAATCCCCCCGCACCAGCGGTGAGGACGCCCTGCGCACCCTTGCGGTGGTCAGCGCCGTCCTGCATTCCGGCGCATGCGGGCAACCTGTGACCCTTACGTGAGCTGCATTCAGGTGCTCTTGTGAAACCTGATTTTTACTATTACAATTTGCCCGTAAAGGAAGTCCTGCCTTTCCGGGCCCGCTTCTCGGCCATCTCACTGCTGGCGATCCTGTTTTTTTTCAATTTTCTGGCGCGCTTTATCTGGGGTCCTCTCCTGGTGGAAATCGAAGCGGACTTGGGCATTACCCATACAGGGGCCGGGGCTCTTTTTCTCTATATTACGGCCGGGTATTTTTTCGGGGTCCTCAGTTCGGGGTATCTCTCTTCTCGGTTAAACCATCAAAAGACCATCACCCTGTCGAGCCTCACCTGCGGGCTTGTCCTGATGGCGGCGGCTACGGGGACCTCCCTCCTTTTTCTCCGAATCACACTGGCTCTCATCGGCCTCACAGCCGGCTTCTATCTTCCGGCAGGCATTGCCAGCCTTACCTACGGGCTGCATTCAAAGGATTTTGGCAAGGCATTTTCCATCCACGAGATTTCCCCCAGCCTTGGCTTTATCACCGCCCCCCTGCTGGCGGAGGTCATAATCGGGTGGGGTAGCTGGCGGGAGGTAGTCTGGCCTATTGCGATGGGTTTGATCATCTCGGGCTTCTACTACGCTGTGAAACGGCCGACCAGCGATTACAAGGGGGATCCCCCAACTTGGAACAACATGCACCGGGTACTCTCCCATTGGGCATTCTGGGCCATGCTGCTTGTTTTTGCCCTCGGTGTGGCGGCCAACGTGGGGGTCTTCTCTATGATTCCCCTCTATCTGCAGGCCGAAAGGGGAATGGGGCAGACCTTCACCCATTCTATCATGTCGGCCTCCCGTGTGGCCGCCATCGCGTCACCCGTGGGAACGGGGTGGCTCTCCGCCCGCTGGGACCCCCGTGTCGTTATGGCCGGCACCGCCTTTATGGGCGGCCTCGCAACTATTTTAATTGGGCTGGCGGGCAATAGCTGGCTGTGGCTTCCCTTGCTGCTACAGCCGTTGTTTGCTGCGGCTTTTTTCCCGCCGGCGTATGCCGTCTTGACCGGGATGGTGGCCAGCGGCCTCCGAAACCTTGTGATCTCGCTGATTATGCCGATTGCCATGCTGATTGGGGGGGGCGTTTTCCCCACCGTGATCGGCATGTTCGGCGACAGGGGGATGTTTCACCGGGGCTTCACCCTGGCCGGTCTTGTCATGTGCGCTAGCCTGTTGCTGATCTGTTTCGTGCGGTCCGAGCCGGGCGCCGCCCATTTGGGCCAAACCTGAAAACCGTTCTTGGAAAGATCATAACGCGCCTCTGCGGCGGCCAAAAAGACTGCATCATAGGAGGATTTTATGAAAGCTCTCGTCGCAAATCAATTGGTAGGCTATTTGGAGCAACGAGGAGTGAAGCATATCTTCGGCCTGTGCGGGCACACCAATATCGCCGTCTTGTCCTCTCTGGAAAACAGCACAATCGACTTCATCAACGTGCGTCATGAACAGGTGGCAGCCCACGCGGCTGATGGCTATGCTCGAGTCACGGGCAGAGCCTCAGTAGTCTTGAGTCATCTGGGACCCGGCATGACCAACGCGGCCACCGGAGTTGCCAATGCCGCCCTGGACTGCATTCCTATGGTGGTCATTGCCGGCGACGTTCCCAGCCACTACTACGGCAAGCATCCCCACCAGGAAGTCAACCTGCACTCCGACGGGAGTCAGTATGAGATCTATAGGCCCTTCGTGAAACGCGCCTGGCGGGTGGAACGCCCGGAACTCTTCCCGGAAATCATCGAAAAGGCCTTTCAAATGGCTGAAAACGGACAGCCCGGTCCTGTACTGGTGGACGTGCCCATGGACATTTTTTCCAAGGAGGTGGATACGGCCCTTTTCGATAGAGTCAAGACCAATACCCGCACCCTGCGCAAACCCTCCATCGATGAGGCCACAGCCCGTGACATAGTGCAGTGCTTGCGGACGGCCCGTAAGCCGGTCATCTATGCCGGGGGGGGGGTGATACTGGCGCAGGCCGCTGGACAGCTCCACTCTTTCGTGGACCATCTACAGATCCCGGTAGCCCACAGCTTGATGGGCAAGGGCGCTCTTCCGGACGACCATCCCCTGACCCTGGGGATGACCGGCTTCTGGGGTACCCGGTTCATCAACGACGCCTGCCGGGAAGCCGATGTGATCCTGGCCCTCGGCACACGCTTCAAGGAGGCGGACAGCAGTTCATGGTATCCGGAATACACCTTCGCAATACCACCTACCCGAGTCATCCAGATCGACATCGAGCCCAGCGAGATCGGACGGAACTACCCGGTGGAAATCGGCGTGGTGGCTGATTTGAAGCAGGCCCTCAGAGTTCTGATCCGCACGGCCCAAACCCTCTACCCCGATGGACGGCAAAGGGCAGACCTGGTGCGCGAGATCGCAGCATACCGGAAAGCCTTCAAACAGACCAACGTGGTCATGGAACAAAGCGACGCATTCCCCATGATGCCCGAACGTATCCTGGCCGAGGTTCGGGAGGTCCTTCCGCGGGACGCCATTATCACCACCGACGTAGGGTGGAACAAGAACGGGGTGGGCCAGCAGTTCCCCGTCTACACGCCGGGTAGCATCCTCATCCCGGGCGGCTATGCCACCATGGGGTTCGGGGGTCCTGCTGCCATCGGTGCCAAAATTGCCAGCCCTGACAAGGTGGTCGTGGCGCTAATCGGCGATGGGGGCTTTGGACAAAACCCGGCCCTTTTGGCCACGGCCGTGGCGGAAAACGTGGCCGTGGTGTGGGTCATCATGAACAACAACGCTTTTGGTACCATCGCTGGGTTGGAGAAGGCCCACTACGCCACCACCTTCGGTACCGTTTTCGAGAAGGACGGCAAGTCCACATCTCCCGATTATGCAGCTGTATCCCGGGCCTACGGCGTGGAAGGGATCAAGATCGAATCGGCGGCCCAGTTCAAACCCGCACTGGAAAAGGCTATTACATCCAATAGGCCGGTGGTTCTTGATGTGGCCATGATCAACAACCCGGTGCCCACCGCCGGACACTGGAACATACTGGACATCTACTCCCCCGAAAAGAAGATATCCCATGTCAGTACCGATTGACAGGTGTCCACACGGATGGTGTCCGGTAATCAACCTGAGGGCTAACCCTCCGGGGCAGCAGCATTCGAATCCGCCGTACCCCTGATCAGGAAGCGTTTGGCTGTTAGCGGGATCATGGCAAGCGGAATGCTTCCGAAAAACACCAG
>CAZEIA010000021.1:26420-28437 GCA_964512335.1 uncultured Desulfobacterales bacterium
GCACACCTGACCGTTCTGCAGTGCTCTCCGCCGGAGATGGTGGCCATCGCCGCCAAAACCGGTTACCAATATGTCGGCCTGCGCATGACTGCGGTCACGGCCAACGAGAAAATCTATCCTCTCATGGACGACCGTGCCATGATGAAGGAAACCAAGGCACGCATGGCGGATACTGGCGTGGAGGTCCTGGATGTCGAGTTGGCCCGCATGGATCCGAAAACGGAGCCTGGAACCTATCGCAAGTTCCTCGAAGCGGGGGCCGAACTCGGAGCACGAGCCGTTATCGCCCAGCTACCCGATCCCGACCGGGGGAGGGCCACCGAACGCTTCGGCCAGCTCTGTGATCTGGCCCAATCCTTTGGGCTCACGGTAGACCTCGAGTTTCCGTCGTGGACAGAGACCCCGGACTTGAGGGCCGCGGCCGCGGTGATCAAAGCGGTTGACAAGCCTAATGCGGGTATGCTTGTGGACACCCTCCACTTCGATCGATCCCTGTCAAGCCTGGAAGAACTCCGAAACCTTCCGCGGGAATGGTTTCACTTCATTCACCTCTGCGATGCCCCCGGGGAGATTCCAACTGACACGGAAGCGCTTATACACACGGCCCGGGCCGGGCGCCTCTTTCCGGGCGAAGGTGATATCAATCTGCGGGCCATCCTGGAGTGCATGCCCATGGTGCCCTACTCCCTGGAAATACCCAACGAGACACTGATGAAGGAGCTGGGACCTGAAGAATTCGCACGGCGTGCCGTTCGCGCGGCCCGGCAGTATCTGGCAGGTAGACAAGAATAGCGAAGAGGAGCCATCGTGAATATGCAGACATCGACTGAGGGCGAAGCCGTCGAAACTGAACCGGGACGTAATCGCCGTCTTATCCACACCGACAATCTCATGGTAGTGGTATGGGATTTTGGAGGTGGACCGTGGGATAAGCCTGACCCGCCTCACACCCACTCCCATGAGCAGATTGCTTACATAGTGAAAGGCGACCTTCTTTTTTACCTTGGTGATGATATCCAGCGACTTCATGCCGGCGACATGGTGGCGATTCCTCCGGAAGTCCCCCATTCCATCCAACTCATTTCGGCCGAGGTGCGATTGATTGATGCCTTCACGCCGATACGACATGAATTTCTATGAACCCCTGAAATCGAAAAGGCAGCACGGGGGTGTTTTTATGTATTGTCACCGAGAGCCGAAGTGACAAACCTGGTGCCGTGAGGACGCCACCCGTAACAACCCAGCCGCATCACTACGTCTTGGACAGCATGCAAGTTTTTTCAACCATCATTCCCATTTTTGCAGTTGTCATACTGGGCTGGTTTGCCCACCGCCGCGGATTCATGCCGCCGGACTTTTTGGGTCCTGCCAACCGGCTCGTATATTATCTGGCCATCCCAGCGCTCATTTTCCGTTCCATTTCGAAAGCATCCTTCCGCACCGAATTCAATGCCACTGTTCTGTTGATCACTCTCTCATCGGCGGTTCTGGCCTATGGCATTGCCTGGTTGATCGGACGGCTTACACGCTGGCCCAAGGGGCGCATCGGTGCCTTTATCCAGTGCTCGGCCCACGGAAACCACGGCTATATCGGACTTCCTGTGGCATTCTATTATATGGGGGAAACCGGGCTGGTCAAAGCCGGCATCCTGGCGGGTTTTCTCATGATCCTGCAGAATGTCCTGTCGGTCCTGGCATTACAGGCATGTACGGTGGCGGATGTCAAGCCGGGCGCAAAACTGCTTGTCATCGGCGAAAAACTGATTCGCAATCCCGTAATCGTTTCAGCCCTGGCAGGTGTGACGGCCTCGGCCTGTCGGCTGTCGCTGCCCACAGCGGTTCTGCGCTTCCTGGACATCTTGAGCGGACTGGCACCGCCGATGTCCCTGCTGCTGATCGGTGCGTCCCTGTCCATGGAGGTCATGCGCAAGAACCTCATCGCGGTTCTCGGGGCCGTCGCCATCAAAATTGTTGCCTTGCCGTTGGTGGGTTTGGGACTCTATGTGACCTTCGGGCT
>CAZEIA010000022.1:0-28159 GCA_964512335.1 uncultured Desulfobacterales bacterium
TTGGCCTGAAAGCCGCGCTGGGTGGTGATCATCTTGACGAACTCATTGGCGATGTCCACATTGGACTGCTCCAGGGAGTTGGGGGCTATGTTCCCGGTCCCGTTGGTTCCGGGCTGGTATGTGGGGGCTTCCCCGCTCAGGCGGGTGGTCTTGTACAGGTTTCCACCCACCTTTTCGAGCCCGATGGGATTGACAACATCGGCCAGGGCCACCCGGTACAGGGGGATGACCTCGCCGTTGGAGTAGATTCCGGTTATCACCCCGTCTACATCCACGTTTACGCCCTGCAGGTCACCGGCCCCGTATCCTGTGGCGCTCTGGAACACGGTTGTGGAGGCCTTGGCGAACTGGGTTGTGGAGAGAGAATCCGGGGTCCAATTCGCCCCGTCGGCAGAAAATGAGCCGAAGTTGAGAGCTATAGACTGTTCCTCCCCGGATATGAATTCGGTATCGAATTCGAAGTAGCCGCTCGAGCTAAGGTCACCGGCGCCCAGAGAGTTCCAGGTCCCGGGCGCTGTGCACAGGTCAAGAGACATGGTTTCAATCTGGCCGGAGCCCTCATTAAATGCGAGAGTTCCTCTTGCAAGGAGTCCGAGCTCTTCATCTGTGTCGGCAAAACCTGCCCTGTTGTCCTCATCCGGGTTGCAGGTGAGTATGAACTCCCACTCGTGTTCGGTGGCGGTCTTGTCGAAATAGGCGGTGATGTCGTGTGTGGCCCCAAGGTGATCATAGACCTTGATGGAGGTCTGGTAGAGGTTCGATGCTCCCATGGGTTGGGCTTCGGTCCCGTCCCAGGCATCTTCAATGTTGCCGGGAATTGCCGATTCTCTCTGATCCAGGTTCAATATGAGACGGATCTCGTCGCTGGGCCTGGGCGGTGAGGTGAACGAGTCCAGGTGGATGTCGGTGACGGAACTGATGTCCTGCCCTTCCTCATTCAACTCCCATCCCTGCGCTACGTAACTCTCCGGGTTGACAAGATAGCCGTCCCTGTCGAACCGGAAGTTGCCTGCCCGTGTAAGGAACGTGTTTGTGCTCTCGGCTTCCCGGACCTGGAAGAATCCTGAACCGCCTATGGCCAGGTCTGTCGTGCTCGAGGTTGTTTCAAAGGATCCTTGCTGAAAGCTCTGGTAGATATCGCTCAGGGTTACCCCCTTTCCCACCTGGCTGGTCCCGGCCTGGGTTGCTACAGCCTGGCTCAGCAGGTCCTGAAAGGTGTAGGTGCTTGATTTGAATCCAACGGTGTTTACATTGGCGATGTTGTCTCCGATCACCTGCATGGCCTCGCCAAGGGTGGTCAGCCCGGTGATTCCCGAGAACAGCGCGCTTGAAAGTGCCATTGTGTGTTCCTCCTGTTTTGCTTTCGAAAACTATAATTGACATGCCCCTAAGGGTATTCCGTATCCCGGAAAGGGGATTTGTGATCAGGCCCCCGCGTACTGTGCAGATTAATCCTGATCGCCTGTTGTGCTGTTTGAAGTCGAAGACACGGCGTTTCTGACGTCCACAACCGATGCCATTTTCACGGGGACTTGTCCCACATACAGGGTGGAATTTCCGTCCTCCAGGCTGACTCTGTCAACGCGGCCCACTATATGGGGAACGGTCTCGACCTCTTCTCCGTATTGGGTCACGGCGGAAACCTTGAAGTTGTATGCCCCATCGGGCATTGCTACGCCGGATCCGCTCTTTCCGTCCCACTCGAAATCCTGCGATCCGGCTTCCAGATAGCCCAGGTGAATCTCGCAGACCGGCAAACCCCTGGAATCCGTAACAGTCACCGAGCACTCGGCGCTACTCGGTAGTTCGAACCCCCCCTGTGCGGCCCGGCCCTGTTCCAGCGAAATTCCGCTTCCCTCCGCCGCAATCTCCCGGCCTATCAAGGCCAGTGTCTCGAACCGGGATCCGGTTTCCTGGAGTGTCTTGAGACCGTCCAGTGTACTGTTGACGTTATAGAGTTGCTCGAGGCTGCTGAACTGGGCGAGTTGTGCTGCAAACTCCGACCCGTCCATGGGATTGAGTGGGTCCTGATGCTTCATCTGTGCCAGAAACATCTTGATGAAGGCGTCACGGTCTATCTCCTGGGAGTCCGCTTTTGCATGCGGATCCGGATCCTCCACCATGGGAATCCCGCTGATCGATGAGATGTCCATTCTCATTCTCCTTTATTTTCCACTGCTTCGTTTGCTCTCAAAGGCCCTTTTGCTATGGCCGTTTGGCCCGTGCTCCGGTATTCATTTCAGCGTGCCGGATCAGACCCGGACATCGATGCGGTACAATTCACCCATTAAATTTCGATTCGGCCGGTCCGGGGTCACTTCCATAATTACCTGCTCTCCAAGTTTTTTGCCCCGGCCGGGGCGGTTTCTTTGCCCGCCCGTACGGGCCTGGAACTCGGCGAACCGGCGTTCATCCAGCCCTGCTGACACGTCGAAGCGTTCAATCGTGAATCCCAGGTTGCCGAGCTGCTGCTTGAGCTGCTGCAGGCCTGCTTCAATTATTTCCTTTACCATCGGATTCTCAGCGCTCACATGGGCGTGCAGGTGGCCCTGTTTGATTACTATGCTCAGGTCCATGCGACCCAACTCCGGGGGGGAAATCTGGATCCGGCTTATCTGTTCTCCCCGGCGCACCATCCAGACCATGCGGTCCACGATTTTGGGGAGCGGCTCGGGAAGGGGCGCGGCTGGAGCCTGACCCCGCACGGTTGAAGCTGCTTGCCGGGAAGGTTCGGCTTGGTCAAGGCGTGAACCAATGATTTCTCCTGTCGGCATGGTTCGTGAGGTTGCGGAGCCCCCCGACTGACGGGCCCTTAACCCTTTAAGCCCCGATTTTGCCGCCTCTTTGGCAATTTCGTCGTGCTTAGTTATTGTTTCCCTGGCATTATCATTTTCTGAGGTGTGAATCTTTGTTGGGTTGATTCCCGTCTGTTTTGATTGAAGACGACCCCACAGGGCCTCCTCGAGAATCTCGATCGATTTGGCGGATCCGTTTCCCTGCCCGGCCTCTGTGCCAGTCCCTGCTTTTCGCCCGGCAAGAAACTCTTCCCGGTTGAGTATGTCGATGATCCGTTCCTTCCATGTGGCTTGACGACCCGTTCCTTCTTTTTGAATCTGAACCAGCGTATTGGAGTTTCTTTGAAGGAAATTAGTCTCTTTTTTGGATGTTGCGGCGTTTTGTGCCAAAAAATATTCCCTGCCGCCATGGGACTCGGACTGCCTGACTGCCAGGGATTCCAGGAATTTCTTGACATCTTGGGCGGGAATTCCCTTTGCCAGCATAAGCAAGGCGATTTCCCGCCTGGCCGCCTCGCGAGCAGCATCCGAAGAGCTTCCTGTAAGGCGATTAACGGCTTCCTCGAGTCCCGCGTCCTTTGCCGCCTGTTCCATGTCACCGGCGCGGAAACCTATCCCCATTTCACGCTGAAGGATCTCTGCGAGTCGGCGGCCTGTTTCCGGCCGTACATCGGAAAAGTGTGCCCCCAGGGCCGACGTGAGCCTGCCAAGGGATATGCGTCTGTCTCCGTTTAATGCCCTCTCTATGACATCCCTGACCTGGCCCGCACCGAGTCCCATTTTAAAAAGCGTTTCTTTGAGGCGTGGGATGTCGGATTGGTCCAACACCAGGTTTTCGGTTATCCGTGTTTTTCCGTTCATAAGACCTTGAAGCCCGGCAAGGAGACGGTCAATAGGGATGTTGCCTTTTTTGTCCGCAATGGACTCAAAAAGCACCTTGATTTCCCGGCCTGGAAAACCCTGGTTTTCCAGGAAGCGGGCCAGCCGGGAAAGACCGCCGGCAGTGAGCGTAATACCCTTATCAATGAGGCGCTGAATGCCTGAGGCGTCATCCTTGCCGGCCGGCACCATGGGGCCTGGATGGTCAGGAGATGCAGCTTTGGTCAAAAAGGCCAGGATTCCGGAGTCATCGTCCTGCTCATTTATGCGACTCAGAAAATTGTGAAAGAGGCTGTCCCCTATGTCGCCTGAGGGGGCCTCTCGGCATGAAAATTCCTTTCCTTTAATATCCAGGGAAAGCGGCATCCGGGGTGAAATGGTCTCCATGGCTTCTCCTTGAGTTATTCTCAAGCTGTTTTCCAAATCTTCACGCCGGAAATGGAGCAACCGCCGTGCCAAAACCGCTTGGCGACATATCTATATGTTATAATTCGTGTTTCTGGCAGGCTTAAAGAGAGGGGCGGACTGCGGGCATGGAAGGAATTGCCAGAAGTACAGGTCTTGGGGCAAATTTTGCCGAGAAGCATGGGTGGTTATGTATTGTGTGATCAGGTGTCGGAGGCAGGCAAAAGGAGACGCTTTTTGTAAACCGGAAGCGGGTCAGTCGATCCTGCTCAATTGTTCGCTTATTTCCGCTCCCCGCTCAGGGGGCATGGAGGCAAGGATTTGCCCGGCGGCCTTGCCCCGCATGTTGCCGAGGATCCGGACCACCGTGGGGATGTCGAGCTTGCCCATAATGGCGGCTGCGCGAGTGGGTTCCATTTCCTGGTACACTGAGACGAGGTGCTTAACCCTGGCGTCGTTCAGGGCCTCTTCCCTCTCAGCCAGCCTCTTGGCGAAGTCCGTCAGGTTGGCCTGTATCTCCTCGAGTTCGGCCATCTTTCGGTCTATTTCCTCCTGAAGAGGGAGGACCTGCTGCTCCCGCTTCTTGAGTTCTTCTTCCCAATCCCTGAGCCTCTGTTCCGTTTTGAGGAGCGTCTGCTCTCGCTCGAGAGATGAGGCCCCCTCTGTGGTATTGTCCTCGGCAAGGGCCGTCCTTTGACCCAGGTCGAAGGGAAGGCCGTTGAGGAATATGCCGCTCATAAGTATTTTCAGGACAAAGAGCAGAGCGAAGGTGGTGGAGGCCAGAAGGACTACGGGCCTCCTGCTGTTTACACGGGAGTTCTCCCGTGCCGTACCACCGCAGCCTCGTCCAGGTCCTTCTGCTCTTGTCGTCTTTGCTCGTAAAGCCATACTTCCCGATCCCTCTCTTTTAATTTTTCAATGATTTTCGTCTCCCGTGTGCGCGCCAGGACCTCCTGCACACGGTCGCGGACTTCCCTTTCCCCATGGGCGATCACCATTTCCTGCGTGTTCATCTTCCTCTCCAGTTCGGATAGAAAGTCGGTGTAGGTCCTGAGGAGATGGGCCGATCGCTCCTTCTTGAGCAGGTCCCTGAGTTCCTCGCCGGTTTCCCTGAATCGATTCTTTAATTCAACCTTCTTTTCCCGGGCCTGGCGGAGTTGTTGCCGGGCCCGGCCGAGCGCGGCTTCGGACCTCTCCTTCCTGTGGGCCCTGTAAGTAAGAAGCGACTCGAATCGAAATCTGAATCTCATGTCCCGCCAGTGTCAGGCGCCCCCTTATTCAATGGCCCAGTTTTCGAACGGTGAGTAGTTTTTTCATGTCCTTGAGGGCCTCTTCCATGGAGGCACGGGTATTCACGTCCTGAATCAGAAAAGCGTTCAGGTCGTCGATCATCTCAAGGGCGTAATCTGTACGCTCGCTGGTCCCTTTTTCATATGCGCCGACGTTGACAAGGTCTTCGATCCTGGCGTAATCGGCCAGGAGGGTGCGGAATTCGACTGCGTGTTTCAAGTGGTCCGCAGGCGCAACATCCGCCATGAGCCTGCTCAGGCTGGAGAGCACGTCAATGGCTGGGTAGTGTCCACGGGATGCAAGGCCTCGATCCAGTACTATGTGGCCGTCTACGATGGAGCGAACCGCATCGGCGATTGGTTCGTTCATGTCGTCGCCCTCCACAAGGACTGTGTAGATGCCCGTGATGGAACCTCGTCCCGAGTTTGTTCCCGCCCTTTCCAGGATGCGTGGGAGATGGGCAAAGGTGCTCGGCGGGTAAGCCTTGCTTGTTGGGGGCTCACCGGCCGAAAGCCCAACCTCGCGGGCAGCCATGGCAAAGCGCGTGACTGAATCCATCATAAGCAGGACGTCCTTGCCCAGGTCCCGGAAGAATTCGGAGACCGCCGCGCAGTAATAGGCCCCACGAATCCGCGAGAGGGGTGAAGAATCCGAGGTGGCCACAATAACGACTGACCGCTTCAGCCCTTCCACCCCCAGGTCCCGTTCTATGAATTCAAGCACCTCCCTACCACGCTCGCCAATGAGTCCGATGACGTTGATATCGGCTGAGGTGTAACGTGCCATCATGCCCAAAAGCACACTTTTCCCTACACCGGAACCGGCCATGACGGCGGCCCTTTGTCCTTTTGCCAGCATGGCCAGACAGTTGATGGCGCGGACCCCGACGTCCAGCGGTTCTTCAATTCTCTTTCTTTGAAGGGGATTCAGGGGTTCGGCGTAAAGCGGCATTTCCCTCTCCGGGGTAATGGCGGGGCCCCCGTCAAGGGGATTGCCGAGGCCGTCCAGTACGCGTCCGAGCATTTTGGAGCTTACGCCCACTGCTGCATGGTAGCGCTCTCCCACCACAGTACTTCCTGGTTCGACCCCATCCGCTTTACCGAGGGGCATAAGCAGGACCCGGTCGTCCCTGAACCCTACCACCTCCACAGGGATGCCCTGCTTTCCACGATCCAGGGGAAGCACCCTGCAGACACCTCCCACCGGCATGGCCGGCCCGTTCGCCTCCAGGACAGTGCCCACGACCTTAGTGATCCGCCCCTCAGTGATAATGGTCTCGGCCGTCTCTACGGCCCTGAAGTACCTGGCCAGGCTCAAGTTCAAAGTCCTTCCCCCCCGCCCTCTGTGAAGGTGCGCTCGATCACACTCTCAATGGAGGCGGACTGTTCCTTAATGCTTGCGTTGATCCTGCCGAACCCGGTGCCCAGGGTGCACCCGCCGCGATCCAGGGTGTCGTCCTCGATTATCTGGAATTGACCTCCCTCGGTGATGGAAGCGAGGGAGGGAAGAATTTCACGAATCTCCTCCATGTCTTCCGGGTTGACTGCGATTGTGATCCGGGTTCGATCGGCTACGTAGTCCAGCGCAGCCCGGATAGTCCTCTGAATTACAGAAGGGTCGGTACGAATCTCTTCACGCAGAATACGTTTGGCTATCAGGGTGCTAAGGGTGATGACCTCGTGTTCCGCTTCCCGGAACAAGTGCGATTTCAGTCCGCGAATCCCGGAAAAGAGGTCTTCCAGCTGCCGCCTCTGCTCATCGAGCTGTTTCTTCTCGAGCTCCATTCCGTCATTTCTTCCCTGCTCAAAACCCTTCTCGTAGGCCTCCCGCTCCAGGCGGGCCGCTTTTTCTTGAGGGCTCTCCTCCTCCTCCTCCTCCTCTTCTTCCTCGATGGAATTGTTTGCCTCCCGATGTTCCATGGGCGGCCCGCCGGGCAGCATCAGCGAGCCTTTGACTCCAGTGGGGGCGGAGGGGGGCTCATCTTCCGAGAGGGTAAGGACTTCGGGGTCAAAGGAACGGATGCTGTATTGAAGGTCCTCACCACGTTTGATGATATTAGATAAGGACATCGTCTCCACCTTTTCCGCCAAGAACGATTTTGCCTTCCTCTTCGAGCCTTCTTGCAGTTTTGAGAATGCTTTGCTGGGCCTGCTCCACATCCCTCAGCCGCACAGGTCCCATTACCTCCATGTCTTCCTTCATCATCTGGGCGGCCCGCTGACTGACGTTGCCGAAGATCTTGTCTGCAAGGCCGTCGCTTGCGGTCTTCAGCGCCAGGATCAGCTCATCGTTGCTGATTTCTTTGAGTAAGGTTCGAATGGAACGATCATCGAGGTTAAAGAGGTCATCGAACACGAACATGGACTGTCGAATCTCTTCGGCCAGTTCCTCCCTGTCGACCTCGATTTTTTCCAGGATGGAGGCCTCTGTCTTACGGTCGAGCTGGGTCATTATTTCGGCTGCAGCCTGAACGCCGCCCACCATTTCATTGGATTCATTTCCGATATCGGCCACCTGTTCCAGGATCACTTCCTGAATTTCATCAACGATCTCTTCCGGCACATTGTCGAGTTCGGCGATCCTGACGATTACTTCGCTCTGAACGGCCTCAGGCAGGATCTGGATGGTCTCAGCAGCGCTCTGATGACTAAGATTCACGAGAATGAGAGCTATGGTCTGAGGGTGTTCGTCCATAAGAAGGTTGGCAAGGACCTGAGGGCTCAGAGACCGAAGCATTTCAAACGGGCGATGCCCGTCCTTGCCTACGAACTCGTTAAGGAGACTGTCCGCCTTACGGGAGTCAAACGCCTGGCTGACGGTCTTCTTAAAAAAATTCGTACCGCTCACCCCCAGGAGGTTCTTATCAGTGCAGGATGTAAAGAATTCATCCATTATGGAGGCGACCATCTGTGTGTCCACTGTCTTGATTTGGGACATATGCTCGCCTATCGCCCTGACCTCTTCCTCATCAAGATGCTTGAACACCTGAGTCGCAAAGTTCTCACCCATCACCATGAGTAGAACGGCGGCCTTTCGGGGTCCTGTAAGCCCTTTGATCAGGTCCAATGTCAACCGGTCCTTTCACTTAGCCATGATCTAATGATCTGCGCCGCCATTTCGGGATTCTTTTTCGACATCTCCAGCAGTTGAGCATGCTGATCCGTATCAGGCCCTTGTGCGTCCTCTCCGGCCTCGATCTGCCGGGCTTCCGGCCCTTGGGACAGAAGAGCCTGCTGCCGGCCGGCTTCCCTCAGCCAGTTCCTGAAGGGCCGGGCCACCAGGAAGAAAAACAGACCGATGAGAAGCAGGTTGAGGGCGGGACGGGCCGTCTTCTTCACGTAGTCCACCCAGGCGGGTTGAGACTCGAATCCCGGTCGGCCCCCGTCCTCCGCCTGCATGGCAAAGGCAATATTGCTTACTGATATCTGATCTCCCCGCTGTTCATTGAATCCTATGGATTTCTTGACCATCTCCTCGAATGTACTCATTTCCCTGCGGCTGCGAGGCACGAATTCCTTGACGGGTTTTCCGTCTTCTCCGCTTGAAGATGCATAGGGACCGTCTATTATCACGGCCGCCGTCAGTCGGGTGATGCCGCCGACTGAGTTGATGATCTGTCGGTTGACGCGGTTGATCTCGTAGTTGATAACCGTGTTTTCCTTTTCGAAGCCCCTGGACAAGGTGCCTGCAACTCCTTCAGGTTGCTGGTCGACTACCTGGTAACGAGTGTCAGGACTCCCGCCGGGAAGATTTCTCCCGCCTTGAGAGGACTCTTTTTGAATCTGCTCGCTTCGTGCCACCGTGCTGTCAGGATCATAGGCTTCCTCCGAGATGTTCACCTGGCGAAAATCCACATCGGTGGAGACTCGGGCAATGACATTATTGGCCCCCACAACAGGCTCGAGCATAGTCTGGATACGGGTTTCCAGGGACTGTTCGAGCCTTCTCTGATAATCGAGCTGGGAACGGCTCAGCCCGCCGGCGGACATTGCATCCTGTCCCTTTGAGAGCAGCCCGCCGGCCATGTCAACCACTGTTACGTTTTCCGGCCGCAGGCCTTCCACACCGCAGGCCACCAGGTTTACTATCCCCTGGAGTTCTCTGGGGTCCAGGACGCCGCCCTGGACGAGTCGAAGCACCACCGAGGCGGTGGCAGGCTTTTCCGGCTCGGCAAAGAGGTTTTCTCCCGAGGTTACGATATGGACGCGCGCCTGGTCCACGCTGTCGAACTGCATGATGGTTCGTGCCAGCTCACCCTCGAGGGCCTGCTGGTACTTCAGCCTCTGCACGAACTCCGTGGTCCCGAAGGAGATGTCGTCAAAGATCTCGAATCCCACACTACTCCCCCGGGGCAGGCCTTGTCCGGCCAGGTCGAGGCGCAGCTGATAAACAATATCGTCCGGGACGAGTACGACGCTTCCCCCTTCCTTGAGCTGAAAAGGAATCCTTTGTTCCTTTAGTTTTTCAGTGATCCGGGCGGCATCGGTAGTGCTGAGATTGGAAAACAGCACCTGGTAGTCGGGCCGGTTGGTCCAGAAAAGCAGGGCCGCGAAGCCGCCCACGACCAGCAGCATGGTCACGGCCAGTGACACCTTGCGGGCCGTAGGCATGTTGGCCAGGATACCCAAAAATTGCTGAAAGCTGTTTTTCTCGATTGCTTCTTCTGCCATGTTTCACCCTCGGCCGCCGTCGCAGTTCAGGGGACGGGGCCAGAAAAATCGAATGATACTAGAAAGACATTCTCATGATTTCCTGATACGCATCGAGCAACTTGTTACGGATTTCCATCAGAAGCTTGAAGGATATCCCCGCCTTTTCCGATGCGATCATTACTTCGTGAAGGCCCTGGCTTTTGCCTACTGCGAACTCGGCAACCTTTTGGTCCGCGTCTTTCATTTGCGTATTCACTTCCCGTGTGAAGGCCTTAAGGGTGTCTTGAAAGCTTGGGCCTGGTGCGTATTCGGGCCGTGACTCCGGCGGGACGGGATGGAATGCTCTTGGAAGACCTTGAATGGGGTCCATAAAGCCACCTTTCGAATTACCGTGTTGCGTAAAGTTAAATGATAATTTCGCTGTGCTGTGTTTTTAGGTTCAAGCCTCTTCCATTAAGACTCAGGGGATTGCTAGCGGCCTATTTCCAAGGTCTTGAGGGCCATGTCTTTGGCCGCCTTTATTACGGCTGCATTGGCTTCGTAGGCCCTGTTGGCGTTCAGCATGAGGACCATTTCCTCCACCAGGTTTACGTTGGGAAGATGGACGTATCCTTCGTCATCTGCGTCCGGATGTGTGGGGTCGAAGATCCTGTTGAACGGACCCTCCACTGGAACCACATCGATTACTTCTACACCGTAAAGCTTTCGGTCCATGGCGTCCTGCAGGTGCGCGTCAAAACCGCCGGCCGCCGGTGCGGCCTGAAATATGGCGGTTTTTCTTCGATACGGAGTCCCTTCCTCGGTTCGTGTAGTGTTTGCATTGGCCAAGTTGGCTGCGATGACGTTCAAGCGGGTTCTCTGGGCTGACATTCCACCCGCCGCCATATCGATGGTGCGGATTAGGTCCATAATGTTATCTCCTTCCTGATCCGATGACCTCTTTCAAGGACTGAAATTTCTTGGACAGAAGTGTAACCGAGGCCTCATAGTGCAGGTTGTTCTCGGCCAGCCTGGCCATTTCTCGGTCTAGGCCCGGCCTTTCCGAGTAAGTGTTGTACTTCTCTATGGTATAGGACCGCTCAACCCCCGACGACACCGGCAGGTGCTTTTCGTGGGTCTTTTTAAGAGCGAGTCGGTTAGGAAGAGATACACCGTTTTTTTCCGCGGCCCGCTCCAGTGCCTGGTTGAAGGTCGCTTTTTGGGGTTCGTAACCCGGAGTCTCTATATTCGCCATATTGCCCGCGATCACCGACTGGTTGGCGGACCTGAAATCCAGGGCATGCTGAAGGAGCTTCATGGTCCTTCCTATCAATCTGTTACCCGTTATATTTTCCATTTTCCCAGCCTCCTGCTTGGAATGCGTCCGCCCGCTTATACTGCAAAAGCGATACCAAAATGGATTGACGTCCCGGCTCCGTCATGTCCCAGCCGGTTCGCATATGCTTTGAGCACCCGGTTTCTGAATCTCAGCAGAGCTGCCGGGGAGCTTCGTCCCTGTACAGGCCTTCACTTGGACACCTGCACCTGAAAAGACAGAACGAATAATCCGTGTTTCGTGTTCGGGAACCGGAAAAATTTGCAGGGTCAGGGCCCTGTAATCCGTCGGGCGATTGTAATGGGAAGGAGGCAGCCGGGAATTCTTGAAGTGATGCCTGTCAAGAAAATGACAATCTCAGGCGGTTCAGCGGCCGGGTGCGGGTTAGTCGACTTCTTTCTGGTACTCGTTGAGTTTGTTCCTCAAGGTCCGAACGCTGATTCCGAGGATCTTGGAGGCGCGGGTTCTGTTGCCTTGGTGATCGTCGAGGGCGCGGAAGATCATCTTTTTTTCCATTTCGCGGAGGGGCAGCAAAGGTCCGTCCAATGCTTCGGATTTTTCCAGCCTTGAATCCGTACCCAACCCGGCGAGGAAATCCAGGTCGGCGGGTTCAACTTTTTCACCGTCCACCAGAAGCATGGCCCGTTCCATCAGGTTTTCGAGTTCCCGGACATTTCCGGGCCAGGGCATATGTCGAAGATGGGCCTCACCTTCCGGTGACAAGGATTTTGTGGGGATGCCGTTGAGTGAAGCGGTCTCTTTAAGAAAGTGCTCGGCCAGGGGTGCGATGTCGTCAAGACGCTTTCTTAAGGGAGGGATATGCAGAGGAAGCACGTTAAGCCGATAGAAGAGGTCCTGCCGAAACCTGCCTTCACTGACCTCTTTTTCAAGGTCCCGGTTCGTGGTGGCCAGGACCCTGACATCTACTGCAACAGGGGCCTGTCCTCCCACCCGATCGACTTCGCGCTCTTGAAGGACGCGCAGGAGCTTGGCCTGCACCGGCACGGCCATTTCACTTATCTCATCCAGAAGGAGTGTGCCGCCGCCCGCTAGTTCAAATTTACCTTTTTTCCGGCCTATGGCACCTGTAAAGGCTCCTTTTTCATGCCCGAAGAGTTCACTTTCCAAAAGGTTTTCCGGAAGAGCCGCGCAGTTCACCGCCACAAAAGGGCCGTTTGCCCGTCCACTCCTTTCATGAATAAACCTGGCAATGACTTCTTTCCCTGTCCCGCTTTCCCCCTGGATCAGCACCGTTGATCGGCTGGGGGCGATCCTGCTTGCCAGCCCCAGAATCCGAAGCATGTCCGGATGTGCCGCTATTGGACTGTTTCCGGTCTTTTTCCGTCGCAGGGGAGGTGCTCCGGTCTCTGATGGCGCCTGTGCCCCCGCGGACCTGAGAGCACTTTCCAGCACGGCCCATAGCCGTTCGGAATCGGTGTTCTCCGGAAGATATTCCGTGGCGCCCATTCGAATCGCCTCCGTGGCTTCCTGAATACTCGGTTTTGCGCTCGAAAGAATGACCGGCATGCCGGGAAATGCCCGCCTTACCCGCTCCAGTATGGATAACCCCGGCCCGGGGTCTCCGTTGAGCTGCCCTACCCACACTCCCGGCCGGGTCCGCTCAATAGATTCAAAAAGGGCGTCTCCGGATTCCGCGATAACCACTCGGAATCCAAGTGCCTCGATTCGATTCCACAGCTCTTTGGGGAGCGGCACTCGATCGGCCGTCCAGAGAATGTTGTTAACGGCTTCCATTTGATCCCAGGGAAATTCTTTGTAGTTGTCTGTCCAGGCCCAGCCTGCCCAGCCGAATCCTGGCCCGCTGTTGCAGGAGGTCGTCTTCCTCCTCGGAGAGTTCCACCAGGATGGGCTCCGCCCGCTTTGGATTTCCGGTCTCGAGGTAGGCTTGTGCCATGTTGAACCGCATCTCAAAAAAGCCTTTGTCCTCAATGGAAAAACCTTCTTCCAGTGCCCTGTTAAATGCGTCAAGGGCGTTTGTGTACCGGCCTTCGATATAGTATGCCGTGCCGAGCTCCGCATAGGCTTCACGGAGGACGGCCCTGTCCTCTTCAGAGCGCTCCACTATCCCTATGCAACGGTTCAGCGAGGATCGAGCCTCTTCGAGATCCCCGTTGCGAGCAGCGATTCGGCCCATATTCAGGTACATGGAAGCGATTTGCCTATCGGGCAGAAGCCGTTCACGCCGGACCAGGTCCTGGAACAGCCTGTAGGCATCATGGCTTCGACCGCGCTCAAGGTAGAGATTGGCGAGCATGTAATCCAGCCTGTGTCGGTCCGCACTCGTCAAGAGGGCCCGGTCCTCTTTTCTTTCCAGAAGGGCCAGGGCCTTACCCTCTTCCCGTGACATCAGAAGGCTTTCCGTAATGGCAAGAAGCCGTTGTCCCTTGGAAACCTGGGAGAGATCGTATGCCCGGATCGCTTCCAGTGCAGCCACTGCCTCCGGATACCGCTTGAGGCTTTGAAGGGAAAGGCCTGCCAGGAGAAGGACTTCCGGATCTATGTTACTTTGAAGCCTGATCCTGTGGGACTGGTAGAAATCCACCAGGGCTTGTGCCTCACCTGATTTATGGAGGCGATTTATTTCCTGTTCCGCGGACCGGAAGTAGATATCCTCGGCCTCCCTTTTGATTTCGTCTTGAAATGGCCTTTTCATAAGCCCCTCAAGGGCCTCCATGGCCTTTGTGTACTTGTTTTCCACGTATAGTTTTTTGGCCATCTCCAGGGAGGCCAAGTCTGCCAGAGGCTTGCCGGGGTTTTCCTCGAGAAGCTCCTTGAACGCCTGGTGCCCGGTCTCGTATCCCGCCAGTCGTATTTTGGCAATGGCGGCTCCTTCGCTGTCAGGGTACTCGCGGATCACTGTCCTGTAGACAACTTCCGCTTCCCTCGGCATGGACGCGTGGTGGTATGTATCCCCTATCCTTGCGAACAGCAGATCGGCGTCCTCGGGTTGTTTTCCGATGTTGAGGCCTCTGAAGAAAAAAGCTCTGGCCTGGTCGTATCGTTTCACATACAAGGCATTAGTGCCGCGAAGGAACAGGAATTCGGGGTGATCCAGATGGAGCAGAGGGTGCTCTTCGGCCAGCCGCTCCAGGGTATTAAGGGCCTTGTCGTGGAGCCCCAGGGCCTGATAATATCGTGCCACACCCATGCGGGCCTCAAGGGCCTGCGGGGACTCGGGGTGTTTATCCAGGACGGCTTTAAAATCTTCGACGGCATTGTCGGGACGATTGAGGTCAAGGTGCACCCGCCCGCGCTCGACGCGTGCCGAAGCAAGTGTTTCCGGGTCGGTTGAACTGTTGAGAACCATATTCAGGTATCCGACGGCGGCATAGTTGTTGCCGACCATTGAACCGGCCCGGGCCATGTTCAGGTGCGCCCGGGGGACCCTGGGGGACTGATTGAAACGCGAAACGGCGTTCTGATATGCCCTCATCATGGAGGAGAAACGAGCTTTCTCTCCTTTCTCAAGGAGGCCGAATTCAGCATCCCCATTTAGAAAAGCCACTCTTTCCACCATGGGCGAACCCGGATACCGTTTCTGAAAATCCTCGCATAGTTCGGCTGCACTTTCATAGTCGTTTTCTTCAAAGGCCCGGCGAATTCGGTTGTACATCATGGCCTCTGCAGGATCCAAGTCTCCTAAGAGTTCGGCTTCGCTAATTGCCTTCAGATCGGACGCCTCTGCTTTTTCACGTCCTTCCTGGACATGGGAAGGGGTCCCGTTTTCATTGCGGACTATTCGACTCCGAATGACAGGTCCCTCTGAATCCACCCCGTGACCTGACACAGTCTCCGTTATCCCGGGCCCGCGGTCTTCGAGGGGAACCTCATCAATAGAGCCTGGCGAATCAGTCACTTCTTCAATTGAAGACGGGTTAGTGGACCCATGGGCGGCCGCCTGAAGCTCAAGCCCTTCTCGTTCGGGAAACAGCTGCCCCTCGAAGAAGTCGGTTACCAGGTGTCTTCCATCCGCGGTCCAGAAGAGATGGACCCGATCGATTCGGGTGCGCAGCCTGACGTCTATATTCGTGGTGTCGCCCTCTCGCGCCAACCCGGCCATAGCCAGGTTGTTGGCGGGACCGAACCGCCTCTCTTCGAGTTCGGTCTTTACAGCGGGAAGCCTGAGCCGGGCGCGGTCAGCGGAGAGTTGAGCCAGTTCCCAGAGGGTCCCTTCGCCCAGGGTCAGGGCCATTCTTGTTCGCATGTCCACAAACCCAAAGCGGATTTTACTGAGTACTGATTCCCGGGATCGGTCCCCATGCCCATCTTTTCCCTCTTCTCCGTGAACAAAGTCGAGATACAGGGCCCGTTCTCCGTTGAGCCAGGCCGCGCTCAGCTCGCTCAAACGGCCCGGCAGAGTGAATCGTATCACGGTATCGTGGTCAGTATCTCCTGAGTCAAGGCGAAGGAAGGAGGCCTTCCGGGCTACGTCCTTCCGAAAAGAGGCTGATCCGCGGGTCTCCATTAGAAGGAGCTGGATCCCGGATTCCCCAAGGTCTTTCAGCTCGAACACCGGGCGGTTCTCGACAATGACCGCGCAACGCGTTCGGCCGGGCTCTTGATTCAGGGACAGGCTCAAAGCCGTGTTTTCCGCGTAGGCCCCGGTGGGTTGCCCGGGTAAAATGGCGAAGATAAAGGCGGCAAGCGCTGAAACGGACCGTATGGCTTGCGAAAGGCTCATTGCTTTTCGATCAGTCTCCTCAACAACTGAATCATGATTTCCTGCTGTTTCAGGATCTCCAGGTTCGTCTGCACCATGAAGCGTGTGGAGACGGCGATTTCTCTGAGGTGCACGGCAGCCGGATCATTGGTGTAAACCGTTGCAGGCCGATCCCCTTCATTGCGAAGAGCCTCGTAAAAGTCCCTGGTCAGTTCAAGATAAATTGCCTCGGGACCTTTGTTTCGGCGAGTGTGGTCCTGTGCCATGGCTGTGTCGTGAAGCAGCTGACCCACGGAAACAAGGCTGAGCAGGGCGAGTAGGCTTCGTGTAACTACCGATAATTTCATTGCTTCCCCCATAAGTGGATGCCTCAAAGGGTTTTCCTGACCCAAAGGAAAGCACATCCCGTGCCATTCAGGCCGGTGAGGCCAAGGCGGTAGCCGGGCACCTTCCTGTCAGGTGCGTCTAAGGCACGATTCGTTACAGGGCCGCTTTTGGTGATGCCCGGGCATGGGCCGAGCGTTTGGGTTGGGGCCGTTGTTTCTTTGAGGAACGAGAAAATATGTCAACTTTTTGACGAAGCGAGCGGGCTGACCGGGTTCGGACTGTGGCACTGGTTTTGCTTGTCTGTTTGTCGAGAAGACCAACCGCGCATAGAGGCCGTTGAGCCGGCTGAGCTTAAAACATTGAACTGAAATTAAGGATAGCATATGAAAAATGATATTATAAGTATATATGAAGAATATTATAGGCTGTATATAGACATGAAGATGGCAGCGGAAGACCAGCTGAAAGGCCTCAATCAGGACGATATGAATGGATTCAGTAAAGCTGCCGGTCGCCGAGATGAGATTCAGGAGAGGATTTCGACGCTTGATGAGCGGACAGGAGGGGCTGCAGCGGTACAAAATGAGGATCAAAGGGTGCGTGAGGCTCGACAGGCGATAAAAAACGTTATTCAACAGATCCTGGACATGGATCGCAGGATGGTAGAAATGGCTGCCGAAAAACGGGATATTGCCGCCCGTGACATGGATCGCCTGAAGCGCGGCCGGAAAGGTGTTCGAGGGTATGGAAAGTCAGCACCCAGCCGCCCCAAGTTCGTGGATCAACAGAGTTGAAGCGGTATCTCCGGGAAATGGACCTTGACATTTCCATTAACCGCGGTTTCAATTGACAAAAATCCAGCTTCCGCGGCCATACCTTTCACCCGTCCAGCGCAGATTTCATGATTCCTATTCGAGACACCATTCAATCCAGAAACTATCCACTAGTTAACAATTCCATCATTGGGTTAAACGTGGCGGTATACCTGGTGTCGCTGGCACAGGGGGACGGCCTGCACAGATTCTTCCTGCTCTACGGACTCGTCCCTGCGCGCTATACTGTTCCGGAGATAAGCGGTTCTTTCAGTTTGGGTAGTCAGGCGTTTTCATTCCTGTCTTTCATGTTTCTTCATGGCGGTTTTCTCCATCTTCTTGGCAACATGTGGTCCTTGTATATCTTTGGCGATAATGTAGAGGACCGCCTGGGTTCGGTAAAATATCTGATCTTCTACCTGTTGTGCGGGATGCTTTCCGGTCTGTCCCACCTCATGCTGAATCTACACTCCCAGGTCCCAACTGTTGGTGCCAGCGGCGCCATTGCAGGCGTCATGGGGGCCTACTTCATCCTGTACCCGCGCTCGAAAATCCTCACATTGATCCCAATCTTCTTTATCCCTTACTTTATCGAGATTCCCGCTTTCATATTCCTCGGGCTCTGGTTTGTGCTGCAGTTTATGAGCGCCGCCGGCCCACAGGCGCAGTCCGCCGGTGTAGCCTGGTGGGCGCACATCGGCGGTTTTGTCTTCGGGATCCTTCTTCTGAGGCTGTTTCTAAAAATGCCTCGTGCAGGTCTATCCGAACGGCTGCAGGCCATGAGCCCCGAACGTAAGACGCATCATCTCCAGCTGATTCGAACCGAAGGCCGTCCAGGCGATCCGAATCTCTACGGCCGAATCCGCATTACGCCCCGGGAAGCGAGACAGGGGAGTAAAAAGCTTGTAAATATTCCATGGGGGGGTCAGCGTAGGCTCTTCAACGTAAGGATTCCTCAAGGGGTCCAAGAAGGTCGAGTGCTCAGGCTGGCCGGCTTGGGCCGCAAGCAGGTCGACGGTCTGATCGGAGACCTCATGCTGGAGGTTAAGGTCGAGCCCGATACTTAATCAATTTGCCTGAATATTGATTTTTCAGTTATTATTATATTCCTTTGTGTTCTCTGTGATGAATTAAATCAGCCTTCCTGTTTTGGCTTGTGCATTAAGGGGGAACCTGATAAAAGCTTCATATCCTGGAAGAATCACGGGCGGAAGATCACCATGGGGCCCACGCCGAAGTCCAAGACAAGCCAGTTGCCCAAGCTCCTGATCAAGCTGAACCGGGATCAGTTGACAGGGATGGTCACCATAAAGGACAACAAGCGGAGCCTCAGGGTTTATCTCAGGCAAGGTCACATCGTGAGCGCCGACGGCCTGGATGTGGAAAGCCGTCTGATCAAAGAGATAGTCGCAAAGAAAGGGCTTTCACCGGGAGAAGGGAACGAGCTGGGTCGGATTCGGGAAAAAGACCCTGGCTCCCTTGGCCGGACCCTTGTGGACCGCGGCTTTGTATCCCCTGCGGTGTGGAGCAGGTTTCTATTGTTAAGGGTCAAGCAGACCCTGGGCGCAGCCTTTCAGATGACCGACGCCGAGCTGGGCTTCAGTGAAAGCCCGGTCAAGACCCCTTTATCCGAAACCATTGACTACAATTTTTTTCAACTCCTGATGGAAACGGTGAAGGGCGTCCGAGAGGAGGCTGTGTTCCGCAGTCATGTCGCCGGACCGGAAGGGGTCTACGAGACATCGCCTGATACGGACTGGATGAAGGGAAAGATTCCGCTTACCCCGTCGGAGGAGGTGGTGCTCAATCTGATTGACGGGCGGCGGACTGTGGGTGATTTAATCTCAGCCGGCGTGCTGGGTGAATCGGATGTTTACAGGACCCTTTACCTCCTGTTGTTCTTTGGTATGATACAGCCAGGAGGGGCCGGAGCAGATGAGGAAGGCGTGAACCTGGAGGAAATCGCCCGTCTTTACCTGGACCTTCTGAGCATTATCGAGGCGAATTTCCGAAAAGAGGTGGGAAAGCAGTTCGACAAGATCTACAGGGATTCCCTGAAGGAGCTGGGCCCCGCGAGCGGGGCCCTTTTCGAATCCATGGATCTTTCCAGAGATGCACAGGACGACATGGCAAGGCGCGCGGCATCCCGTTGCCCGGGTGGGACCGGTCATGGGGAAGGCCTCCTCTTCCTCAAAGGTTCCTTCAACAAACTGATATTCCTTTTGATCATGCGAATGAAGAAGGTCCTGGGTGTGGGCCTGACCGAGAAGACGATTCTTGAGATGATGAACATACTCGATTATGTGGAGAAGTACCGGCAGAATACCGAGATGATGAATTACGTGAAGGGAAATCTGGAAGACTACCTGCGTCAGGTCAAGGCCTGATCGAGATCGGGATTTAACCGTTCCAGCGTTCGAGGCAAGGAGGAAAACGATGGGTTTCATGACGCCGGAGACGACTGTCTACCTGTTCATGCTGGTCATCTACATCATCATTGTCTACATCTTTGATCGTGCGCGCCGGAAGTTTCAGGGTGGAACCATCGCGATGGTAATCAATCTGATCATCATCAGTACGGTTTTGCTTCTTTGTGCTGATTTTACGTATTTCCTCGGGTTTCTCGGGCCTGACATAGTCTATATTTTTCAAAGCGTGTTTCGCCTTGCCGCCATGTGCGCCCTTGCGTTCGGGGGCCTGCGGCTGATCGTAGATTAATCAAGCGGAATCCAGGTTCTTATAATAACCGCGAGGAGCGTTGACCCCCATGGCGGAAAAAAGGAAAAGGCCCAAGCCGCAAAAAGACAGGTATGCCGAGGCGGGCGTTGATATAGAGGCGGGCAACCGGCTGATCGACCTGATACGTCCGCTGGCTAACAAGACTTTCAAATCCAACGTCATCACGGAGATCGGCGGGTTTGCCGGCGTTTATTCCCTGCCCACGCAGGATTACAAGAACCCTGTGCTCGTTGCCTCCACGGACGGTGTGGGGACGAAGCTGAAGATCGCCTTCATGATGGACAAGCACGACACCGTGGGGATCGATCTGGTGGCCATGTGCGTAAACGACATTATGGTCCAGGGTGCCGAGCCCCTGTTCATGCTCGATTACCTCTCCATGGGGCGGCTGGATACGGCCAAGGCGGTGGAGATCATCAAGGGAATCGCCATAGGATGTACGGAGGCGAAGTGCAGTTTGATCGGAGGGGAGACCGCGGAAATGCCCGGCTTCTACCCTGACGGCGAGTATGACCTGGCCGGATTTGTGGTGGGCTTCGGGGATAACATGGCGCTTCTCGACGGGTCAGAGATCGCTATGGGGTGTCAGTTGGTCGGTATTGCGTCCAGCGGACTCCACAGCAACGGATATTCACTGGTACGTCGGATCTTTTTCGAAGACATGAAGATGGCCGTTTCAGATTATGTCCCCGAGTTCCGGAGAACATTGGGTGAGGAGCTCCTGGAGCCTACGCGGATCTATACTCGCGCCATCACCAATCTGCTTCGTGACTTTCAGGTTTGCGGGATGAGCCACATTACGGGCGGAGGTCTGGTGGAAAACCTTCCCCGAATCCTTCCGGACCAGTGCAAGGTCGTGATTCGTACATCGAACTGGACTCCTCCGCCGATTTTTCAGGTGATGGAGAAAGAGGGGGGGCTTTCAAAAAGGGAGATGATGCGGACGTTCAACAATGGAATCGGCCTGGTGGTCGTGGTCAACGAGCGCGAACTGGACGACATCCTTCTTCGCCTCAAGGCCATGGGTGAGACCGCGTTTCATATAGGCGGAGTTGTGGAGCGGCGGGAGGACGAAGAACCAATTGAATTCACCTCATAAGCTTTCAGCTCTGCGCTGAGGCTCAAGTGAAGAAGGAACAACTATTAAGTAGTTTCGTATTCCCTGATTGCGGCCTCAGCAAGCTTGAACTTCTGTACTTTGCCGGAACGGGTTGTGGGAAAGGCGCTCACCAGTTTGTAGTGCCGGGGCCTCTTCCCGGGAGGAAGTCGGGCCTCAACGTGAGCTGCTACTTCATCGAGGGAGATCTTTACTCCCTTTTTCGGCCTAATCCATGCCGCCATTTCCATCCCGCTGTCGGGAAGCGGGAATCCAAAGACCTGGGCTTCGGCGACGCCGGTGAGTCCGTAGAGAACTTCCTCCACCTCCGTTGGGTGGATCAAAGTCCCGCCTCGTTCGATGAGATCCTTCAATCGCCCGGTGATTCTTACATAGCCGTTCTCGTCCATTTCTCCGAGGTCGCCGGAGTGAAACCAGCCCTCCGGATCAATTGCCGCCGCCGTTGCCGCGGGCATCCGGAAATACTCCTTCATCAGGAAACCGCGAATACAGAGTTCCCCCGGTCGACCGGCCTGCAGAGGTTCTCCGGACTCGGGGTCTATGATGCGGACCTCGTTTACCGGCAGGGGTGTACCGATGGTGGAGACGCGCATTTCAAGAGGATCGTCCGGGCGGGTCATGGTGATCCAGGACGCAGTTTCGGTGATGCCGTATGCAACGGTGATGTCCTTGATTCCGATCTCGGTCACCAGTTGTTTCATGAGTTCCATGGGGCAGGGTGCCCCACCCAGAATGCCCTTGGTCACCGTCTTCCAGGTCTTGGGCTTTGACCGGGGGTGTTCCAGTAGAGCTATGAGCATGCCCGGAGAGCCGTATATCGCTGTGCACGCCTCTTTGGCGAGGGCATTGAGGATGCGCTCGGGTTCGAAGGCCCGGCACGGAAGAACCAGTGCTGCGCCTCGAAGGAGACCAGCCAAGGCGATGCAGCTGTTTCCGAACATGTGGAAAAGAGGAAAAAAAAGGCAGAGGCGATCTTCCGGACCGATACCCTGCCTCTCGGTGGATGCCATTGACTTGTTCACCAACGCCAGGTGGTCGAGGACGACCCCCTTGGGACGGCCCGTGGTGCCGGAAGTGTACATTACGGCCAGCGTCGCTTCAGGGTCTATTTGCCCTTCCCTGGCCTCGAGGACCCTCAGGGGGAGGTCGTCTCCCATTGCGGCCAACTCACTGAAGAGGAGTAAGCCCCGGAACGACTTGTCGGAAATGACCACAGCGTGGTCCAGCCCGGCAAGTAGTTCCAACTCCCCCCGGATTATGGGAATGAATTCGTCGGACTCCATCCCCGGCGAGAGTATTACGGCCCGGGCCTCAGACTGCTCCAGAATGTAGTGGACGTCTTCCTGTCCGGCCCCCGGGTCGATGGGGACCAGTACGATTCCCGTTCGGGCAAGGGCCAGTTGGGATACGATCCACTCGGGGATATTGGGGGCCCACAGGGCAACACGGTCCCCCGGCTGAATGTCCAAAGCCACCAGGCCCCTGGCGACCCGGCCTGCCTCCCACAGGAGCAGTTCGTAGGTATAGCGGAGACCCGTCTCCGTGTGGATCAGGGCGTCGCTTCCCGGACGGGCGGCTCCGGCTTCGGCGACGGCTTGGCCGACTGTCTTGTGAATCGTTTTCATGGCGTTAATCTCCCGGCTGAACCATGGCCTGAACTGAAATATAGTATTATTTTAACCCAGGCCGGCAACAACGGGCAAGGGTGGAGATGGGTGGAGATGGATTTATCCGCCGGATGCCGAGGCGTCCGAACCGGTTGGATCGCTCGCCCGTGGGGTCTGGTGAAACTTTGGGCATAGGGGTATATTTTCAATTATGAGTATAGCGCACATCATCAACCTCTCACACGGTTATTCAGGCCGCGTCCTGTTCGAGGGAATCGGCTTCCAGGTGGAGAAAGGAGACAAGATCGGACTAGTGGGGCCGAACGGATCCGGGAAGACCACCCTCCTGCGCCTCCTCTGCGGTGAGGCATCGCCCCAGGCCGGAACAGTGCGTTTTGGGGACGGCGTACGGACCGGGTATCTCCCGCAGGATGTGCAGGAGACTCTGGAAGGCGAGCTGCTCCGCTTTGTTCTTGGGAGCGTTTCGGGTAGGGCCCGGCTTCTAGAGGAGATCCGGAACATCGAAGAAGAGCTGGCCAAATGCTCATTGAACAAGGAACAGGAGAGGCTCGCCGCCCGCCTTGCCGAGGTTCATGCGGAGATGGGAGACCTTGACCTGCTTTATCCTGTACATGAGGCGGAGAAGATTCTTTCCGGGCTCGGGTTCTCCGAGGAGGATTTCACACGGTCCGTCTCCTCCCTGAGCGGCGGCTGGAAGATGCGAGCCGCACTGGCATCCCTTCTCTATTGCAAGCCTGATCTCATGCTCCTGGACGAGCCTACGAATCACCTGGATATCCCCTCGGTACGCTGGCTGGAGCAATACCTGGACGGCTTTCCGGGTGCGCTCATCCTGGTGTGCCACGACCGGGATTTCCTTAACAGGAGAATCAGGCGGGTAATCAGCTTTGAGCCGGAAGGCCTGCGGTTTTATGCCGGCAATTTTGATGCCTACCTGGAGGCCCGTGAGGAGGAGAGGAAGACCCTGGAGAACCGAGCGCGCAACCAGGAAATAAAGGTCAGGGAGGCCCGGAGATTCATTGAACGCTTTCGCTCCAAGGCCAGCAAGGCCAGGCAGGCACAGAGCAAGATCAAGCTCGTCAAGAAGATGGAGCTTGTAAAGACTCACAGCGGGAGAAAGACAGTTAGATTCCGTTTTCCGGAGATCCCGCACAGCGGTCGGGTGGTACTGGAGATCAACGGGGTGAGCAAGCGATACGGAGACAGGGTGCTTTACAACGATCTTGACCTGACCATTCTTCGAGGAGAGAGGGTGGCGGTGATCGGTCCAAACGGATCGGGCAAGACCACGCTTTTACGGATGGTGGAAGGCGAGGTGGCGCCTGACGAGGGAGGATTTCGACTCGGTCACGGCGTCATAAGGAGCTACTACGCCCAGCACCACTCGGAAATGCTCGATCCGCAAAGAAGCGTCATGGAGGAAGTCTACCGGGTTGTGCCACACGAATCCGTGAGTTTCGTGCGGGGTGTTTGCGGGGCCTTTCTCTTCCCCGGGGACGATGTGGACAAGGCCGTGGGAGTTCTCTCGGGCGGGGAAAAGGCGCGGGTATGCCTTGCTCGGATCATGGTTAAGCCGGGGAATTTCCTGGTGATGGACGAGCCTACCAATCACCTTGACCTGTTCTCTTCCGAGGCCCTGATCGAGGCCCTGATCGAATACGATGGTACGCTCCTTTTTGTGTCCCATAACCTGGCCTTCGTAAACCGGCTGGCCACCAAGGTCTGGGATCTCAGGGAAGGGGAAGTCATTGAATATCCCGGGACCCTGGAGGAATACGAAGCCCATCTCGCCCGAAATGAAGGGGTCGAGGAGGCCGCAGCGGAAGAACCGGTGGAGTCCCTAGACAAATCACGGCAGAGCCGGAAAGAACTTCGCAGGGAGAGGGCGGAGAAGAGGAGACGCGCGCAGGAGGTGCTCGGCCCTCTTGAGGCATCCCTTTGGAAGACAGAGGAGAATATTCAGCGACTGGAGGTGCGTCAAAAGGAACTGGAACAGGAACTGGCCGATCCCGAGGTCTTTAAGGACGAGCGCAGAAGTGTGCCTTTGCTCCGTGAGTACGACCGGATAAAAGAAGAACTGGAGGACCTCATGGTGGGCTGGGAGGGCATCCAGGAGAGGGTTGAACTGGCACGCTGTGAGATGGATGAAGACTAGGCGGAGGCCAGCCTGCCGACTTTTTCGACGGTATCAGAAAACCGCCGGGCCAGGGTCTTGATGAGACCTTTGAGCTGTGGTGAGATAAGCTCGAACTCCCGGTCCAGGCGTGCCGTGTCAAGTATGCCTACCTTCACGGGGCCGTCTGCCTGAATCGTGGCGGTTCGAACCCTGTCCCGCTTGAGAAAGAGAGGTATTTCGCCGAAAATCGCCCCTTCCTCCAGGGTGGACAGGGTCACAAAGCCCTTGGGGGTTTTCTTTTTAACCTTGACCCGGCCTTCGAGCACAACGTATATCCAGTCCCCAATGCTACCTTCCTCAATGATGACTTTTTTATCCGGATAGTCCTGTTCATCCACCATGTAGCCGTACAGGAGGCTGTTTATGGCCATTTGGTCCTCCAATTAGACAGGCGGGTTTCCATCAAAAAGCAGTGATTTCCGCTGTCGAGAAATCGCAGTGCAACGAGGTCGTTTCCTCCGGGGCGACAGCTAGGACATCATGAAGAAGCCGAGCGTTTTCGAGTTCTCCCCACTGAGTTTGGTGAACTGGATCCCGAGCTGAATGCGTCCGGGGGTGCTGCTTTTGGAAACCACTCGAATCTTTCCCACCAGGTCGATTTCACGGCCGTTGGGAAGTGTGGTATGGATGGCGAACTCGTCCCCGGGCTCGTGGGAGATGTTCAAGGTGTTCCTTGCACTTACATCCATCCTGACGCCTCCCACACTTATGTCGGTGAGTCGGCCGTCGAGGCGGATCTTGGCGGTTCCCCGGACCGGCTGATATACACAGGCCTGATTAAGGGCCTTTCGGTAGTATTTCCTCTTGGTGGTTGCCGGCTCTACCTGGCCCTTCGGCTTAATCTGCTCCTGCTTTTTGAAGAGCTGTGCGTACACCTTGTTCATTCGGACCAGACGGTTCAATGTCTGGTTTGTAATATAACGGAGAATGGGAGGCATACCTTCGTATTCGCTGGACAGGCTTTTGGGATGCATCACCTCCAATTCCACGTCATCTATGGCCCGTACAGAGGCCGATCGGGTCTCGACGGACTTGTTCAAGAACGCCATCTCCCCGAAAATCTCGCCAGGCCCCAAGGTGGTGAGGGTGACTTCCATATCTCCCTGCTGTTGAGTAACCCGAACATGCCCCTTATCGATCTTATAGATGGAGACCCCGTAGTCACCTTCCTTCATGATGAGGTCGCCCCTGTTATAATTGAGCCTTATTTTAGGATGAGATTTCTCTTTGGTATCCATTTCCGATTATTCCATAAAAAAGAGGGGAAATCGGGAGTAATTTGTGGGACTTTAACATGTTCCCAATCATAAGTCATCTGTTTTTATGATGAAGAGAATGAATCGTTCTCAGCAGCCTTTCTGTGATCGCCGGGTCCGCCCGCTTAAGCGACTCAGCTGAATTGATGCTGTCAGCTTGCGATATATTAAAGCATAATGGGTTAAATTTGTTAACTACTGGAAACTGTTTTACGCGGAATCCAGGACCGCTAAAAAGGGCTGAACACAGGCCCGGCCTTGTGGTATTTGATGGGGACCCTGTTCGTCGGCATTGCCCGGGCAATATTAGAGAGGCAACGTGTCGGAAAATGGGGCTTTAAACCGGTTATTCGGGGACGCGCCGTGGAGATCGAAAACTACATCCGGGAGCTACAAGAAGATCGCGACTTCGGTGAGGCGTTTGTCCACCATCGTCACCTTAGAGCCGAAGCCGCGTCCTATGCGGATATCCACACCATGGGCCCGGAACTGGCCGGGGCGCTCCGGCTTTCCGGCATCCGGAGGTTTTACAGCCACCAAGCCGAGGCACTGGACCTGATCAGGAAGGGGAGCCATGTTCTGATCGCAACCCCCACGGCCAGCGGAAAGAGCCTTATCTACAACCTGGCCGTGCTGGAGACACTTCAGCGGGACCCGCGTGCCCGGGCCCTGTATCTCTTTCCTCTCAAGGCCCTGGAGCATGATCAGATCAAGACCCTTGAGGCATTGTGTGCGGCCGTGGGAGGCTGTACGGTCTCCGCCGCGGTCTATGATGGGGACACCTCCGCCTACAGGCGAAAGCAGATTCGGGCTTCTGTCCCCGGAGTACTTTTTACCAACCCGGACATGCTCCACCGGGGCCTTCTTCCCCACCACGAGTCCTGGAAGGAACTTTTCGAAAACCTCACGTTCGTAGTGCTCGATGAGGTGCACACGTACCGGGGAATTTTCGGCTCCCACATGAACCAGGTCGTCCGGCGGCTGCGACGCCTTTGTAAAAACTACGGTTCGGATCCAAGGTTCATAATGCTCTCGGCCACAGTGCAAAACCCCGGTCAATTCGGGGAAAGCCTCATTAATGACCGTGTGCAAGTTATTGACACCAGCGGCGCTCCCAGGCCTGACCGGCATTTCGTGTTCCTGAACCCTCTTTCGAGCACCAACTTCCTGGCCGCTCGTCTCTTCGTGCGTTGCCTGGAGGCCGGGTTCAGGACCATTGCGTTCACCCAGGCCCGCAAGGTTACCGAACTCATGCATATCTGGGCGTCGCGGCTCACGCCCCGGCTTCGAGACCGTATCAGTTCCTACCGGGCGGGATTCATGCCCCGGGAGAGGAGAGAGATAGAACAAAAACTGGCTGATGGGACCATAAAGGGCGTCATCTCCACCAGTGCTCTGGAGATGGGGATCGACATCGGCCAACTGGATGTATGCATCCTGGTGGGTTATCCAGGCACCGTGATAAACACCTGGCAGCGGGGAGGGCGGGTTGGCCGATCGGGAAAGGCCTCCCTTGTGGTCCTGGTGGCCAAGCCGGACGCCCTGGACCAGTATTTCATGCGACATCCCGACAACCTGTTCGAGAGAAGTTTCGAGGCCGCTGTACTCGATCCGGACAACCCGTATGTCACCGACGCCCATTTGATCTGCGCCGCGGTTGAGCATCCCATTACCCTGGCGGACTCGGACACCTGGCCTGTGGACCTTCAGGGCAGGCTCGACGCCCTCGAGGAATCGGGTGCGCTTACCCGTTCGGCTGATGACCCGCCCACCTGGTACGCAACAAAGAAAAGACCTCATCTGGACGTCAACATCCGGTCCGTGGGGCAAACCTACACTATCTTCGATGCAGCGAGCGGTGCGGCCGTGGGCACGGTGGATGAGGGGCGCGCCTTCAAGGAGTGCCATCCGGGCGCGGTCTATCTCCACCGCGGCGGGCACTTCCTGGTGGAGCGTCTGGATCTCAGAAAACAGGACGTGATCGCCCGGCGCGCTGACCTCAAATATTTCACCCGGGTCCGTTCGGAGAAGGAGACCGAGATTCTTCAGGTCATCCGAAGCCGGCCCAGGGGCAGGTTCGTGGTTCG
>CAZEIA010000023.1:0-27699 GCA_964512335.1 uncultured Desulfobacterales bacterium
GTAGGTGTGTTTTCGATTGTCGGCCTTGTATGTGAAGTGGATGACCTCATCCCCGGAGCCGTAAAGGAAGACAGCCCTGACCTTTTGGGGAAGGTCCCGAAAGGGCTGGAAGGGGTCTGCCCCGTAATGGCTGCATACCGCATTCACCATTTGCTGGAAGTAGGCGGAGTGGCGTTTTGACCATGGGGCAAGTGCACCTTCCCTGAGGGAGAGGGATGGGTCGGGGATAAGAAGGTCGGGGTCGAAATCACGCCGTGTTCCCAGCCCACTGCAGATCGTGCAGGCACCTTTGGGGCTGTTGAAGGAGAACATCTGAGGGGAGAGCTCAGGAAGGCTGATTCCGCATCGCACGCAGGCTGATTTCCTGCTCAGCAGGAGGGGTTCGCCGCCGACCACGTCCACCAGAGCGATTCCGTCGGAAAGGTTCAGGGTCAGTTCAAGCGAGTCTGTCAGCCGCCTGAGTGCCCGGTCGTTCACTAAGACCCGATCCACCACAACACTGATGGTGTGGGGCCGGTTGCGGTCCAGTTGAATCTCCTCCTCGAGCAGGCGGGCCTCGCCGTCTATCAGGATCCGCGTGAAACCATCCTTGCGCAGCCTGTTTAGGGTTTCCGAATGGCTGCCCTTTTTCCCCTCGACCAGCGGCGCCAGGACCTGGATCCGGGTGCCTTGATCGAGTGCCAGGACCTTATCCACCATCTGCTGAACCGTCTGGGAAGATATGGGCAGGCCGCAGTCCGGACAGTGGGGCTGCCCGACCCTGGCGAACAGCAGACGGAGGTAGTCGTGGATCTCGGTGGCCGTCCCCACCGTGGACCTGGGGTTGGTGTTCCTGGATCGCTGTTCGATGGAAATGGCCGGTGACAGCCCTTCAATGGCGTCTACGTCGGGCTTGTCCATACGTTCAAGGAACTGGCGTGCATAGGCGGAGAGGGACTCCACATAGCGGCGCTGTCCTTCGGCGTAGATGGTGTCAAAGGCAAGGGATGATTTGCCCGATCCGGACAGGCCCGTGATTACGATAAGCCGGTTTCTGGGGATATCCAGGGAGATATTCTTAAGGTTATGGACCCTGGCGCCCCTTATCCTGATCGTCCCCTCGTTCATGACGCTCTAACTCTGTCGGCCGCTCGCCGGTTTACAGCCATGACAGCTGCAGTCCTGAGGGCCGCCTTGAGACTGGAGGGGTCGGCGACTCCTTTTCCCGCGATATCGTAGGCCGTGCCGTGGTCCACGGAGGTCCGGACTATGGGGAGACCCAGGGTTATGTTCACACCGTCGGAAAAATGCATTAATTTTAAGGGAATAAGCCCCTGGTCGTGATACATGCAGATTACCGCGTCAAAGGCCCCGGAGACCGCCTTGAAAAAGACCGTGTCCGCCGGTAGAGGGCCCCGTGCGTCGATGCCTGAGGCACGAGCTCGTTTAACGGCCGGACCGATAATAATCTCTTCTTCAGTCCCGAAAAGCCCTCCCTCTCCTCCGTGGGGATTGAGTGCCGCCACGGCGAGCCGAGGGGCCTTGATGCCGAAGTCATAACGGAGGCCTCGGTCGGTAAGGGCCACGGTCCGGAAAACGGCCTGCTCGGTAAGAAGGTCGGGGACGTCCCGCAGCGGGCAGTGGATAGTGACAAGGGCCACTCGCAGGCGCTCTCCCGCCAGCATCATGATCACATCCCCGGCCCCGGTGAGGTGTGCCAGGAGCGGGGTGTGCCCGTCGAACGGGCAACCGGCGCGGTGCATCAGGGATTTGTTCACAGGTCCGGTGACCACCCCGTCCAGTTTCCCCCCCTGTGCAAGCTCAACGGCCCGGGTGACTGCGTCCACCATGGCCCTGCCCCCTTCCAGTGTGGGGACGCCGGGTTGAGTCAGCGACGGATCGAGCCTCGAGACCGGGAGCACATCAACAACAGAAGACCGTTCACCGGTACGTTCCACATCAAGGACCTCCAGCATCTGCATGTCAGGGTTCTTGACCACCCATGCCGCTATCGCGGACGGGTCTCCGATTACCAGCGGCCGGGCTGAATCGTAAATGCCGGGGTCGGAAAGGGCCTTGACAACGATTTCAGGACCGATCCCTGCGGGATCGCCCATGGTGATGCCGATGCGCGGGATACGGGGCACTGTTTGATCCTCGATTAGACCGCTCAGGTTGAACATGGAGGGCGTGAAGGGAAGCCCGGGGTCCGAATTATGGCTGCCGGCGGGGGAAGTGTCAACGGTTTTGCCGGACGGCCGGTGATATCTTTCGAAGTAAAAACATATAATTTTTTCGCAAAGCCGCAGATCCGCCAAGAAAGAGAAAATGTGATCATAGGGTAAAAAATCATACAAATTGTTGCTGTTATGGTTTTTTTGGCGTCTTTGCGAGAGACATAACTTTTTCCGGCAAGGATAAAAGGCGGGAGTTATCCCCGGCTGTGGCGAAGAAAGAGCCGTCAGGCATTGGTTCCTCCAAGCCGGTTCTCCAGCCGCTCCACTGCCAGCGACAGGATCAGACACAAGACGAGATAAAGCCCTGCAATGGTAATCCAGATCTCGAATGTGAGATACGTGGCCGCCATGAGCTCAAGGCCCTGGAATGTCAGTTCCTGAATGGATATAATGGAAACGATGGCTGAATCCTTAATGGTGGATATGAACTGCCCGGCCAGCGGAGGCAGGATTCGCCTCAAGGCCTGGGGAAAGATTACGCGTAACAACTGCTGCCGGCGGTTCAGTCCGAGCGCGGCCGAGGCCTCCCACTGTCCTTGGTCTATGGATTGGATTCCGCTCCTGACAATCTCCGCTATGTACGCCCCTTCGAAGACGGCCAGGGTCATAAGCGCCGAGAGAAAGGTGGAAAAAACCGCCGGATCCGCGAACAAAAAGGCCAGTGCGTCTCGCATGCCTTCAGAGCTGGAAGCCACGAACTCATCCACGCCCAGGAGCGGCATGATCTGAATGCTCACAAAGAAATAGAAGATGAAAATGAGCACGAGCGGAGGAAGGTTGCGGACCAGGCTTACGTAAGCTCCTCCGATGAGCCGCCAGAACAGCCTGCGGCTCAGGCGGCACAGCCCCATTACCGCGCCAATAAGGGTGGCGAGAAGCACTCCCCATACGCTCAGGCGTATGGTGGTAAAGAGTCCCTGCATTAACATGTTGGGGACCCACGAGTCCGAGGTCTCGTTATATATAAAAAAATACCGGGGGATCGCCCCCCAATTCCAGTCGTAGTGGAGACCTATTCGAATTCGATAAAGGACGTACCCTGCCGCCGTCAGGACCAGGAGACCGACGATTACGTCAAGCAGGGTAAACTTCACTGTCTTTATGTTCAAGGTCGAACCTGAAGGATGCCCGTTGCATAAGTTTACTGGACCTGATCCTCCCATTCCCTTGTTTCGAACCAGTAGTGCTTCCGCTCTTTAAGCCACCCCTCGGATTCTACAACAGTAATCCAATTGTTGAAGAAGTTGATCGTGTCAAAATCCCCTTTTCTTACAGCAAATGCGATGGGTTCTTTGGTAAAGGTCCCCTCGAAGGGAAGGAAGAGCCTGTCCGGATGCCTGAACGCCTGGAAGGCTGGAAGGGGCGCAGAGGCCACCAGCGCATGTGCATTTCCGTTCAGCAGTTCCTGAATGGCCTGGGACTCGTCATCGAACTGCCTGAGTTCGGCCCTGGGCATGTACTTCCCGGCGGCGGCCACGGGTGTGGCTCCCAGCCTGGCCACGAGCACTACTTCGGGGTTATTGAAATCCTCGAGGCTCTTGAATCCTTTGGCCGAATTCCTGTGTGCCACCAGGGACATCCCCGTATAGTCATAAGGGATGGTGAAATTGACCTTGAGGCTGCGTTGCGTGGTGATACCCATGCCGCCTATTATTACGTCGAACCTGCCGGCAAGAAGCGAAGGGATGATCCCGTCCCACTTGGTGGGGACAAAGGCTGCCTTGACGCCCATGTCTTTTGCCAACCTTTCCGCAACATCGATTTCAAAACCGATCAGTTCCCCCCTCTTGTCCTTCATGGCCCAGGGCACAAAGGTGGACATCCCTACCCTCAGGACTCCCTTTTGAAGGATCCGCTCTATGGTGCTCTCATCCAGCGGCTTTTTCTGAACCTTTTGTGCCGCTACGGGTCCTGTGTATATGATCACCATTAAAATTATCGGTATAATTGATAAAACAAACCAGGGCCTAAGTCTCATATGCCTTCTCCATTTTAAAATTATTGAAAAGTTATGAACCTCTTTACGGCGCGGACGGGCTGGCGGATACATGGTCTATAACATTTTTTTCATACGTTTTTCCAGTACCCACACGACAATGGACAGGACCAGGGCCATGGCGAGATACATGGCGGCGACGGTGAACCACAGCTCAAAGGTCAAGTAGGTCTCCGATATGATGGCGCGGCCTCTCATGGTGAGGTCGAACACGGCGATGGTGCTCACAAGGGCGGAGTCCTTAAGAAGGGAGACGGCCTGGCTGGTCAAAGGCGGCAGCACCCGCCTTAAGGCCTGGGGAAATACCACCAGCCGAAAGGCCCCCAAGGGATGGAGGCCTATGCTGTAAGCGGCCTCCCACTGGGCCTTTTCCACGGATTCGATGCCCGCCCGGAGGATCTCAGATGCATAGGCCCCTTCAAAAAGGCTCAGGGCCAGTACGGCCGATGTCATGCGGTCAATGCCCAGAATGGGTCCCAGAACGAAGTAGATGAAGAAGAGCTGGACTAGGAGCGGGGTGTTCCGGACTGTCTCGACGTAAGCACGGGCTATCCATATAGCCGAAAAAGACCTTGAGATCCGGAACAGGGCGGTCACCAGGCCGAAACCAAAGGCAAGTACCATACTGATTCCCGTGATCTGAAGAGTGACGCCCAGACCCTTCAGCAGGGGGCCCGGCTGAAAGCCTTGGTCGTCAAACGTAAACATATACTGCGGTACCCGATACCACTGCCAGTTGTAACCCAGCTTTTCTGTGCCTCGTGCCATGAAGACGATCAACATCAGGATGACCAGCCCGAACAAGAAAGTGTCCAGGAGGTGGGAACGTCGAGGCAGCCTGGACGCGGCCGGTTTTTCGTTTGAGGCCTTAGGAGACATGTGCATTCCGAGGCGATCGGTTCCACGTGCCGGCGAACCGGACCCGATGAGTGGAATTTACATTATGGGCCGAGGGGTGATTTCATGCCCTGCGGCGAAGTCCGGGAGTCATGGTACTCTACAACCCACCCCATAGCAAGAGGTGCGGACACCGAATTGCTGCAAAGCGTTGTCGCCATGAGCGCTCAGCTTACTCACTACGAAGAACCCGGCGCAGCAAACCCGCAGTCAAAACTGGAAAAACCAAGACCGGCCGTATCTCGCCAAGATGCTGAGGAGCCAAAAAGAGCCATTTGCGGCTTTGCGGGAAAACACATTTTTCTGCGCCGGTTTCCTGTACCAAAATGACTTGCCTGACTCTCGGAAAGGTTGACCCTGAAGATGGAGATCGGGTATGAGTTTGAAGATCACGCACTCTGTTGCATATTGTGCGGGGAGGAGGAGGCTTTAAGGCATGAAATGCGGGGATGGATGGATTCGAGCGTGCAGGCCGGAGATCCGGCAGCCCAGCCTCGAGGATAATACGGCCGACGTGGACAGGCTGCTGGCGGGGGTCCGCAGGCTTCTTGACGGGGCCGAGGTTCGGATCGACCTTCAACTGATGAGGCGGATTCCGACGGTGTTGAGAGGTCATGCTTATCGTGTGGAGGTCATAGCGGCAAAAGAGGGCGCGAACTGGCGTATGGTGGATGTGCTTCCCCGGGAAGGGGGAACGGGACTCCTCGGGATAGCCGTGGACGTAGGGACATCTACTGTTGTGGTGCGCCTTGTGGATATTGAAGGAGGACAGGTCCTCGAAGAGTCGGGGTTTATAAATCCCCAGACCGAATACGGAGAGGACGTCCTCACCCGCATTCATTTCGCATCACGGGACAACGGTCTGGAAACCCTGCAGCGCGTTCTCCTGGATCGCCTGAATGCTGAGATAGTGCGCATGGCCAAGGGGCGGGGGACCTCCCCGAACCGCATCTTCGGGATTTCTCTGGCCGGCAACACGGTAATGACACATTTTTTTCTGGGATTGAACCCCTTTTGGCTCTGCCGTGAACCCTACATACCGGCCGTGAACCAACCAAGCCTGTTCAGGGCCTCCGAGATGGGCCTTGCCGTCAATAACCAGGCCCCGGTCCTGGTCTTTCCAAATGTGGGGAGCTATTTCGGCGGCGACCTTATCGCGGGGATTCTCGTGTCCGGGATGGACCTTTCCGAGGCCACGGGAATCCTTGTGGACGTGGGCACGAATGCCGAGGTGGTCCTCGGCAACCGGGAATGGCTCATGGCCTGCGCCGGCGCGGCCGGACCCGCCCTCGAGGGCGGGGTTGCGCGAATGGGCATGATGGCCGGACCGGGAGTGATTGATCGCGTATGGTTGGACCCGGTCGGCCGGAAGTTTCAGGTGCGGACCATTGACGGTAGGCCGCCTGTGGGCATTTGCGGTTCCGGCCTTATCGACTTGGTGAGCCTCCTGTTTCTGGCGGGAATGATTGACATGCGGGGAAAGTTTGTACCCGACGCCTGCGGGGACAGGTTGGGCGAGCAGGAAGGTATCCCGGTATTTGAACTGGTGCCCGCAAGAGAGTCAGGCAACGGGGCGCCGTTAACCCTGAGCCAGCCAGACATAGATGCACTCATGAGATCCAAGGCGGCAATGTACACTATCCTTTCGACCGTCACCGGCATGGTCGGGATCTCCATGGGGGATCTGGAGAGGTTTTTCATTGCCGGGACCTTCGGGACCTATATTGACCCAAAGTCGGCGGTGACCCTGGGCATGATCCCCGACCTTCCCCTTGACAGATACCTATCCTTGGGAAACACGTCTCTTGAAGGAGCAACCAAGGGGCTCCTTTCGGGGAATGCGCCGGCCAGGATCGAGCGGATCCGTGACCGTATCACCTATGTTGAGCTCAATGTGAACCAGGAGTTCATGAACCTTTTCAGCGCTGCCCGGTTCATTCCCCACACTGATCGCTCACTCTTTCCTTCAGTTGAGGCGTGGGAACAAGAATTAAGGCCCGGCTGAAAAGGGCGGAAACGTCTGGAGTTGAAGCTTGTTTGTTAAGAGGTCAGCCGTCCAGGCTCCCTCCCTCAAAAGGGGACCCACTTCGAAAACCGTCCGGATCCACCGGGATCATGGATTCGATGTGCGCGTCGAAAAGAGCCGTTTCTTCGTCATCCGGGTTTTCCCAGTCCCGGGCCCGTCTTTCGGATGAACCGTGAGCACCCCAAGCCCCGGACAAGCGGAGACCGTTTCTGCGCTCCAGCCGGCATTGGCAGGGGACACAATAGGTGGCCTCCGGAAGGATCATAAGCCGCTCCATGGGAATGGGCTCCCCGCATTCTTCGCACAGCCCGAACTCTTCATCATTTCGAATTCTGTACAGCAGGTCGTCGATCTTGCGGAGTTCGCGGCTTTTCCTCTCCATGAGACTGTAGTGGTTGTGGGTGGAGGTCTCGTGAAGGGCGCCGTCCACCTCGTCCGCAGGATCCTCTTTTCCAGATCCTTGGCTCCAATCGCGCCAGGAGAGTTTTGCCTGGTGCAGCGCGGATTCCAAATCGTGTTTCCGGGACAAAAGCTCGTCTACGAGCATCGAATGAAAATCGGTTTCCATCTGTGCTCCCTCCTCACTTGTGGTTACTTAATGGGCTGCTTGAGTTCCTTGCCTGTTTACGAGTTCGGCAGGGACGGGGTAAAGCGTTCGTAAACAGGAAACCCCTCCCGCTCTCTCGGCGGTTCGGGCAGGGGGCGAACCCAATTTACGGCTCAAAGCGGATGAATAGTAAGCCTTTGCTCCGGCTTGTCAACAGGAAAAACGGTCCTGAATATCTCGGTTTCATGAAACGATGCAAAAATCTTCCCCCAAGGCCGCAAAGGCTGCAAAGGCAGTAAAAATTAACGGTTTTCCCGGCGTCTTGGCGAGAGATAAAGAGGCCTTGGTTTTTTCAGTTTTGCTTGCGACTTGATATCAAGGATGGAATCGACTAACATCCATCCTCTTTCGTCTGTGTGAATCGACTCGTGGGGATCGAAACTTGTTCATTACCTTTGAAGGCATGGAGGGGTGCGGTAAGACAACCCAGGCGGAGCGCCTGGCAACGGCTCTTACTTCCAAGGGAATCAGTGTTTTGCGAACATTTGAGCCGGGAGGGACCCGTGCCGGGGAGAAGATTCGCCGTATCCTTTTGGACCGCGAAAACCGGGACCTGGTGCCCATGGCCGAGTTGTGCCTTTACGAGGCGGACCGTGCCCAACACGTGGCCCTGGTGATTCGACCGGCCCTTGACCGAGGCCAGTGGGTTATTTGTGATCGCTTTTTCGATGCCACCGTGGTCTACCAGGGTATGGCCCGCGGGCAGGACCTGGAGTTGATCCGGAATCTGAACCGAGTCGTGACCGGAGGCCTTCGGCCGGACCTGACCTTTCTCCTGGACTGTCCTGTGGAAGAAGGTCTGGGCCGCGCATTTCGGAGAAATCAATCCCTTTCCGATGCCGGGCAAGATCGATTTGAAAGGGAAGCGACGGCCTTTCACAGGGCCGTTCGGCGGGGATACCTGGAGATTGCGCGAATGGAGCCGAATCGCTTTATTGTCATTGATGCCTCCCTGGCACCAGACGAGGTCGAAGCCGTTGTGCTTCAGGCACTCAAGCCTTTGCTCAAGAAGTGAAGGTGGAAGTCGGTGTGTAGGTGTAGTTGGGTGTAAGTGTAGGTGCAGGCGCAGGAGACGGTGAAGTTTAGATAAAAGAGGCATTCATGGACTGGGAGACAACCGGGGTCGAAGGGCCACGGATCAAGGGCTTTTCTGAGATCATAGGACAGGAAGCCGCTGTTGGTTTCCTGAAAAATGTTGTGTCGGGAACAAAGGTCCCCCATGCCTATCTGTTTACAGGCATTGCCGGCGTCGGAAAGACCACTACGGCGATTGCCTTTGCCCGGGCCCTTAACTGTCCGGCCCCGTTGGACGGAGACGGTTGCGGACGTTGCGTCCCCTGTCGTCAGCTTGCGGGGGCTAATTTCCCTGATCTCGAAAGGGTACGCCCGGACGGACGCGTCATCAAGATTGAACAGATCCGTGAACTGACAAGGCGTATTGGGTACAAGACCGTGTCAGGGAGGTACAGGGTCAGCCTTATCGAGCAGGCCGGGACGCTGACCCCCGAGGCGGCGAACGCATTTCTCAAGATCCTGGAGGAACCACCTCCCGGTAACATCCTGATTCTCGACGCCCCGGACAAGAATGATTTGCTGCCCACGATCCTGTCACGGTGCCAGAGGGTGTTGTTTCGCCCGGTTCCAGCTGAGTCCCTGGCGGCGTGGCTTCATGAGGTGAACGGAGTCCCGGTAAAAACCGCGGAGGTCCTCGCAAGACTTTCCGAGGGAAGTGTGGGGCGGGCCCTTCGCATGGCGGGAAGCAGTGAGTTAGGAGATCGCAGGTCGTATCATCTGCAGACTATAATGCGACTCCCCGGGCAATCCCCTCCGGAGATATTGAGTACGGCCGTCGGATATGCTCAGCAGGAGAAGAAGCGGACCGGCGGAGCAGAAGATGAAGACGAGGGTGGTTTGAACGGTGTATTGGGGCTCTGGAAGACCTGTTTTCGCGATATGCTTATTCTCAGGTCACGCGGCCCTGCGGACCTTCTTGTCCTGGACGATGAAGACGGGGCATTGAAAAAGACATCCGGGACTTATACAATAGATGGTTTGATAGAAAGCCTTTTGATTCTGGAAAGGGCGCAAAAGGACCTTGCCCGTTCCCGGAATCTGGAGCTTATGATGGAAACAACCCTGCTGGCGCTCAAAAGGGTTGCCTTTAATTAATCTCGGGCCGGGATGCGGCACCCGAGGGGTAAACTCCCGGGGTTTTTCCCGGAACGCCATAAAACGGATTACTGTATTGAGTAAAATAGTATGCATTCAGTTTGTTAAGCATGGGCGTGTTTACGACTTTGATGCAGGAAATTTCATCCTTCGAAGGGGTGATCATGTCCTTGTCGATACGGACAACGGGTCGGCCCTCGGCGTTGTTTGTACGGAACCGCGCGCGCAAGGTCAAGGCATGCCCCAAAGGCCGCTGAGAAAGGTTTCCCGACTCGCCGATGAGAACGATCTTGATAAGTTTCATAAGAAACGAGAGCTCGAGAAGGAGGTTTACACTTACTGCAGGGAAAGGACTCAAGCCCTGTCCATACCCATGTGCCTGGTAGCCGTGGATCGTCTCTTCGAAGGCGGTAAGATTATGATATATTTTACCGCCGACGGCAGAGTGGATTTCAGGGAACTGGTCAAGGATCTGGTTCGCCGTTTTCGAACCCGGATCGAGATGAGGCAGATCGGCGTCCGGCACGAGGCAAAGATGTTCGGAGGCTTGGGCGGATGCGGCAGGCAGCTCTGCTGTGCTTCTTTTCTCCAGGCTTTTTCCCCGGTCTCCATAAAGATGGCCAAGGAGCAGAACCTGTCCTTGAATCCTTCTAAGATTTCGGGCATGTGCGGGAGGCTTATGTGCTGTCTCACCTATGAGTATGCCTACTACGCCGAGGCCGGCAAAAACATACCAAAGATAGGCAAGCGGGTGAAGACCTCTGAGGGGGAGGGAAAGGTGATTCGGCAGAATCTCCTGAAAAAAGTGTTGAGTGTGGTGCTCGACTCGGGGGAGGAAATCGAGGTCTCAACGGATGATGTGTTGAAGAACCGGAAACCCAGAAGGAGACCAAGGGAGTGAGGTGAATATTGAGCGATTCTTTCTACGTGACAACCCCGATTTATTACGTTAACGCCGAACCGCATATCGGGCACGCTTATACGACGATTGTGGCAGACGTTGTCAGTCGGTACAATCGAATCGCCGGACGTGAGACATTTTTTCTCACGGGCACGGATGAACACGGGGACAAGATTGTTGCGGCCGCGGAAAACGCCGGGACTACCCCCGCTGCCTATGCGGACGAGGTCAGCGGTCTTTTCCGGGCCCTGTGGCCCAGGCTGAATATAGCAAACGATCGGTTTATTCGTACTACTGAGCCCGGCCATATGGATTGCGTGCGGCGGATCCTCGATACGGTCAACGACAAGGGAGACATCTATTTCAGCGAGTACACCGGACTCTACTGCTTCGGGTGCGAAAGGTTTTATAACGAGAGGGAACTCGAGGACGGAAAGTGTCCGGATCATCAGACTCCCCCTCAGGAGATCAAGGAGGCCAACTATTTCTTCAGGATGAGCCGCTACCAGGAGTGGTTAATAGACCACATTCGGGCTAATCCTGACTTCATACGGCCTGAAAGGTACCGCAACGAGGTCCTGTCCTTTCTCAGGGAGCCCCTTGAAGACCTTTGCATTTCACGGCCAAAGACCCGGCTCACCTGGGGTATCACCCTGCCCTTTGACGAAGCATACGTGACCTACGTCTGGTTCGATGCCCTCATAAACTACGTTTCCGCCCTGGAATACCCGGACGGAGACCTCTTCAAGCGTTTCTGGCCGAAGGCCCAGCACTTGATCGCCAAGGACATCCTTAAGCCGCACGGTATATATTGGCCCTGTATGCTCAAGGCTGCGGGCATAGAGCCCTACCGCCATCTTAACGTCCACGGGTGGTGGCAGGTGAGCGCCGGTAAAATGAGCAAGAGCCTGGGCAACGTGGTTCGACCTCTGGACCTTGTAGACATTTACGGACTGGATGCCTTCCGTTATTTTCTGATGAGAGAGATGGTCTTCGGGCTGGACTCGGAATTCAGCGAGGAGGCCCTGGTGGGAAGGCTGAATGCGGACCTGGCCAACGATCTGGGTAACCTGGTCAGCCGGACTCTTACCATGGTTGGAAAGTACTTCAAGGGGGACCTGCCCGATCCCGGAGAAGCCGGGACCGGAGACGACGAACTACGGGCGGCGGCACAGGGCCTTATCGATGTCTATGTCCGCCATATGGAGTCCCTGGGTTTTCACAAGGCGCTTATGGCCGTATGGGACTTGATAGGCAAACTCAACAAGTACATAGATACCACAGCCCCCTGGGTTCTGGCGAAGTCCGATCGAGATCGCTTGGCCACGGTTATGTATCACCTGATCGAACCTCTCAGGATTGTCGCCGGGCTCATCTGGCCCTTTATGCCGGAGACGGCCGAGGCCCTTCAAGGAATGCTCGGGATGAAGAAAATCGGCCGGGAACTCACCCTGAAAGACTTGAGGGACTGGGGAAGTGGAAGCCGGAGCGGTTTCGGCAAGGCCCTGCAACTATTCCCACGGGTGGAGATGGGAGGGGCGAAAGCGGGAGGTCCCAAATCCAGGGGGGAGCCCGAGGAAAAAACAAAATCTTCGGAAAAGGCCGTGAAGGGCGAATCCCGGCGACCACAGGTTACTTTCAAGGATTTTCAGGCACTCGACCTTCGGGTAGGCACGGTGCTTCGGGCCGAAGACATCCCCGAATCCAAGAAGCTGATGAAGTTGACAGTGGATATTGGAGAAGAGCGAACCGTTGTTGCCGGAATAAAGGGGTACTATAAGGAATCGGGACTCGTGGGCAGGCAGGTTGTTCTCCTTGCCAACCTCGAACCTGCAAAACTCATGGGCGTGGAGTCCCAGGGCATGATTTTAGCAGCTGAAGACGATTCCGGCGTGCACCTTCTAATGCCGGACGAGAGGGGCGTGCCCGGCAGTCGTATACGGTAGAGGCCTTGTGCACACCTTTGCCGGAACAATGCTCGTAATCCAAGCCCGGGGCCATGAATTGCCCTCATTGCCATGACACTCAAAGCAGCCACATTCAACGCCAACTCCATCCGCGCCCGACAGGGTATTGTCCTCAAATGGCTGAAACGGGAACGTCCTGATATTCTAGGCATTCAGGAGACCAAGGTTCAGGACAAGGATTTTCCGGCCGGGCCGTTCGAGGAGGCCGGATACCACGTAGCGTATCGTGGACAGAAGTCCTATAACGGGGTGGCTGTGCTGTCCCGTTTTCCTTTAAAAGATGTACGGGTCGATCTGGGCGATCAGGGGCCTGACGAGGAGGCGCGGTTCATGAGCCTCGAGACCGGCCCCGTTCGGTTCGTAAATGTGTATGTCCCCCAGGGATATGCCGTTGGGACCGAGCGGTTTCAAAAAAAGCTCCGATGGCTCAGGCTGCTCCTGGAGCATATCCGGTCCCTGTATGACCCGGGAACCCCCCTGCTCATGACGGGCGACTTCAACGTTGCGCTCGAACCCAGGGACGTGCATGACCCTGAAGGACTCGACGGCCAGGTATGCTTTCACCCGGAAGAGCGGGCGATTCTTCGGGAATTTATGGACTGGGGCCTTGTGGACGTCCTGCGCAAACACGAGCCCGGAGATGGGCTTTACACCTTTTGGGACTACCGCATCCCCAACGCCTTGAAGAGAAACCTGGGATGGCGTATCGACTACATACTAGCCACCACGCCCCTGGCCGAGACCTCCATCGCCGCCCGTATCGACATAGAGGCAAGGCTCCTGGAGAAACCTTCGGACCACACCTTTCTTCAGGCGGAGTTTCATTACCCCGCCTGATCCCGGCACCCCACAGGTCCCTCCTCAGTAAGCTTTTTCATAAGCATTGTAACAAGGAGCGCTGGCGCGAAGCATGAGCGTCCAGTTTGGTTCCTTCGGGATCGAAATCGAGGGAGATATAAAACCGAATCAGAGGTCCGCCGAGGGGCACACCCGGCGAACTGCGCAGTTTTCGTGGTCGGGCTTTCGCGCCTTGCACACCGCCCTGCCATGGTAGATCAGGATGTCTGAAAATCTTCGCCACTTCTCCGAGGGGAGCAGGACCTCTATGTCTCTTTCGATTTTGTCGGGGTTTTGGTTTTCGGTCAGACCGAGCCGAAGCGCCAACCTCTTGACATGGGTATCCACTACAACGCCCGGCACCCCAAAGGCAGCCCCCAGGACGCAATTTGCCGTTTTCCTGCCTACTCCAGGCAGTTGAAGAAGTTCTTCCATGGTGCCGGGAACCTCTCCGTCGTACATGTCCAGCAGGGCCCGGCTGCATCTCTTGATTGACGTTGCCTTGTTGCGGAAAAAGCCGGTCGGTCGGATGTCTTCCTGAAGTATTTCGTCCGATGCGGAAGCAAAATCCTCAGGATTTCCGTATTTGCGGAAGAGTTTCGGGGTCACCTGGTTGACCTGCTTATCCGTGCACTGTGCGGACAGGATGGTGGCGATGAGCAATTGAAAGGCGTTCTTGAAGCGAAGAGCGGTTTTGGCCCTTGTATACATGGGATCCAAGCTTTCATAAACGGCCTGTGCCCGGGCCGCCCGTTTTTTCACACTTTCCATCGAGCCTCCTTTTCTTAAGGGCTGTGATTCTTACCCCACCAGCGTAACAGCTAATACAGTTTTACAAATGTAGTCAAGCTTTTGACAGATCGTGCCCATAAGGCGGCCGGTATGCATCGAGCTTCGGAAATGAAGGACGTGCTCTGAAGCCAAGCTGCTGATATTGCTTTCTTTGTTCTCTGGCCCCAGGTTTAGGCATGAATTCTGCTAATTCCAAAACACGGAAAACCATTTTCCTGTGAACGCTTGCTGTATGTAACCCTCCCCTCGAACGGGCTGACGCATGGCTATTAATGACGGACATCAGCGCACAATAGACGCCCCTCCGCTCCATTTAGAACTCCAGGAACGCCTGGCCGGCATAGAGAAAGCCCTTATCGAACAGAAGCGCTTCGAATCCGTATTGAGCCATTCATCGGGCCGCAAGGAGACAATCCTGGACAGCCTGCCGGACGCTATTTCTTACAACGACGGGTCGTTGCGCATTCTCTGGGCGAATACCGCAGCCTCACGTCTTCTCGGAATCAATCGCCATCAATTGATAGGTATGCACTGCTACGAGGCATGGCAAGGTCGGACGACACCGTGCGGGGACTGTCCCATGGAGAGAGACGAGGATGTTGTTGGGATCAGGGAACACGTCACCGGAGACGGCGGAGCATGGAGGCGTGTAGGCCGTGTTATTCGAAATCATGCCGGCAGGCCCATCGGCGTGGTGGAGATCGCAACCGATATAACGGATCTTGCGAAGACCAATGAGGCCCTGCTAGTGGAGCGGGAGATCACAAGCGCCCTTATCCAGGGTTCTCCCTCCTTCATAGTTAGAATTGACGGGGAAGGGCGAATCCTCATGGTGAACAGAGCCATGCTTGAAGCGCTTGGATACGCTCGGAAAGATGTGGAGGGATGCGACTACCTGTCCACCTTTGTTCCGGAATCGGATCGGGAAGCCGTAGCCGACATGTTCGAGGAGGTTGTGTTACGGAGTCGCCCGGCACAAGTCGAGAGCAAGGTCATATCCTCCGACGGCCGCGATTTCCTGATCCACTGGCAAGGATTTCCGATATTCAAAGAAGACGGGTCTTTGGATTCTTATTTTATAGTGGGAATTGACGTAACCGATACGAGACGTCTGGAAGCCCAGCTCCTGAGAGCCCAGAAGCTCGAGGCGGTCGGGACAATGGCAGGCGGCATCGCACATGATTTCAACAACCTCCTTCAGGCGATCGGAGGGTATGCGGACCTCCTGCTTCTTCGAAAAATGAAAGGCGATTCAGACTACCAGGAACTCCAGGGGATCCAGTGTGCCGCCCGTTCCGCATCGGAACTTACGGAACAGCTTCTTACTTTCAGCCGCAGGGTGAAGAGGAACTCAGGCCCCGCCTGCGTGAACAGCATTGTCCTGAGCATTCACCGTATTCTGGAGAGGACCATTCCGAAAATGATCAAACTTGAACTAGGCCTGGAAGAGCCGCCGTCTGCGGTTAGAGTGGACCCCGCGCAGATCGAACAGATCCTTATGAATCTATCCCTGAATGCGCGCGACGCAATGCCCGACGGAGGCATCCTCAGGATAGAGACTCGCAGCATTGATCTGGATAAAGACTTCTGCGATCGGCACATGGGCGCGAATCCGGGCAGGCACGTTCGGATCAGGGTTTCGGACACGGGCCACGGGATCGATCCGGAAGTTATGGAACACTTGTTTGAACCGTTCTTCACCACCAAGAATGTCGGGGAAGGCAGCGGTCTGGGATTGGCCATGGTATACGGCATCGTAAAAAACCACCAGGGCCTCATAATCTGTGAGAGCGAACCCGGCCTAGGGACCACGTTCGACGTGTATTTCCCGGCGACGTGGGACCGGGTTCCACAGGAGGCAGCTCCGGTCCGGGACCCGCTCCCGAGCGGAGACGAATTGATCCTGCTGGTCGATGACGACGGAAGCGTCCGGGATCTTGGACGCGAGATTCTCGAGAAATTCGGGTACGAAGTCCTGATAGCCGGTAACGGCGAAGAGGCGTTGGCTGCATACAATAAGCACTTCGGGCGCATCGACCTGGTTATCCTGGACCTGATCATGCCTGGAATGGGCGGAAGCAAGTGTCTTAAGAACATTGTCGAAATAAATCCGGAGGCCAAGGTTCTCATTGCAAGCGGGTATTCCCCCTCAAAAGACGAGGCCATGCTTAAGGGGTTATCATGCGGCTTCATTCGTAAGCCCTATGACATAGGATCAATGCTGTGCACCATCCGGCATGTGCTGGATGAACACAATAAGGGATGATTAAACCTCGATTCAAGAAAGGGAGGGTGTTGGAATGAGAGGAGTTGCAGAGGCGGTTAAAGATGATTTGGAAGGCAAGGCCGAGCGGGAAGGAAAGTATCTCACCTTCACTCTGGCGGAGGAGGAGTATGGTATCGGCATCCTCAGGATTAAGGAGATAATAGGGATGATGCCGATAACCCCGGTCCCCCAGACACCTGAATTTGTCAAGGGTGTGATTAACCTGAGAGGCAAGGTCATTCCGGTCGTTGACCTTCGTTTGAGATTCGGCATGGAGGAGATTGACTACACGGAGAGGACCTGCATAATCGTGGTTGAGATCTCCGGTGAGACCGGCACGGTGCAGACCGGCATTGTGGTGGATTCCGTATCCGAGGTGATGAACATAAAGGGAGGCGATATCGAGGATTCACCCTCATTCGGCGCCAATCTGGACACTGGATATATCCTCGGCATGGCCAAGATGGAAGGGGCTGTCAAGATCCTTCTGGACATTGACAAAGTCCTGAGCGCCGAGGAGATCGCGGAGATTAAGAAAAAAGGGTAGCATCGAGAAATGCGCCTGATCGATTTTGCGCCGAAGATATTCAGCAGGCGAGGCGAAAGCGGCTCTGCATGTCCATGGTCGATTCCCGTTGAAATGGAAGGGAATTCTTAATAACATGGCGTTAATGGATCTTCGACGACGCTCAATTGCACACAAAAGACAAAACAAAGAAAATCCCGTAGCCCCGCCGGTTTTTCAGCTGTCCGGTGTATGTGACCCAAGGGCCGTGGCGTGCTGTATCCTTTTCGCCTGGCTCGTCTTGAGCCCGGCTTGGGGCTCAGGAGAGATGACGGACCGAGGGGTTGAATTCGGGGAGGGTCCCCGGCCCGCGATCCAACAAGAGGAGGGGCCGATGACGGAAAATGACCGGTTGACCAGGGAGGAAGGTGAAGAGCTCATCACTCTTGCCCGGAGAACGATTGAGGCGGAGCTTTTGGGGGTCGGAACCCCTGAGGAGGAGGGGATGGATATCCCTTCTAAGTTTTATGATAAGCGCGGGACTTTTGTTACCCTCACCATGAACGGGGGCTTGAGGGGATGCATTGGTCACATAATCCCGAGTGAGTCCGTTTGGGAAGGTGTAAAGAAAAACGCCCTCAGCGCAGCCTTTGAGGACCCTCGATTCAGACCCCTCACTGCGGAGGAGTTGGAACGGGTCCGCGTGGAAGTCTCCATCCTGTCGGATCCCCGCCCCCTACCCTATGAGACGCCGGAGGACCTCCTGAATAAGCTGAAGCCCGGTGTGGACGGTGTGATCATTCGAAAAGGCATGAGGCAGTCCACCTTTCTTCCGCAGGTCTGGGAGCAGCTTCCAGACAAGAACGAGTTTCTCACCCATCTCTGCCTGAAGGCCGGTCTCGACGGAGACGCCTGGAGGAAGGAGCCGCTGGAGGTCTTTACCTACGAGGTCCAGGCCTTCGAAGAGTAGGCTTGCGGACCGGCCGGGACTCCAACGCGGGCTTCGAATGCGCCAGCTACGCCCCCTCATTATCTGGACGGTTATTGGAGCCGGGATCTCCACGGTCCCTGTCCAGCTTCTCACTGTCCGCGAATTCCTTTCCCAGTTTCACGGAAACGAGATCACCATCTCACTGGTTCTTTTCAGCTGGCTTTTGCTGACGGGCCTCGGGAGCTTGGCCGCCAAGCCTTTAAAGCAGCCGGGGCCGGGTCTCTACGGCTTCATGTGTGTGGTGCTCGGTCTGTGGCCCCTGCTGCAACTGCTCGCGATTAGGTGGGGCAGGGAAGAGCTGTTTCTTCACGGCAGTTCCCCTGGCTTTTATGCCATCTTCGGCTATGTGCTCATCACCACTGCGCCCTACTGCCTCATGGTCGGTTTCATTCTGCCCTGTGCCCTGGGGGTGCTTAGAGGAGAGGATCGCCCCCTCAGTTCGGGCGGGCTGTACATTACGGACAGCATCGGGGACATCGTGGGCGGCGTGTTATTCAGCTTCTTTCTCGTCTACTGGCTGAAGCCGTTCACCATCGTGGTCCTCACCTCCTCCCTGCTTATTGCCGTTGGGTTGGCTCTCCTGGCATCAATGCGTCGAACCCTTCTTTCCACCGCCCTTTTCTTGCCTGTCTGCGTCTTCGTTTACCTGGGATTGAGTCCGGGGTTCGAGGTAAGAAGCCTCGAGCGGGAGTTCGGAAAGATCGTGCGTTATGATGAATCGCCTTACGGCCGAATCGTGGTGACGGAGGAAAACGGTGAATATATTTTTTGGGAATCGGGGGTACCGCTGCCGTCCGGATCCGACATAGCCTCCGCCGAAGAGAAGGTCCACTACACCCTGAGCCAGCTCCACAGCGTCGGAAACGTACTTCTGGTATCCGGGGGAATCGGCGGAACGCTGGAGGAAGTGCGTAAGCATAACCCAAAGAGCGTGGACTACGTGGAACTGGATCCGAATTTGACAAGAAACGCGCGGGAGCTCGGTCTGCTCAACCCATACCCGGGCGTTTCTGTGAAGAATACCGATGGAAGACATTATATCCGGACCACGGAAAAGCGCTATGATGCCATTATTCTTGACCTGCCCGATCCGGACACCTTTCAGTTGAACCGGTTTTTCACGGATGAGTTCTTCCTCATGGCAAGTGAGAGGTTGACAAAGGAGGGGGTCCTCTGTTTCAGCCTGGAGTACTACCCGAATCACCTGACGGACCTCATGCGTCGAAAGATCTCTTCCATTGCGGGCACGGCCCGCCTGCATTTCAGCCATGTCCTGGCGATTCCCGGGACCCGCGCGTTTTTTCTGTGCGGTAACGGTCCTATGTCAAGGGACATCCCTGGAATGCTTGACAAAAAATATATTAAAACCGTATACATAGAAGACTATTACAAGGGGGATGCAACCAAGGAGAGGGTTGACATGCTCGAGAGCGCGGTCCATGAGCGCGAGCATGTGAACACGGACTTTCAGCCCACTATTATAAATCTTGTTTTTCTTGAGTGGTTTCTACTGCACGGCACTTCCCCCCGCCCGTTTCTTGTTGGCCTGGTAGTCTTTACCTTGATCTACCTGGTCTTTCTGAAGCGGGAGGAGTTCGTGCTCTTCACCACAGGCTTTGCGGCCATGGGGGCTGAAATGCTGGTGATTTTTTCCTTTCAGGTCCTCCACGGCTATGTCTACCTGAAGATCGGGGCCATCGTGACGGCCTTTCTTGCGGGCCTGCTTCCCGGCGCGTTTTTCGGTGCCCTGCTGAGAAAAAGGGGCGTTGGCAAACTTTTGGCTTCCGACTTGATTATGGTATTTTGTCTGGCCTCTTTCTATATATGGATACGTTTTATCGGTGGAAATATTCATGCGTCCTGGTTCCTTGCATATGGCTTTGTTTTCTCTTTTTTTTGTGGCTTCCAGTTCCCTTCGGCCACCGAGGTTATAGGCGAAGACAGGAGTCCTGCGGCCAGCTGCCTGGCGGCCGATTTGACAGGGGCCGCTGTGGGCACGCTTGTGGTCGGGGCAATCCTGATACCCCTTCTGGGCCTCCAGGCGGCCGCCGTTGTTTTGATTCTGGTAAAGATATTGAGTAACATGACTTTATTATTCAGACCACGCGGATCGGTTTAGAGCCGCGTTAACGGGCTAAAACAGAAAAATCAAGACATTGATTTCTCGCTAAGACGCAAAGACGCCAAGAGCACCTTAAAAGGCTCGTTCGTCTTATGAAGAAAGGAACTCCGACGACAGTGGTGGCTCCAAGGAGGTTGTTTTGGTTTTTTGTGGAAAAAGGTCCTGGTCGCATTTCCATGGCTTCGCGAGAGAGCTGTCCATGACGCGAAAGGAGTTTCTAAGGACCCTGGGATTGGGCATCCCGGGTCTTTTGTGCGCCGGTCCCCTTTTTGCGGCGAAGAGGAATCAGTGCGAGGGAAGCATCGAGGGGCAGGTGTTCAAGGGGGACGGCCCGGCCACGGCATGGAGGTGGTCAGTCGAGGCCTTTGATTACGCCTCGGATGGCCGGACAGTGGAGTGCGGGCTCTGTCCCAATCACTGCATCCTGGAACCGGGAGACCGCAGTGTCTGCAGGTCGCGTGTAAACATAGAGGGAAAGCTCTGGTCCCTGACGTACGGCAACCCCTGTGCAGTCCACGTTGATCCTATCGAGAAGAAACCCCTTAACCATTTTCTTCCCGGCACGCCGGTCTTCTCCATCGCCGCCACCGGGTGCAATCTGCGCTGTCTGAACTGCCACAACTGGGAGATTTCTCAGAAAAGGCCGGAGGACGTGAGGCACGTCGAACTTTCTCCCGATGAGGCGGTCCGCGAGGCCGTCCGTCGAAGGACACAGTCCATAGCCTATACCTATACCGAGCCCGTCACGTTCTACGAATACATGTTCGACACGGCGCGCCTGGCGAGGGAGTCCGGCATCCGCAACGTACTCGTTTCCAACGGTTATATAAATCCGGAACCGCTATTGAGGCTCACCCCCTTTATCGACGGTGCCAACATCAACCTGAAGTCGTTTGAGGACCGAATTTACCGTTGCCTTAACGGAGGGAGGCTCGCTCCGGTTCTCCGGACGCTCAAGACCCTTCACGAGCATGGGGTCTGGATGGAGATAACGACACTTGTAGTACCTACATACGTTGACGACCCCGAAATGATTCAAAGAATGTGCGGGTGGATCCTGGAGGAACTGGGTCCTGACTATCCTTTGCACTTTACCCGGTTTCAGCCTCATTACCGGCTCACCAGGCTCCCGCCCACACCCGTGGCCGTGCTGGAGCAATTCCGCGGGATTGCTCGGGGCGAAGGGATTCACCACGTCTACATTGGCAACGTCCCCGGCCACCAGGGTGGACACACCTACTGCCACGAGTGCGGCCGAATGCTTGTTGAGAGGAGGGGGTATATTCTGGGCGATTTCGTGATAAAGGACGGCCGGTGCGGATTCTGTGGCGCCGCGATCCACGGGAGGTGGGGGGAAGGCTGAGAGACTGCCCCTGTTTTCCTGTCGCTCGAGGGCTGGAAGGAAACGGCTGCCAAGCCGTGTGGGTGGCAATGTGGGCGTTGACAAGTACCCGAAAATCCATTATCTTCCAACTGTTCGTTTGGACAGGGAGCCAATAAACTGGGTCATTGGACGGTTACTCAGGCGGGGTTGCTTCGAACCCATGAAACCGAGCAGTTATGAAAGAATTTTCACCGAACTCATCGCATCCAGGAAGCGATTCGTCCTCCTGACACTTGCCCTGTTTATTGTTTATGTGACTGGCTTTATTGTCTTTGACCGCGTGGTGGCGGACGAGCAGCGTTATGTCTTGTTCGCCTTCGGTCTGGTGGTCTCAAGTCTTTTTTTTTCCTGGCTTTTGGGTGGAAAAGCGGCCTTTGTATATGTCACCTTTTTCAACCTTTTTTTTACTTTCGTCTATGCCAAGCCGCTTTTCGACAAAGGTACCCTTTATGTCTCCCTTTTTTTCAGCCGGTCTTTTATCATAATCTCTATAAGCTTCGTCATCCTTATGCTTTTAATGGTCCTGTTCCAGTCTCCGGCCGACAAGGCGCGTGCGAGGCTGGCCTTGGAAACCAAGGAAGAAAAGGAAAGGACAAGGCTTCTGGAGTTCTTGGTCACGGAGCGAAAAATCACTCAGGACGTGGTGGCCCAGTCCAATTTCGCAAAGGACGAACTACTGGTATTACAGGGGGCTTGGCGTTCACAGATCCACAATATCGTCAATGATTTACCCGAGAGCAAGGAGAACGACCTCTACAGCCGGATCATTGAGCCTTTTCAGGAAGCGATTCTGAAACACCTCAAGGATTTGGAGCAAAAGCTGACATTCGATCCGGTACTCCTGGACGTGCAAACCCTCGGGGGAACGGTAAATGAGGCGATATCAGCCGATCTGGAATCTTTACGCAATAGATACGAACTGGATATTAATCTGTCGGGCCTGAACGGTTTCAGCGGGCGACGCGTTCAATGCGATCCATACAAGCTCTTGGAGATCTTGAGAAATCTGGTCAAGAACTCCCAGAAGGCCATTGAACTCAGGCAGATCGACCTGATGCGAAGGGATTTCGACGCATATCGGGCCTTTCGGCCTTACCTCTCGATGGCCCTGCGCGGGGATGGCGGGTCATTGATCCTGGAGGTGACCGACAACGGCGGTGGGGTGGAGGACGAGCACCTGAACAAAATATTCCGGGAACCGATTCCTTCCTCCAAGAAAAAGGAGTATGGACTGGGGACAACTTTCGTGAAGTTTTTTTCCGAGCGCATGGGGTTCACCGTCCGGGGAGATAATGTAGTCACGGAACACGGCAAGGGGTTCCGAGTGACCCTGAGGATGCCGATTGATGAGGGTCCGTTGCAGCAGGATAATTACCGAACTCGAGGAGCCTGAGAAAACATGTCGGAAGGCTATTTTGTCGTCCTGGCCGACGACGAGGAAAAGGTACATCACACCATTCGCCTCTACCTGGAGAGGAACGAGGTGCTGAAGGGGTTCAAATCCTTTTACGCTCCCTTGGACCTCCTGGAATACCTGAAGACGACCGATGACTCGATCGACGTCATACTCCTGGATATTCACTTTAAGGACTCAGGCCTGTCCGGCCTGGAGGTGATCCCGTTCATTCGGGAGGAGGTGCCTTACGTTCCCATCATCCTTCTTACGGGCATGGATTCGGAGGCTATCCGGGAAGCGGAGAGCTTTTCGAACACATACTTCATTCCCAAACCGGTCTCCGGTGGACAGCTCATCAAGATGATAGACTTCTACGTGGGCAGGAGCGGGCACGAGGCCCGTGAGGTAGCCGAACTGGAAAAGTGGATCCAGGAACACCTGGACTACCAGGCTCTCCTGGAAGAGGAGATGAAGCGTGTTGAGGAGGATAGGGACAAGATCCGGGAGCGGCTTGAAGGCGCTGAAGGGAAAAAGGCCTTTGAGAGCCTGAAAAGAATTATCGGCAACATCCTTAAGAACTCCGAGATGACCGATTACGCCATTGAGGACTTGGAGACCATTTACTACAAGCAGTATGATATCTTCTCCAACCTCGTGAACGAGCTTGTCCAGTTCGACAGGGACACCATGACATCCCGTGGTGCGAACATCCACAAATACCAGGGGGTGGAGGACGTTTACTCGGTCCGGCTTTCCCGCAAGGCCAGGCTTTATGTGTACAAGGGGCCCAACACACCCAATAAGCGGATCCTTCGCGTGGACTTGAGCCATGACAAGGGAGCCATAGAGAACTGGCTGAAGGCTCATCACAAGCACTATGCCGACCCGAAGCCCGGAAGGGGAGTCGGCAAGGCATAGCAATTCGACGAAACGGAAACTCAAGCATTCCCATGTACAAGAACTTCTTCGGTTTCAAGGAAAGACCTTTTCAGCTGGTGCCCAACCCGGCCTACCTCTACCTGAGCCGGGGTCACGAGGAGGCCCTTGCGCACCTGGCTTACGCCATCAGCCAGGGAGACGGGTTCGTGGAGATCACCGGCGAGGTGGGTACCGGCAAGACGACCCTCTGCCGCGCCTTCCTGGAGAGCCTGAGTGAAGAGGGCACCGAAGCCGCGTTTATTTTCAACCCGAAGCTGGACGCCATTCACCTGCTGAAGGCGATCAACGATGAGTTCGGTATCGAATCGAGTGCCGACGATATCAAGGGCCTGATCGATTCCCTGAACGAATTTCTGCTCCGGAAAATGGCGGAGGGCCGGAAGGTCATACTGCTCATTGACGAGGCGCAGAACCTGAGCAAAGACGTTCTTGAACAGCTCCGGCTCCTGTCCAATCTCGAGACCACTACGAGCAAACTGCTTCAGATCATACTGGTGGGACAGCCTGAACTGGGAGATATGCTCGACTCCCATGACCTGAGGCAGCTCGGCCAGCGGATCACCCTGAGTTGTCACCTTTCCCCACTGTCCTTTCGTGAGACCCGCGAGTACATCCTCCATCGGCTGCGAGTTGCTTCCCGCAATGAAGTCGTCCGATTCACAGTGCCGGCGATTCGCACTGTTTACCGATACAGCGGTGGAATCCCGCGGTTGATCAACATCGCATGTGACCGGGCCCTGTTAACGGCATTCGGGCTCAATCGCAGGAGAGTGACTGCAGGAATAGCGCGATCTGCAGTGCGTGAACTGGCCGATCGGCGCGCAATCAAGCGCATGGGCTTCGAACTGCCTCTGCGGCCCCTGGTGGGGCTTGCAGCGGTGGTCATGGTGGTAGCAGCCGCGGGATTCTATTTCCTGGAGGTGAGGGAAAAAGAAACAGGTGTCGAAGTCTCGAGTCCGGCCGCAATGCTTTTGCACGTCCCCCCACCTGCTGAAAAGCCCGAGGTTGCCGGAACAGGGGTCGATACAGCCGTTGTTGTAGAGAAAGACACCGCCCCAGCGGCGAAGTCCGCCCTTGACAGCCTGGAAAATGAGCGGATGGTTAAGGATAGAGCCGTTGAAAACGACCCCCCGTTGATCATTGTGGAAACACCGGAGGCCCTTGACAGGGTTCTTACCGGAATGGACGCCTTGACCTCCCGCAGAGCTGCGCTCAGGGCCGTTTTGCACCTGTGGACACAGACACCTGTCATGAGTCCTTACTTGGACGAAATGAGTCAGAGCGCGGACGCCTTTCAGTTTGCGGCGAGGCAGAACGGGCTCCGCGCCAACATGGTTCGGGCGGATCTGGACTTATTGAAGAAGCTGAACGTTCCGGCGGTTTTGCGGTTGTCCCTCCCGGGAGCAGTGGTCCCGAGGTACGTGACCTTGAGCGGTGTCAGCGGCGATGAGGTCACTCTCATGGGCGGGAACGACAGCGGAGATGTAATTAGGGCCGGGAGCGAGATTCTTCACTCGCGGTGGACGGGCGAGGCCTATGTGTTCTGGAAGAACTTCCTCAACTGCGAGGGAACGATTCCGCCGGGAGCGGGCCGGGAGTCCGTCATCGCCCTGAAGATGCTCCTTCAGGACATAGGATTCAATAACATTGAAATAACTCCCTATTATGATGAGCCGGTGAGGGACGCGGTCAAGGCTGTGCAGAAGCGGAACAACATCACGGTTGACGGTATAGTGGGGCCGGTTACGAAGATCGTCCTTTACAATGAAAAAGAGGGGCTGAGGATCCCGCACATTGTTGTTAATGAAACCGAAACGCGCGGCTCAAAGTCTTCAAAAGGGGATTCCAAGGACGGGGTTCGTGATATGGATGGGCGCGGAGCATAACCGTCCATCCCGCAGTTCAAGGGTTTGACATCTCAAACGTATGTCGTGAAGGGAAAGGGCCATCCGTGAGTTCAATACTAAAGGCCCTCAAAAAAGCCGAGGAGGGCCGGGCCGAGGCCAGGGACACGGAATCCTGGTCCCGTCGTTTCGATTCCGAGGATACCATTCGAAGACAGGCCAAGCGTTCCTGGTGGCTTCGTGCGTTCGCGGTCGTCGTCTGCCTTACAGTTTTAGCGGGTGCCGGTGGGTGGCTGTTTTACGGTCATCGGCAACTGTTGAAAGAGAGTGCGGTCAGGCTTGTAAAAACCGATTCCAAGCCCGGGCAGCCCGAGGCAACCGCCCCGCCGGTCCGGTCCGAAGCGGAATCGACTGTGGCCCAGAGCCCTCCTTCCGAAACGCAACCTCCCCCTTCTGATTCCAAGGCGACAACGGGCACATCTTCTTCTTCTTCACCCTCAGCCAAAACCGCATCGCCTCGCACAGAATCAGCCTCCCCTGCCGTAATTCCCGTCCGTGAATCCGTGGCTTCGCCCCGGCCCGAGGAGCGTGTTTCGGCCGCCGGCACCGTTGGAAGCTCCCGCACACTTGAAACGAGAGGGTTTCGACTGGAGGCGATCGTATGGTCCAAGAATCCGGAAGGCCGATTCGCCGTGATTAATGGAAATATAGTCCGGGTGGGCGGATCCATCGGTGATGCTTCCGTTACCGACATTGAACGGGACAGCGTTGAGATACGTTCGGGAGACAAGACCGGGGAGTTGCGCTTTACCCACGACTAAAACTGCTCACTGTGCCACGGTGTATAACCGGCGGTTTCACTTCCGTATCATGGCTACGGTGGCAAAACGGCCCGTAACCCCTTCTCCTCGATAGGAGAAGAAGAGATCGGTCCTGCACCGGGTACAGACCCCGGAAAGCGCCACGCGGGAAGCCTCTACGCCCGCCGACGTCAGCTGGTGCATGCTCAAGGCCCAGAGATCGAAGTGGTTCGGCCCGATCATGAAGGCGCGGAAGGAGCGGGGAAAAATCTCTTCGTGCCCCTTGAATTCAGCGCAGCACGGACCGAGGGAAGGCCCAACTCCTGCAAGCAGGTGGGCCGGTCTGCAACCGAAAACCCTCTGCATGCATTTAACGGCGTTATCGAGGATGTTGGCCGTATGGCCTTTCCACCCGCAGTGGATATTGGCAACCACGCGGCGGACCGGATCATATAGAATCACGGCCTGGCAGTCCGCCTGTTTGATGACAAGGCCCAGACCGGGGATGTCCGTTACAAGAGCGTCTCCCTTCAGAGGTTCTCCAAGCCGATCATGGCCCTCCCTCCTAATGGCAATCACTTCACCGCCGTGCTCCTGGTTAAGGGTGATAAGGCGGTCCGCCCCGACAGCCGAGCGGATCAGTTCAAGGTTGGCCCGCACGAATGCCGGCTGATCGGGCGTTTGGCTGCTCACGTTAAGAGAACTACAGGGGTGTTCGCTCACACCCCCCAGTCGTGTAAAGACTGCATGTTCCAGGCTGGTCTGCCGGGCGAGGTGTTCGAATCGAAACAAGGGAACGGATCTGTTTTCCAGGAGGTATTCCTCCCTGAGGAAAGGACTGTGAGCGGGGGACATGAGTTCGGTCATCACAAATGGCGGGTCGGGGTTGGAGCGCCTGGAGGCGTGATTAACTTCGGTCCACAGTAAACATTAGGTAAACCTTGGCCGTGCACCCCTTGTTCGGAAAGCGCGGGAATCACCTCGCCGGCGGAAGGTCTGAGGTAGAAGAGCCCATGACACCGACAGAATTACTTACCGCTGCTT
>CAZEIA010000024.1:0-26530 GCA_964512335.1 uncultured Desulfobacterales bacterium
AGGTAAAGGAACTGAACATCGTTATCAAGGCCGATGTGCAGGGATCCATCGAGGCTATCTCGGATTCTCTTCTCAAGCTGTCCACCGATGAGGTCAAACTCAAGATTATACATTCCTCCACCGGGGCGATAACTGAAACGGACATCATGCTGGCTTCGGCCTCCGGCGCAATCGTTATCGGCTTTAACGTGCGTGCCAACCCGAGAGTAAGGGAGGTGGCCGAGCGGGAGAACGTGGATATACGACACTATGACATTATTTATAACGTCATCAAAGATGTCAAAGATGCCATGGTAGGCATGTTAGAGCCTGTGTATCAAGAGCATGTCATAGGCCGAGCGAACATCAAGGAGACGTTCCATGTCCCCAAGGTGGGGACCATTGCAGGCTGTAAGGTAACAGACGGACACGTGATGCGCAATTCGAACGTACGCTTGCTTCGGGACGATGTTGTTGTTTTCGACGGCAAGGTGGGTTCTTTGAGGCGATTTAAAGAGGATGTCAAGGAAGTCCAGTCCGGGTACGAGTGCGGCATCAGTTTGGAGAACTTTCAGGATATCAAGCCGGGAGACGTCTTCGAGGTTTACGAGATTCAGGAAGTCAAACCGGAACTTTAAGCTATGGTGGTGGGCACGCTCAAAATCGTCTTGCTGGTCCATGATAACCGGTCCTTGAAAGGAAAGCGGAAAGTGGTGCGAAGCATCGTGGATCGAATCAAGCATCGCTTCAATGCCGCGGTGGCCGAGGTAGGCTCGAATGACCTGTGGCAGCGGATCGAACTCGGGGTGTGTACTGTGGGAAACGACCGGCGACATGTGGATTCATCGCTCACCAACGTGCTGGCTTTTGCGGAATCACTTCACCTTGCTGAAATTGTGGATTCCCATATTGAGATCCTTAACGTGTGACTTAGCCCGGAAGCGCGGGCGCATATTGACGGGGAGAGTGCTTTGCTGGCCGGAAAACGATCCGCAAGGGTCGGTGAGCAGTTATTGAAAGAAATCGCGGAACTCATTGAACACAGGGTTAAGGACCCCCGCGTCAGAGGGGTTACCCTCACCGGTGTGGACATGAGCAACGATCTCAGATACGCCAGGGTGTTCTTCAGTGTGCTCGGCCGGGATGTTGTACCCAAAGACGCCCTGGAAGGGTTCTCGAGCGCCAAGGGTTTCATCAGGAAGGAGATCGGGGCGCGAATGGAACTGAGATATGTGCCGGATCTCGATTTTCGTCACGATACATCGCTCGAGCACGGCGAGAAAATGGAAAAATTGCTGGACACCCTTAAGCCCGAACAGCTCGACGACGAGGTTTCGTAGATTGTCATGGTTGGAGAAGAGCGGGATCCCTTACGGAAAAGGGCTCCAGGACGGCGTCCTTCTTGTAGACAAGGAGACGGGGGCAACGTCTTTTGACATAGTCCGGAAGGTGCGGCGCCTGACGGGCACCAAAAAGGTGGGCCATGCGGGAACCCTGGATCCGTTTTCCACGGGGCTTCTGGTCCTGCTTTTGGGACAGGGAACTAAACTCTCCCCATTCCTCATGGCAGGCAAGAAGCAATATCGAGCGGAGATCCGCCTTGGAATAGAAACGGACACATACGATCCCGAGGGGCGGGTGGTCCAGGAGAATCCCGTGCCGGACTTGAAGGAGTCTTTCGTGCAGGAGGCGCTGGAGGGTTTTATCGGTGAGATCGAACAGGTTCCTCCCGCCTACTCGGCGGTGCGGGTTCAGGGGACCAGGGCTTACAAACTGGCTCGTAAGGGAGCAGAGGTGGAACTGCCCCGGAGAAAGGTGGTTGTGCATGCCATCGCTCTCCTTTCAGTGGACTTGCCCAGGCTGACGGTAGAGGTCGTGTGTTCTCCCGGCACCTACGTCAGGAGTCTGGCGTATGATCTGGGGAGGGTGCTTGAAACAGGTGCCCACCTGAGCAGTCTCAGGCGCACGGCCAGCGGCTCTCACAAAGTGGAGGATGCGGTTGATTCAGGCCTTCTGGATGACGGCGGGGGACGGTTATTGGTGCGGGACCATCTTATCTCTCTGGGAAAGGCCCTGCCGGAGATGCAGACGGTGCGGATAGGGGAAGAATTGGCTGCAAAGATTCGAAATGGATATCATCCCGCCCGTGAGGAAATACAGTCCGTGCGGGGGGGGACGGAAGTCGCCGTAGGGCACCTGCAGCTCCTTTGCGACGGGGAGTTGGTCGCCGTCATCGATATGACCCCGGGTGCGTGTGGCGTCGGGGAAAACACTAAAATTATCAGGGTATTCAATTGAGGCCCTGGCTCACCATTTACATTTCATAAGGAGGTATGAAAGTGGTCTTTACGCCGGAAGCCAAAAGAGGAATTATTGATCGGTTCAAGCTTCATGAAAAGGACACGGGGTCGCCCGAGGTTCAGATAGCGCTTTTGTCGAACCGAATCACGTCGCTGAACGATCATTTCAAGACACACAAGAAGGACCACCACTCCAGGCGAGGTCTGCTCAAGCTGGTGGGACAGCGCCGAAGGCTTCTCAACTACCTCAAAAAGGTCGACGTAGCGCGTTATCAGAGCATTATCAAAGAACTCGGAATCCGGAGATAGCTCTTTGCCGAGGCCCAGTACATTCTCCGTATTCGAGTAATGAATATTGTCACCTGAAAGGAGATTTTATCTATGATAAAGAGCGTATCCATGGAAATAAACGATCAGACTCTCCACCTGGAGACGGGACGCATAGCCAGGCAGGCCAGCGGCTCGGTGGTCGTAACACTCGGCCAAACGGTCGTTCTCGTGACCGTTGTAGGAACGGAAGATGTCCGGGAGGGCATTGACTTCCTGCCCCTTACTGTTGAATACCAGGAAATGTCATATGCCGGGGGCAAGTTCCCGGGCAATTTTTTTCGAAGAGACATGGGCCGGCCGGGCGAGCGCGAGACCCTGGTGGCCCGGCTGATAGACAGGCCTCTGCGGCCCTTGTTCCCAGACAACTATCATTTTGAGACTCAGGTCATTGCCAGCGTTCTGTCCACAGACAAGGAGAACGAGGCGGATGTCCTGGCCATTCTCGGGGCTTCCACGGCTCTGGAGGTCTCGGATATCCCGTTCCATGGCCCGATCGCTGCTGTTCGCGTAGGCCGCATCAAGGGATCCTTTATTGCCAACCCTACGGTCACCCAGCAGGAGGAGAGCGACATCAACCTGATCGTCGCCGGTAATCGTTCCGCTGTGGTAATGGTTGAGGGCGGCTCGGAGTTCGCCTCCGAGGAAGACATGACCGAGGCCATCCTGTTCGGGCATGAGTCTCTCCAGCCCATGCTGGACATGCAGGATCAGTTAAAAGAGGCTGTAGGGAAAACCAAGCGTGTGCTTCCGCCTGTCACCGTGGACGAGCCGCTCCTTTCGCAGGTCAAGTCGCTGGCCGAGCCGGGACTCAGGGATGTGATCACCACGGCCGATAAGGGACTCCGCCAGAAGAAACGGGGAGATGTATCCAAGAAAGTGGTGGAAGAGCTTTCCAATAACTATGCGGACCGGGCGGGTGAGATCAGGAACATGGTTCACGACCTGGAAAAAGAGATGGTCCGCAGGATGGTCCTCGAGGAGGGGAAGCGAATCGACGGACGCCCGTTTGATGAGGTCCGGAGCATCGAGTGCATTGTGGGCGTGCTTCCCCGCGTGCACGGTTCGGCCCTGTTCACACGCGGCGAGACTCAGGCCCTTGTACTGACCACTCTGGGTACCGAGATGGACTCCCAGAAGATCGAGACGATCCTTGGGGATTCCTTCAGGCGGTTTATTCTGCACTACAACTTCCCTCCATATTCCGTTGGCGAGGCAAAGCGGTTAGGGGGACCCGGCCGGCGGGAGATCGGACACGGCGCTCTCGCGAGGCGTGCGCTCTTGCCCGTGATACCGGACGAGGATGAGTTTCAGTACACCGTACGGGTGGTCTCGGAGATCCTGGAATCCAACGGCTCTTCTTCCATGGCCAGCGTGTGCGGTGGGTCTCTTTCTCTGATGGAGGCTGGCGTGCCCATCAAGGATGCCGTTGCGGGCGTAGCCATGGGCCTGATTGCCGAAGGTGACAAGGTGGCGGTGTTGACGGACATTATAGGTGACGAGGACCATTACGGGGACATGGATTTCAAGGTGACCGGAACGAAGGACGGCATCACCGCCCTTCAGATGGACATCAAGATCGACGGCATTAACCGGGAGATATTTCAGCAGGCACTGGCCCAGGCCAGGCAGGCGAGACTCCACATTCTGGACAAGATGAATGAGGCCATTCCCGGGTCCAGAAAGGAAATTTCCCCATACGCTCCGAGCATAACCACAATCCAGATTCACCCGGAGAAGATCAAGACGGTTATCGGCCCGGGGGGAAAGACCATCAGAGAGATTACCGCACTGTCGGAGTGCAAGGTCAATGTAGATGACTCCGGCAAGGTTGTAATCGCGGCTCATGACGCCGAAAGCTCGAAGCTGGCTATAGAGATGATCAAGAAACTCATCCAGGAGGCCGAGATCGGAAGCCTCTATAGGGGAAAAGTTCGAAAGATAATGGATTTCGGCGCTTTTGTGGAAATCCTTCCTGGAACAGACGGCCTGGTTCACATCTCCCAGCTCGACAAGGAGCGCGTTAACAAGGTGACGGACATCCTCAAGGAAGGTGACGAGGTCCTCGTGAAGGTGATAGATATCGATAAGAATGGAAGGATTGCCTTATCCAGGAAGGCGGCGTTGGGAGAGACGCTGGACAATGAATCATAAGACGGTACTGGACAACGGGGTAAAAATCCTTTCCGAGCGCTTGCCCCACGTCCGTTCCGTCTCCCTTGGTATCTGGGTCGACGTCGGATCTCGTGACGAGATGCCTGCCGAAAACGGGATCTCCCACTTCATCGAGCACATGATCTTCAAGGGGACGCACCGGCGCTCGAGCCTGGATATAGCCCGGGATCTCGATGCCATAGGCGGGCTGTCCAACGCATTTACCGGAAAGGAAAATACGTGCATCCATGCCAGGGTCCTGGACAGGGACCTTCCTCTGGCCATAGATATCCTCTCGGACCTGCTGCTTCACTCGGTTTTCGACTCCAATGAGATAGTTCGTGAGAAGCAGGTCGTCCTGCAGGAGATAAGCATGGTGGAGGACACACCCGAGGAACATATCCATTTGCTGCACAGCGCTCACTGCTGGCCCGATCATCCCATCGGCATGAGCGTTCTGGGCAGTGGAGAGACGGTATCCACCATTGAAAGAAGCCTTATCCTCGACTATCTACGCCGTTATTACACACCCGAACGTATAATAATCGCGGCCGCCGGGAATATCGAACACGACCGATTGACCGAGTCGTTTCAGTTTCTGTTCGAGCCCCTTGAAAGCGGCTCCGACGTCGAGAAGAAATGCTGCCCTACCCTGCAGTCCGGTACGTTTATTCACGAAAAGGATCTAGAACAGGTGCATCTCTGCATGGGAGTGAGGGCGCCCGAACTCACCAGCGAAGACCGGCTTGCAGGCGCGCTGCTCAACACCTTAATCGGGGGCAATATGAGTTCCCGTCTTTTCCAGGAAATCCGGGAAAAGCGCGGCCTGGCTTATGTCGTATACTCATTTCTCAGCGCGTACCTTGACACGGGGGTGCTCGGGGTCTACCTGGCCACGGACCCGCGGCGGGTAAACGAGTCCCTCAGAGTGGTCAACTGCGAAATCAATAGGATCCTGGATGGAGACGTGGGCGAAGATGAGATGGAAATGATGCGGGAGCATTTGGTCGGTGGAATTCTTCTCGGTTCCGAAAGCACTGACACCCGCATGATGCGAATGGCAAAAAACGAGTATGTGTACAACCGGTACATCAGTTACGATGAATTGATCGAGAATCTGCGTAAGGTCAGCCGCGAGGACGTAATCCGCGTTGCCCGGCGCTGCTTTAACAACAGTGCCGTGTCACTGGTCACGTTGGGTCCGCTTACAGAGGACGGCCTGGACTCCGGGCTTCTTAATTTCCCCGATCCCCCCCCGTGAGTCAAACCGTGGAGCAAGGATTTTCAAGCCTTTCAGAGGGAGCCTGTTCTTTCCAATGAGAGCAAAGTCCGCTGCCGTGAGTGTTAGGAGTGTTAGGATCGGCATCAAACGCCTTCCGGGATCTGAAGGTCTTACACTGCCCGGGTATGAAACCGAAGGGTCGGCCGGGATGGACCTTCGCGCCGCCGTGTTTGAGGAAGTTGTGCTGCCGCCGGGTGAAATCCGCCTGATCCCCACCGGTATAGCTGTCTCCATCCCTCAGGGGTACGAGGCCCAGATAAGGCCCAGGAGCGGCCTTGCGCTCAGGCATGGGATCGGTATGGTCAACGCACCCGGAACTATCGATTCCGACTACCGGGGTGAGATCGGACTTGTACTCATCAACTGGGGTTCCGAACCTTATGTCATTCAAAGGGGAGCGCGCATAGGGCAGATGGTAATCAATCAGGTCTTTCAGGCTGAATTTGAAGAACTCCCGGAGCTCGACGATACGGACAGGGGAGGCGGGGGGTTCGGACACAGTGGGATCAATTGATTTTGCGGGCATTATGAAGAATACGATAGCTGGTAAGCTGTCGAGTTGTTAAACCGACACTGACACCGGTTTGTGTCCACCAATCGAAAAACAGAAGTGGATTTGTCATGCGATTTTCCGTGCTTGCCTCGGGCAGCAGAGGCAATTGCTGTTATGTTGAAACAGAGCGGACAAGAGTCCTCATAGATGCCGGGCTCAGCTGCCGAGAGACCCTCAGGCGGCTGGAAAGCCTCCACGTAGAGGCAGCGGAGATTGACGCCCTGATTATAACTCACGAGCACACGGACCACATTCGAGGCGCCGGACCTCTGGCCCGCAGGCTGGGAATTCCCGTTTACATAAACGGCTCCACTTACCGGCAGGGGCTGAGGGCCCTGGGCCATATACCTGCTCCCGTGGTCATTCAGACGGGTCAAACACTCCCCATCGGCGAACTTCGCGTGGAAACCTTCACCAAGTGCCATGATGCCGCTGATCCAATCGGGCTTGCCGTTTCGTGCAACGGTTGCCGGCTTGGTATTATCACCGACCTCGGCCGCAGCACCCGGGTTGTTGAGGATCGTCTCAAGGGTTGTCAGGCGCTTATCATCGAGTTCAATCATGATGTGCAGAAGCTGGATGAGGGGCCGTACCCCCTTTTCTTGAAACGCCGCATTTCAGGGCCGGACGGACACCTCTCCAACCACCAGGCAGCCGATCTTATCCGTATTCTGGCACACCAGGATCTGGGCGTGCTGGTACCTGCGCACTTGAGCAACGAGAACAACCTGCCTGAGATAGCGCGTCGGGAAGCCGAGAGGATCCTCGAGGATTGCGGGCTTTTCCGTTCCAGGGTGGAGGTGAGTTCTCAGGGGGAGGCCACTCCCTTACTGGATCTTTTGAGATTATGAGCGGTTTTATAATCCGGGGATCTCACCTGAATGCATTTTTTGCTTGAGGCTTTCGGTCTAACTGCTTGAACTAAAATATCTTTATATTGTGGCCATGGTGGAAAAACAACGAGAAAGGCCCCGAACTCGCCGGTACGCATGCTCATGCTGCGGAAAGGTGCAACCGTTTTGCTGGACATGCCCGTGCGGCTTCCAGATCTGCAACCACTGCATGGAGGAAAATCTATGGGGTATGACGTGCAGTGCAATCAACTGGCAGTGTCCGGACTGCGGGACACTTCGACCTTACTGAGGCTGTTCGGCGGGAATTTGCAGGCTCTTCATTTTTTCCGCCGGCCATGGGTGTAATGGATCCAACCAAGCACCGTATTCTGGAAGCACCACCCCTTCACATCGTCCTCTATCAGCCGGAGATCCCAGCCAATACCGGCAATATCGCCAGGCTCTGCGGGGCTGCGGAGGTTACTCTTCATCTGATTCACCCACTGGGTTTTCGAGTGGACAACAGCCACCTCAAGCGGGCCGGGCTTGACTATTGGCCCGAAATCGATGTGCGTCACTATGTCAGCTTCTCCATCTTTCTCGAAACCAATGTGGCGCATGACAGGATTGTGGGATTCAGCAGGCACGCCGGCCCCCTTTACACTGAGGCAGTCCCCAAATGGGGGGATTGCCTTCTTTTCGGTTCTGAGAGTCGGGGGCTTCCTCAGGAAGTGAAAGACCTTTACCCCTGTTTTAGGATCCCCATCTGGGGACGGGTTCGCAGCCTCAACCTATCCACTTCCGCGGGTATAGCTGCCTATCACTGGCTTCATGCCATGGGAAGGTTCTGATTTCAAAGTCCTAAACGGGAGATCTTGGCATGAAGAGTGTTCCTGTGGATGTCAAGCCTTTGGGCGGTTTTCCGGCGGGATCCGTTAAACTGTTCCAGCACGTCGCCGATGTATTCGCGCTCGAAATCTTCTATTGCTTCCTTCAAGGGCTTTATGCCTTTCCCCGCGGCAGGAGTATGATTGAGCGGAAGATCATCGGTGCCGACCACACTCTTGCGAGTGACCGTGCACACCTGCAGGACCAGATTTTCCAGTTCCCGAACGTTTCCCGGCCAGTCATACCGAATGAGTTTGTTGACAGCCTCTTTTGAAAACCTCGTCGGAATGCCCCTCCCGTTTTTCCTGTAACGTTGAAGAAAGTGGTTAACAAGCAGGGGTATGTCGTTTCGCCTGCAGCGGAGAGGAGGAAGGTGAACCGGGAAGACATTAAGCCGGAAGAAGAGGTCCTCACGGAATCGCCCCTCCTGGATCAAAGACTGAAGGTCCCTGTTGGAAGCTGCTATGAAGCGTATATCCGCTCGGATTGTCTTGTTCCCGCCCAGACGTTCGAACTCCTTGTGCTGAATGACCCGGAGGAGTTTAGCCTGAGTGTCTGTGTCAATGGTGTCTATGTCGTCGAGGAACACGGTTCCTCCTTCCGCAGTCTCCAATTTTCCCGGCATGGTGCTGGTGGCATTAGTGAATGCTCCTCGGTTGTGACCGAAAAGCTCCCGCTCCATAAGGGTCTGAGGTACAGCGGCACAATTTACGACCGTAAAGGGCTTGTTCCTTCGAGGACTAAGATTGTGAACGGCGCGCGCGACCAGTTCCTTTCCAGTCCCGCTTTCTCCCTGGACCAGAACCGTCTCGTCATTGCGGGCCACAGTTGAGATGAACTGAAATATATGACGCATCTTTTCGTCTTTTCCCACCATCTGTTCAAAGGGTTTGTACTTCTCCAGTTCCCTTCGAAGACAGGCCACTTCTCGAGAAAGACGACGTTTTTCCAGTGCGCGGTGAATGACGTTTCTGACCTCGTTAACCACAAAAGGCTTGACTACGTACTCGTAGGCACCCGCCTTGATCGCCTGCACGGCGGTCCTGATCTCCCTGACCGCGGTGACCATGATGATCTCCAGATAGGGATCTGCGCTCTTGAGCTTTCCGATAAGGATCATGCCGTCCACATCTGGAAGCAGAATGTCCAGCAGGACCAGGTCCACAGTATTTTGGCGCACAATGTCCAGCGCCTCCTTGCCGCCCGAGGCCTGGAGTACTTCATATGAATCCTCAAGGGCCCTTGACAGGACCTGTCGAATGCCCTGCTCGTCATCCACTAGTAGTACTGTAGCGTCTTTTTCACTCTCCATCATGGTTCCTCCGCAAGCCGATTGCCTGTATCTGACGCGATGTACCTGTTTTTCTGCAATTTTAATAAATATCTAATTAGGTTTAATGATGTCCTTTCGAGTGGTTTCGAATTTGATCATAAATGCATAGTTTCGTCAATATGTCTTTATTGTTTTTAAAACTATGCCAAAGGAATAACCATTTTACTGCTTGGGGTTGTTTTCATGGACATTATGACTAGTTGTGTTCATACCCGGGCAGTAATTGACTGCCTGGACTAGCTCGGATACCGGCAGGTCGATTTGCTGATTAACTGGCTGGACCCACTGATCGGCCAACTTCCCGACCCTGTGGCTTCAATGGCGCTTGGTGACCCCTTCTCCTATGAAGCCTCGTTGCCGAATCGTATCCGAAAGGTAATCCTGGAGCGTATCGGCCTCAACGAGGCCAGGGCTTATATTCGTTCGGAGACCGGAGTCCATGCTGTCGATGAGCAGGAGATAAAACAGTTGGTGTTGAATGTGCTGTCCAATGAGGTGAAGGCGCTCCAGGCCTGAGGATACATTCGTATGTCCACTGGGAGTGACGTCGATTCCAAAGGCGGGGACCGGGTGTGTGTGGGTCGAGGTTCGTGACAAGGGCTGCTGGATCAAGGAGGGTCAGAAGGAAACAATTTTAGAACTTTACTGGAGCACCAAGGAACAGGGCCCAAGAAGCGGCGCCGCCTTTGTCCTCAGGTTTCCACTGGACCTGCCTTGCTCATACGGCTCTGATCCGGCGGCTTGACGTCATGTGGTGTGGGGTGAAGGCTCTTTCACCTCTTCCACGTCTCCAGCGGCAAGGGTTCTAGGACGGTGGTTTTCGGGAAGGGGCTCCCCATTGATATCGCGTATTACCGGTCGGGGATGAGCCTTCTCATGCTGTTCAAGGGCCTTTTCCCATTTCTCCTTCACTTCCGGTTTCAGTGAGGCCCAGCCCAGCCGGCCTCGACATTTAGGGAACTTGGAGCAACTAAGCCAGAGGCCTTTCTTACCTCGACGAAGGTTCAGGCGTGACGAACACTTGGGACACTCCAGGTCAGTCAGGAGCGGGGGGACCTTGGGCGGCTCCACATCTCCCTTACGGTCTAGGTTAAGGATGCCGTCACACCCAGGGTAACCGGTACAGCTGAGGAATGGACCGAATCGACCTTTTCGGAGCATCATAGGCCGGCTGCACTTGGGGCAGGCGACGTCCGTCAATTCAGGCTCCACCGGATTTCCGTTGCGGTCTATGGGTGCTGCAAAGGTGCATTTGGGGTACTCGGCGCAGCTTAGAAAACGGCCGTTTTTGCCGAAGCGGTAAACGGTGCCCCCTCCGCAGTCGGGACAGGTGTGAGGGGCCGGTTCTGTCTCGGCCTTGGCGTGACCCATGCCTTCGTAGGCTGCCCCCAGATCCCTCTGGAAAGGGCCGTAAAAATCACGGAGCATCTGAATCCAGTCCGCCTGTTTTTCCTCTATGTCGTCCAGCTTCTGCTCCATATCGCGGGTGTAGCCCACCTGGAGAATATCGGGGAAGGCCTCTACAAGCTTGTCTGTCACCACCTCGCCAAGGTCGGTTGCGTAAAATCTTCCCTGGGTCTTCTCCACATACTTCCGATCCTGAATAACCTGGATTATCTGGGCATACGTGCTGGGTCTGCCGATACCTTCGGTCTCGAGTTTCTTGACCAGGCCTGCTTCGGTGTATCGTGGGGGCGGCTGCGTAAAGTGCTGAGCCGGTTCCATGTAAAAAGCATTCAATTTCAGGCCTTCGGACAGGGTTGGAAGCAGGGCCTCCTCGGATTGGTTCGGTACGCCTGTAACACGGTAATGCCCGTCAAAGACCAGTATGCGCCCGGTAGCCCGAAATACGGCCGTTTTCTCGGGACTCACAGACCGCTCCGCAGCGTCATTGGACCGTGCCGGATCGAGGGGCCCTTCCACGAGGACGGTTGAAGTGTCCCACTGGGCGTTGGTCATCTGACAGCCGACAAAGCGTTCCCATATAAGCTTGTAGAGCTTGTAGTGTCGGTCGTCCAGAGATCCCCGGACCGCTTCCGGAGTGAGGGCGACGTCCGTGGGGCGTATCGCCTCATGGGCCTCCTGGGCTGACTTGTTGGATGAGGTGAACACGTTCGGGCGGGAGGGCAGGTAGGGCTTTCCATAGGTCGAGGCGATATGCTCCCGGACCGCCTCAACCGCCTCTCCGGAAAGATGAGTGGAGTCTGTTCGCATGTAAGTAATGAGGCCCACGGATCCTGTACCCTTGATCGCAACACCCTCGTACAGGTTTTGGGCGGTCCGCATGGTGCTCTGGGCTGTGAGGCCGAGTTGATTGGCTGCCGCCTGCTGCAGCGTGCTTGTGATGAAGGGGGCATAAGGACGGCTCTGGGTGCGCTTGGTCTGAATGGACCGGATCTTCCACTCCGAGGGGAGTTCAAGCGCTCCGGTGAGACGTACCTGGTGTTTTGCCGGTCCCTTGGCGTCGGGTACTTCAATGTCCCGGCGATCCAGGACCTTATATCCAATACGTTTGAGGACCGACACGACAGTCTCGGCGTCCCCGGCCTCGAATTTCTCTCCTGCAACTTCAACGAGTTCGGCCTGAAACGAGTCGTGCTTCGAGAGCCAGGCGTTCTTCTCCTTTATGGTCGGTCCGTTGGATCTGCGACCGCCTTTTTCCGGCCGCGCCTCTCTGAGCCAGGCCTCCCAATCGTTTCTCATCACGTCCGCGGCTTCAGTGTTTACGGTAAAACAGGCCGTTACCCTCCAATACTCATCAGGGACGAACGCCGCTATCTCCCGTTCGCGTTCAACGATGAGGCGGACCGCCACTGATTGGACACGCCCGGCGCTGAGACCGCCCGCCACTTTTTTCCAGAGAAGCGGCGATACCTGATAGCCGACGATTCGATCCAGGATACGTCTTGCCTGTTGGGCGTTTACTTTGTTGAGGTCGATTTTACGGGGGCGCTCGAAAGCCTTCTGTATTTCCCTCTGCGTGATGGCGTTGAACACAACGCGATGGGCGTGTTCGATGGGGATCCCGAGGGCCTCGGCGAGATGCCAGGCGATGGCTTCACCCTCTCGGTCAAGGTCGGTGGCGAGCCAAATGCCTTGGGCGTTCCGCGAGGCCTTTCGCAGCTCGTCCACGGTTTTTTTCTTACCGCGGATTGTTGTGTAGGTGGGCGCAAAGTCATTTTCCAGGTCCACCCCGGGAACGGGATTCCTGACGCCTTTAGGGTTTTTGCTCGGCAGATCACGGACGTGCCCGACAGATGCCATTACCACGTACTCAGGACCCAGGTAGCGATTGATGGTGCGGGCCTTGGCGGGCGACTCCACGATAACGAGCTGTTTCCCGGTCTTGTTGCCGGCGTCGCCGGATTTCCTGGTTTTTCTGTTGATTGCTTTTTGTTCAGCCATGGTCCAGTCTGTGAGGCCGTTGAGCCGGTCCTTAAAGGCGGACAAACATTTTGCCCGGGAGCTGCTCGATCAGGCCGATGAGTTCCATTTTTGTCAGAAGGCTTAATACACTGCCTGTGCCCATTCCCGATGCCCCGACGATTTCATCGATGTGAACGGGGTCATCTCCCATCATGTCATAGATTCTTGCCTCTTCCCTGCCCATGGATGCAGCCGGCGAGGGGGCGTTGAATAGGGATTCCCGGCGTTCACGGGTATGGCGGGGAAGCCCCAGGTTTTCAAGAACATCATCCGCCGACTCGGCCAGTGCGGCACCCTGTTTGAGGAGAAAGTGGCATCCGGCGCTCCTTTGTGACCGCACGCTTCCGGGTACGGCGAACACCTCGCGTCCCTGATCCAGGGCCAGGGAGGCGGTGATGAGGGATCCGCTTTTTCGGGCCGCTTCTACGATGACGACTCCCCGGCTGAGTCCGGAGACGATTCGGTTGCGCTTCGGAAAGTTGCGCCCCTCAGGCGGGGTGCCCAGAGGGAACTCGCTTACCGCAGCGCCCTGCTCCAGTATACGAAAAAAGAGTTCTCTGTTGGCGCGGGGATAAATCCTGTCCACACCGGTTCCCAGGACTGCAATGGTGAAGCCTTTGCATTCCAGGGCTCCCCGGTGGGCGGCCGCGTCAATGCCCCTGGCCATGCCGCTCACAACACCGATTCCCATGGAAGACAGGTCCGATGCCAGTTTCCTCGCGGTATTTACTCCATAGGGAGTAGGGGTCCGCGAACCGACCACGCCCACCATGTCCAGATCCGCAGGGATGTCGCGGCCCCTGAGGTAAACTACCATGGGAGGATCGGGGATCTGGCGCAGGGTCGCGAAAGGTCACGATTCGTGCCCCGAGCCTTTCCACCTCCCTCAACTCCCGCTCCGGGTCGTGCTGATACGCCTTGCCGCGGATTCGCCGGGCCACCTCTTCCCGCAATCCTCCCGCAGCCTTCAGTTCATTCAAATCCGCCCGCAAGACCCTTTCCGGACTTCCCAGGCGGTTAATGAGCCTTTGAATAGAGCGGCTGCCCAGGCCTGGCGTCAGGTGGAGCGCCAACCATGAGTATGCGTTATCGGACCCGGTGTTGTGTGGCATAACACGTTCCAAAGGGCCGGTCGTCACTTTCGGGCGGGGAAGCTGAGTCCTTCCGATTCCGGAAAAACAGGCGCGAGTATAAAACAGACAAAATCAGTAACGTCAAGATTTTTCTCTGTTGGGTCCGGTCCTACCGGCTCTCGGGAATCAGGCGTGAAACCGGAATACCACAGAGAAACCGAAAGATGTCCTGACCGGTATTCTCGAAATTGTGGCGGGCGTTGGACGGCACGAACATAACGCTTCCCGGCCCAACTTCATGCCGTTCCTCCTCGATGCGAAGCCGGCCGTTTCCCGATATGACGAAGTTTTCATGCTCAAAGGGATGGGCGTGAAAGGGTGTGCGCCCGCCTGGTGAAACTTCGATCAGCCGAAGGGCGTAATGGGGCGCTCTGTCGTTTTCCTCGTCAATGAGCCAGCGGATGGTTACCCCGGGCGCCTCGTCTCCAAAGACCATGGCCGGGACATCGGTGTAGTGACATATCTTGGGTTTGTTTTCCATGAAGGTCTCCTGATAGATACCTGGTCTTGAACCCTGGCGGCCAAAGCAATGGATGCGTATTGACGAGGTACCCGGGCATTTGCTCTGTCCCTTCAGTTCTCGCTACGGGCCGCCTCGAATGCCGATGGGCCGGCAACGATGTGTATGCCGTTTTCCAGGTGAATGACATAGAATTCAAACGGTGATTCAGGCTTTTCCGTGATGACACCTCGGACCCCTCTATAACCTTTGGTCATGACGACGCCTGTCTGGAGTGTATGCACGGCGTTGGTCCTCCCATTTTGTGCGTCGAACCGGGGCAGGCCTGTTAATGAACGAGCGCCCGGGTCTCAGGGGTATCTTGCAGTCGTGATTACCTGAGTTCGGGGATAGAACTCCCTCCTCCTGGTGCGAGAGGGGGGACTCGAACCCCCACGGTTGTTCACCACTGGATCCTAAATCCAGCGCGTCTACCGGTTCCGCCACTCTCGCCCGTCGATCAATACTGCGAAGAGACAGTTGATGTTGACGCATATCATGTTGCGCCGGTCCCCGCCTTAATGTGGGATAACCTACTCCCCAAGGCTTTTTTCTTGCAAGCCTTTTCCAAAGGTTTGCAGGAATCCCCTGATCCGTTAGTTCCGGACAATAATTCATCAGTCCTGGCCTACTTTTTGGAAACGCCGCTCAAAGTCTTCCAGGAAGGTCCTGATCAGACCCTGGTCTGCAAAGCTGTAGTAGGTATTGTGCCCGATGATCACGTGGTCGAGGACCTGGATGGTGAGGAGCCTTGCGGCCCAGACAAGCTCCCGTGTGAGTCGGCGATCCTCGGCCGACGGGCCCGGGTCGCCGGACGGATGATTGTGTACGAAGACCAGGGCTGCGGCCCTGTGTTCAAGGGCCAGGGTCATTACTTCACGCGGATATACGGCGCTGCCCGTAAGGCTTCCGAAAAACAGGTCCCGATCCGATATCAGCTCATTCTTGCGATTGAGCAGTAGGACCTTGAAAACCTCGCGTTTGAGGTCACGCATTGTGTGAAAGAGGTAATCGAACACGGCCCTTGAAGAGCCGAAAAAGGGGCGGCGCCGGGCACGGTCCTTCAGGTAGCGGGCTGATACCTCATGTACCAGATGAAGATACAGGGCGTTACGTTCTCCTACCCCGTGAATCTTGACAAGTTCTCTTATAGGAGCGGACAGGACTCCGGAAAGGGACTCGAACCGCTCAAGGGCTTCCCGGGCAGGCAATTTGACGTCTTTGCGCGGTGTCCCAAGGGACAACAGGAATTCTATCAGTTCCTCGTCTGAGAACCGTTCGATTCCGCCTTGGAGGAATTTGTCTCGCAGCCTGCTACGATGACCTTGCCCTCGGGCCTGCATGTCGGTCCTTGTCGCAGACATTTGGTTGTCTCCCTTCAGATGCCTCCACCGGTGCTCCCGATAAATTTTATTCGGACACCTGCCGGTTTCCAGTTCAATAATGAGGGCTTTTTGCCAAGCTCAAGAGCCACTCAGCAGGGCAGATGATTACAGAATAGATCATGTAAATATCATGGTCCTTGTTTTGCTTGCAAGTCCCGAATTGTTGGGATTGGATTGGACTTAGTTGAGGAATTCAGTAGTCTAATCAAGGCATATAGCTTCAAAGTTTCAATTAGCTGCTCTTATTCGAGTCTCTTCGTATTATTCTTATCCTTCGCGCTGCAGACAAACAGTCCACGGCAGGAACACGGAGGCAATCTATTAATAGTACCTTTTGTTCTTGCAGATTATCTCGACCCGTCGGTTTCTGCTCCTTCCGGCCGGGTCGTTGTTAGAGGCCCTTGGCCTGATCTCCCCAAGACCGATGGCTGCAATCGCGGATGAAGGGACCCCCGCCTCTCTGATAAGATACTCCACTACGCTGAGGGCCCTGGCGGTTGAGAGTTCATCATTGGATGCATACGGCCCATGTCTCAGGGGGATGTTATCCGTATGGCCTTCGATGTAAACCTGATAGCTGGTGACAAGAAGGAAATCGGCTATTTTCTGCAGGGCCGGTTTCATCTCTTCCCTGATTTCGGCCTCGGCCGAAGGAAACAACATCTCGGCGCCAAAAACCATCTTGAATCCATCTCTTACCGGCACAATATCCAGGAAGTCACCCGATCCATCGAATCTACGGGAAACAATTTCATCCGCATCCGTGCCGATATGCGGGTCTTCGGCTTCCTCAACACGTTTATTGATAAAGCTGCGAAGTCCTTCGATCAACATCTCCTTAGGTCTTGCGATTTTCCTGTACTCCTTAAAAGACATCACGCTGGAGCCGGCGTTGAAGTTTCCGAACATGGTCTCCAGAGTCTTGTCATCCATGGAATTGAAAGAAAAGAGAAGAACAAAGAATGTGAGCAAAAGGGTCATCAAGTCGGAGAAGGTCGTCATCCATCCGTTGGGGTCGACACCTTGATCCTGTCCGGTCTTTTTGTTATTGGATGCAAAAGCCATTTCAGCCGCCTAACCGCCTGAAAAGAAAACCCTTGTATTCCAGAAAAGGGGATCGCATTTCTTCTGATCTCATACGGTAAGGGAGTGCGGTTGAGTAGTCGAGGATGATTTCCACCTGGCTGCCCCACCAGGCCTCCTGATTTGAAAGTGCTTTCCTGCCGTGCCGGTTTCCGAAGCCATGGGCCACGATTCTTTCCATTGTTATCCCTTCCTCCTTATGTAGAAACCCGTGAACGGCAAGGGCTCGCCTTACGGACAAGTCATAGGCCGACATCAAGGCTTCCTGAGAAAAAACGGTCTCTGAGTGATCCGCATAACCCCTCAGCTCGACCTGACCGCTCTCCCTTTTCAAGACCTCTGCAACGTCTTGCAGAAAACGCTCGCTTTGTTTGAGAAGTCGGCTCGAGCCGAAATCGAATAATACGCGGTCACTGAGAGATAAGACTATTCGACTGCCTTCCCGCTTTATTTCAACATCGGACAGAAGGCCATTTGCGAAGAGTATTTCCTGAAGTCTGCAGTGGACGGTTTGGGCCTTTGTGACTGGAGATCCATCCGTGGTGATATCCGAGGCCTGCACCGAACCCATCGGTGACAGGCCTTCCGGTGCTATTCCGAACGCCCCGAACAAGGAACTTAAGCCTGACATCATTCTTTCTTCGTTGGGTTTTGACATAACGACGAGAACGACAAAGAAAGCCAGAAGAAGGATAACGAGATTCGTAAATGTCGTCATCCAACTGCCTGAGTTTCCCGGCTCCTCTTTATTCTTTTTGCCCGGCATCCCGGCCCCTTTATCCCCCGACAATACGCCAAGGCGCAAAGAAAACCTTTATATTTATTGTCTTTGCGTACTTTGCCGCTTTACGAGAAAACCACGTCTTTTCAATTCAATTCGCTGCAATATTCTTGCCAAATAAGCCAGGAGCAGGTGCTCGCAAAAAAAGAGGGGTGGATCTTTCCAAAAACAATGGCTATATTGACCCTTCTCAAAATGAGACGAAAGGAGAGCATTGATCGGCTTGACCTGCCGACGGCACATGAAAACAAAAACCAAAACAGGAAATCGCGTTTCCATAAGAGGTATGGCCAGGGTTTTGACGCTTGTGGCGTGTGTGTTGTGTCTGGATCTTATATTTTCTTCCTCCGCTTGGGCTTGGGGGGCGGCGGTCCACACTGCCATCGCGTGCAGCATTATAGAAAACAGCGCCCATGTTCTAGCAGACATCGGGGCTGTCATTCGTGCCTACCCGCTCGAATACCTTTACGGCAGCCTCTCAGCGGATTTTTTTGTGGGAAAGGGGCAGAAAGGAAAAATCGGGCATTCACATAATTGGGAAACCGGATATAAGTGTCTCTCTGAGGCCGGCGATGATCGGGAGGCGAGTTATGCCTATGGTTTTCTCTCACACCTTGCGGCGGACGTGGTGGCCCACAACTACTTCGTTCCCAACCTTATTTACCGGTCCTCGACCTGGAAACGCATGGGCCACATTTACTGGGAGGCGAGAGTCGATCTGCATCTTGGTCCGCTGTACACCAGGATTGCAAAGGAAGTCCTCACCATGAAGCATCTCTGCTGCGACGATATGCTGAGATCCGCGGTAGGAAAGCGCCGACAAGGCCTCAAGACCAGAAGACGGATCTACACTCAGTCGGTGAAGCTTACTGACTATCTGAATGCTTTTCAGCCGCCCTCTCTGTTCCAACGGGGGCCTAACTATCGGATATCCCCTGACTACATTTCCTTCACCGTCGGTCTGTCCTACCGACTGGTCCGCGACTTGCTCAAGAATCCTGAATCATCACCGTGCTTGAGGTTCGACCCTATCGGGGCTAAAAACCTGCTCATTGCGGGACGGTATCGTTTTCTCAACCGTATGTATCAGGCTATACGGCCCGAGCCGAGACCGCTTTTTCAAGTGGATGAAAAACTACTTGGGTTGTGAGAATTCGTCTTGTAAGGCCTTTGTTCCTGTCAGGTCGATCATGTCTGCGAACCGCCTTGAGTTGAGCAAACCAGGGCCCTGCAGGAATGTTTCGCTGCATCTTTGGATAAAAGATTATGAGTCGGATTCGAATCCTCCCTGAAAACGTGGCCACCCAGATAGCTGCGGGTGAGGTGGTGGAACGTCCGGCCTCGGTACTACGGGAACTCCTGGATAACAGCATCGACGCAGGCGCAGACCGAATCGAGATCCACATCGAGGCCGGCGGACGCAAACTGGTGCGTGTGAGCGACAACGGCATCGGTATGAACCGGGACGATCTTCTGCTCAGTCTGGAGAGGCACGCCACAAGCAAGGTTAGGGCCCTTGATGACCTGCTTTCAATAGGGACGCTGGGTTTTCGGGGGGAAGCCATCCCCAGCATTGCAGCCGTCTCCCGCATGGAGATCACCTCGCGCACCCGCGACAGCATTTCCGCACACAAGCTCTGTATTGACGGTGGCAAACTTCGGTCCATTGATGAAGTGGGTGCACCGGCTGGAACCATGATGACGGTCAGGGATCTGTTTTTCAATACGCCTGCCCGCCGCAAGTTCCTGCGGGCAGCAAAGACAGAGGTCTACCACCTTTTGGAAACCGTTTCCCGTATCGCTCTGCCTTTTCAGGATATATCGTTTCGGATTCGAGAAGGGGAGCGGACGCTTCTTTACTACCCGGCGTCAGAGAGAGAAGAGGAACGGCTGGCGATGCTCCTGGGAAGAGAGACGGCGGAGCGGATGGAGCTGGTTGAACGTGACACAGGTCCTGTCGCCGTACGTGCCCACCTGGCTTCTCCGGAACTCAGCCGGTCCCGCGGAGACCGAATCCTCTTTTATGTAAACGGCCGGAATGTGCGTGACCGTATGCTTACTCGGGCAGTGATGCAAGGTTACGGCCGACGTCTCATGAAGGGACGATATCCCCAGGCGATTGTATCTCTCGACATGGATCCCGGGCTTGTGGACGTCAATGTCCATCCCACCAAACAGGAGGTGCGATTTCGGGATGGAGGCACGATCTTCCGTGAGGTGGCTTCAGCCATTGATGAAGGCCTGTGCAGGTCGGGAGGAGTCATTGTCCAGAGTGGCGCATCCACCTCGACCATTGCGAGACCTGCAAGCTCTCTGCAGCAGCCCTTTGCTGAGGAGCCGCCTCGACCCTATGGCAACCTCCCAGAGTCTGGGGAAAGGGAAGGATCCGCCATTAACAGCCGCCCCATTCAGCAGAGCTTTCGGGAGAGTTCTTTCTTTGTCATAGGGCAGCTGGGGAACACATATATCCTGTGCCAGACCGAGGAAGGCCTCCTGTTGGTGGATCAACACGCGGCACATGAGCGGATCGTCTACGAGACCCTTCGAAAGGGTATTATGGAAGGGCCTCTTCAGGTTCAACCCTTTCTGATCCCGAAGCGTATCGAGCTTTCGGCGGCGGATGCCGGCGTGCTGGAGGAGTCTGCGGATTCTCTGGCCCGGGTAGGGCTTGAGGTGGAACACTTCGGCGGAGTTACATTCCTTCTGCGGTCGGTTCCCCCTGTTCTTTTGAATGCTGATTTGGACACCGTTCTTCGGGAGACCATCGATCGCCTGAGGGAGGACCGCGGAGAATCCGGCAGTGGAGCTGCTTTGGACGACGTCCTTTCAGTAATGGCCTGCCATGGCGCAGTCCGGGCGGGAAAACCTCTTTCCATGCATGAGATGACATCTCTGCTCGATGAGCTCGAGCGAACGGATATGCCGACCAACTGCCCGCACGGTCGGCCTGTATCACGTAAGCTCTCCTGGGGGGAACTGGAGCGGATGTTCAAACGGGCGCTGTAGGCGGTTATGCACGAGAGGCGTCAACGCATTGCAGTTATAACCGGCCCCACTGCGGCCGGCAAGTCGGCTCTGGCTGTGGACCTGGCTGCAGAGATGGGCGGCGAGATAGTGAACGCCGATTCAATGCAGGTCTATCGCTATATGGATGTGGGAACGGCCAAGCCTACGCATGAGGAGATGCAAGGCGTTCCCCATCACCTGCTGGACGTGGTCGAACCGACCGAGCAGTTCAATGCGGCGATTTACCGGAGCCTTGCAATACCCGTTATCAGGAGGATCCTCGATAAGGGAAAACCCTGCTTTGTTGTGGGCGGATCAGGCCTCTATATCCGGGCTCTCCTGGGAGGCCTTTTTGACTGCCCTAAATCTTCGCCGGAACTTCGCTCCCGGCTGAACCGTGAATGGGAGGAAAAGGGCGGAGCGGAGCTTTATCAGCGCCTTCGGTCCCTGGATCCGCACGCCGCCCTTAAGATCCATCCCAACGATCGCGTGCGAGTGACCAGGGCCTTGGAGGTAATCAAGATTACAGGAGGGCGGTTTTCCTCTCTCACGGAGAATCACGGCTTTCGGGAAGGCCCGTTCAGCGCCATCATGATCTGCCTTCACATGGACCGGGGGGAGCTTTTTGAAAGGATTAACATCAGGAGCGCCGTCATGATGGAAGGTGGCCTTTTGGAAGAGACGAGAGGTCTCCTCAATCGAGGGTACTCAGCCGATCTGAAGCCTATGCAGGCCATTGGTTACCGGCACGCAATGGCTTTTCTGCGAGGGGCTTGGAGCCTGGATGAGACGATCAGACACCTTCAGGCGGACACCCGGAGATATGCCAAAAGGCAGATCACCTGGCTTAGGGGAGAGTCCGGGGTTCTCTGGAGGACCCCTGAGGATCGAGACCTAATTCGAAGGGAATTAGTTTCTTTCCTCTGCGCCGACCCTTGACCAGGCCGAATTTTTGTCGGATCATAGGATGGGTTCTACGCGCGAACGCAAGCCTTGAAGGGGATGGGGGGTAACATGGGAAGCAGGACGCGGGGCTTTCGGTGGTCGGTGTGGGTCAGTGGAGCCCTGCTGCTGGCTGCTACGGCCGGGTGCACGACCGGGGGAACAGTGCCCGAGCGAGTACTTGGTTCCCCTTCACACCATGTGGAGAACGGCCTCAAGCTCATAGAGAAAGGGCGCCTGGATGCTGCCCACCGGGAGTTCCGAATGGCTCTGGATCTGGACCCCCGCTATGCCCCGGCCCACCGGGGAGAGGCTTTTGTCTGCGCGATCCGCCTGGATTTTGACTCGGCGTTTAAGGCGTGCCACCGTGCCATACGCCACACTTCCAGCAAAGATATCAGTGACCTTTCCCTGAACGCTTTCAATCGGTTCGGATCGCTCAGGTGCGATCGAGGGGCTTTGAGACGGGCTGCTGCGGGAGGAGAGACGGCCTGTCTTGCCCGCCTGTTTGTGGTGGAATTCCTGAATGGATACTACAAATTAGGAGTCACGTTCAAGTTCGGCGGCGACCATGCAGTGCAGGACGAAGCGCTCGAGAGGGCCCTTGCCTTCACGAATACATTTTCCGAAAAGGCCTATTTTAACCTCGAATCCGGCCGGAGGCTTCAAGAGATGGCGCCGGATACGGAGTTGGGCCGTGGTGTGGCATTTCTGGACAGGGTCAGCCGTGGCGAGGCTGCGGCGCTTCTCGTTCGGGAAATCGACTTGAGAAACCGCCTCGGTAAATCGCCTGACCGGCTTGATGGTCCCGCGGAGGATTCGGCCCGGCTCATGGACCTGAACGGGCATCCCTTGAAGGACGATATCTGCCTGTTTCTTGCCTTTGGAATTGACGGCTTCCGTCAGTTCGAAGACGGGTCCTTCCGTCCGAACAGCCCTATGCGACGTTTCGAGTACGCAAACGCCGTAGCGGATATTGTGTCCCGGATCGACCGGGACGGAGAACTAACCAGGCGGAGGCCCCGGCTGAATAATTTCGACGATGTGCCTCAATCCTACCCCGGGTTTCGGGCTGTGCAGGCCTGTGTGGATATGGGGATATTAAAGGCTGAAGGCGGGAAGTTCAGGCCCGCCGTGCCTCTCTCGGGGATGGAGGCGGCCCATAGCATTCGACGTATCAAGGAACTCCTGGGAAGCGATTAATTATTCCCGGCTGCCAACCCTTGGTGGTCTTCGCGTCCTTCATCGCCTGTTTTTCTCCGTGAGAGCGACTAAAAGAGCCAAGGATATTATGGAAAAACGCGGTCTGCTTTTCGTTATCGGAATTGTGAAGATGCGCACTGATAAAACCTTGATATTTTAATGGAAAGAACTCAAATGAAACCTGCTTATATCAACTGGGTTCGAGTAGCCGTTGGGGTTCTGATCATCGTCTTCATTGTCCCGGCCGCCGCCGGGGCGGCCCCCACACAGTCACGGGAAGCGTCCCGGGAAGAGGGGATTCTAGTCATCGGAACAGCCCCGCTCAGCCAGGGAAACCTGGCAGCCGCCAGGCGGCAGGCATTAACTGATGCATTAAAAAAAGGCGTGGAGGAAGATCTCCTGAGACGTGTTGATGGAAAGATTCTTACCGGTCGGATTTCCCGTTTTGTTGAAGAACTGATTCCTGCGGCCCGCAACGAGATTTCAAACTACAACATTCTTGGTGAGGAGGAGAGCGAATCCGTTTACCATGTACTCGTACGGCTTCGGACCAATGAACAGACCCTCGAAAACATCCTCAAGGAAAAGGGCTTTGTTCTGGAAGACAGCCCGCCCATAAGGGTCCTTTTTATGGTCAGCCAGCGCACTGCCGGGCGCGAGGCTCCCGTTTACTGGTGGATGGATCCTGAGACCGGCGGCGGCCTCCTTATGACCATTGACATTTCTCTGCAACGAGCCTTCGGGGACATTGGCTTCGCCCCGATAAACAGGGCGCCGGGTTTTTTCCAAGGAGAGGAATCTGAACAGAATAGAGGCGCGGATCTGACCGATGGAGACGCTGTCGAGTGGGGCCGGCTCTGCTCGGCGGATGTGGTGATCACAGGATCGTGCGTACAAGGGGAGGACGTAGTTTCCATTTCTCTCCGGGCTTTGAATGTGGCCTCGGCTTCATTAATCGCGGAACAGAGTGCCCAATCCGCCCTCGATCCGGAGTTGGAAGGCACCGAACGCTTGCGTGAGGGAATAGGGCGTGCCGTTAAGGGCATAAGCGGGCAATTAGGGCCCCGAATCCGGGACGCCTTCCAGCGCGTCGAGGCTGAGCCGGACCGTTTGACGCTTACCCTTGAGGGGATCGAGAGTTTCACTCAACTCCAGGGCTTCACCAGGTTCGTTCAAAGAGGCGTCCCGGGCGTCGAATCTGTGATCCAGACCCGTTTCAAAGGCGACACGGTCACGTTTTCAATCGGTTATCGCGAAGACCCCGATAGCTTTCTCGATAGCCTGCTCAACCAGTCTGAACCGCCGTTTCCCATAACCGCCCATAAGAACGAGGCCGGTGAGATCGTTGTTTCGCCGCTCTGAGCCTTTTGGATTTGAGGCGGCCGCCTAACCCCGCCCAAGGCATTCATAAGAATCAGGAGCCCTCACGGATGACCATTCCAAACTTGATCACCACGCTGAGGATAATTCTTACCCCTATTTTCATCATCTATCTCCTGGATGAGCAGTACGTAGCGGCGCTTGTTGTTTTCGTCATCTGCGCCGTGAGCGATGCACTTGATGGCTTTCTGGCACGGGTGCTCAAACAGAAGAGCTCTCTCGGCGCCTTCCTGGACCCCATGGCGGACAAGCTGATACTTGTATCGACCTTTGTCGCCCTCTCGGTCATGGGGGCAATCCCTATCTGGCTTACAGTGATCGTACTAAGCCGGGACGTACTGATTTCATTGGGTGTGGCCGCGCTTGAGATCTACCGGGTGGAGATTCGGATTCGGCCCTCAGTCCTGAGCAAGATTACCACGTGTTGCCAATTCGCTACGGTGGTGATGGTACTTGCTTCAAAATTTATTTCACTGCCCGGCGGCCTTTACGAATGGCTTTTCGCTCTGACCGCTGCCGCGACCATTATTTCCGGACTTCACTACATGCAGGCATGGTTCAAGATGATGGGCCAAGAGGCAAAGTTGCCGTAAGGCATCAATTTGAAACTGTATTTCCGACTATCTCGCCAATGTAGTGCCCATCCATAAATCAAATCCCGGGCACCGGTTAGTCTCCAATCCAGAAATAAAATATTATTCTTCATACCCTAAAGGGTGACTCAAAACCCACGCTTAAGCTGGGTCCCCGGGAACGTAAGGTAAAGGACAATTCCGCAGGACCGAAAGGTTCTCTCACAGGGTTCTCTCGCTTGCCTGAGATAGCCGTTTATGTTATTATTTTATATTATACATACCGTTTGTGCTCTTTTAAAAACCCGGATGAACGAGGAGGGGCTTAGATCATGGCGGGAAAAAGTATGCGCATAGGATTGGCTGTTCTGGTCCTTTTCGGGCTGCTTGCAGTACTGGGAAGCACAGTGGCAGGTGCTGCGTCGTTTTCTGCGGACATGATTCTAGATGAAGAGGGTACGATCCGGCAAGGCGTCCTGTACGTTCAGGACAACCGTTACCGCATGGAACTGAAGGAGGAAGGCCGGGACATCGCCGTGCTGGTGGACCCGGCTCAGGGGATTAGTCATGTCGTGATCCCGGATGAGAAAACCTACATGGAGATCCAGAACACGAGTTCCAAGAGCCGGATGAACAACCCGTTTGAGGCATTTCGAACCGCAGCGGCGAAATACGGGAGTCACAGCGCCGGGAAGGAAGCCCTGAACGGGATGATGTGCCGTAAGATCCTCGTGTCCCAGGAGGGTCACGAGCTGATGACGGCCTGGGTAGCCGAGGAGCTGCAGTTTCCGGTCAAAATTGTGCTGCATGTGGGCGACGGCCGAATCCTGGAGCTTACCAACATTCAAGAGGGCCCGCAGGACGACGCCCTGTTCCGGCCGCCGGACAGGTATACCCAAGAAGGCGGCGCGCCCGCTCCTGCACCCGGCGCGGACTGGACTGCTGAGGCAGCAACCGCCTCTGCGGTGTCCGCGCCTCACCAGGGCATGTTGTCCGAGGGGGATGTGCTGCGACTCGATCTCACACCCAACCACGCCCTTCGTTTGCACGTGAGGAATCTGGATCCCAAAGGCAGCACGCTCACCTCACTGGCCTTCCAAGGAGGGCAACCGATTCAGGATCCTGCCGCGGCCACGGTCCGCCTCACCAAGGAGGGGCAAGCCCGCACGATTTCCCACCGGGAAACCGCGAAGCAAGCCGATTTCATCGGGCTTCGCGTTCAAACAGGAAAAGTGCTTTTGGACATCCAGCCCACCCAGGCCCCCGAGGGGGTGGACCTGGAAGCCTTTTCCCTGGACGCGCACAAGGGCCGGGAGCTGCACCCAGACCCGGACAAGGCGATCCGCTTCCATTTGATTGATGACCCCAAAGACGGAGCCGAGGCCGGCGGAAGCTTCTCCCTGTACACAGGAAGGGCTCAGCACAAGGAGAAGATCAAGGACATCCGGTTTCGTCTGGAAAACAAGGACTC
>CAZEIA010000025.1:0-26001 GCA_964512335.1 uncultured Desulfobacterales bacterium
TCGAAGGTGACCGCGTCCAGATCACGGAAGGACTCGAGCCCGGCGACCACCTCATAGTAAGGGGACAAAACGATGTGGAAGAGGGTATGAGAGTGGAGGTGCACTAGATGTTCGTCAATGAGATCGCCCTCAAACGCCAGGTAACCGTCCTGGCCCTGCTCGTCTTCATCGTGGTGGCCGGTCTCTACGCCTACATCACTCTGCCGAGGGAGTCCTTCCCGGACATAACCATCCCCTATGTGTTCGTGACCACCACTTACGAGGGCGTGGCCCCCCAGGACATGGAGAAACTGGTCACAATCCCCATCGAGCGTAAACTCAAGGGGATCTCGGACGTGGAAGAGCTTCGCTCCACTTCGGCCGAGGGCATCTCCACGGTGGCCGTCAAGTTTCTTCCGGACGTGGACCTCGACGACGCCCTTCAGAAGGTGCGGGACAAGGTGGACCAGGCCAAGCCCGACCTGCCTGATGAAATGCCGGACGATCCGGTCATCAAGGAGGTGAACTTTTCAGACCTTCCCGTGATCCGGGTCGTTCTCTCCGGGCCGTTCAGCCTGCGCAGGCTTCAGACCTTTGCCGAGGATTTTGAGGACCGGTTCGAGTCCATCCCCGGCGTGCTGGATGCGTTGATCAGCGGGGGCCTCGAGCGTGAGATCCATGTGGAGTTCGATCTGGATCGGGTAAGGGCATACAACGTGCCCTTTTCGAGTCTTATCAGCGCGGTCCGGCAGAGCAACGTGAATATGCCCGGCGGGAGTATGGATATCGGCCAGGGCAAGTACACGGTCCGGGTGCCCGAGGAGTTCGAGCACCCTTCGGAGATCTTCTCGGTAGTGGCTTTTGTGCGGGACGGCAAGCCCATCTATTTACGGGACGTTGCCACGATCAAGGACAGCCACAAGGACCCCATAACCCGCAGCCGAATGAACGGCCGGCAGAGTGTCACCCTGGGGATTCAGAAGCGTAGCGGCGAGAACATAGTTCGGGTCACGGATGAGGTCAAAAGGGCGGTTGAAGAGATGCGGCCCCTGATGCCGCCGGCCCTTAAGATAGACCTGACTGCGGACATGTCCGACGACGTGCGGCTTATGGTGGCGGACCTGGAGAACAACATCCTCTCCGGTCTTATCCTCGTGCTTGCGGTGATCTTCGTATTCATAGGCGGACGTTCCGCAGTGTTTGTCGCCTTGGCCATTCCCTACTCAATGTTCCTGACCTTTTCGTTTCTCACAGGGATGAGCGTGTCCATGAACATGGTGGTGCTTTTCAGCCTTATCCTGGCCCTGGGCATGCTCGTGGACAACGGCATCGTGATCGTGGAGAACATATACCGCCACATGCAGGAGGGAGAGCCGCGCCGGGAGGCCGCCCTGACAGGCACAAACGAGGTTGCATGGCCCGTGATAACCTCCACCATGACAACCATCGGGGCGTTTGTGCCCATGCTCTTCTGGCCGGGAATCATGGGGGAGTTCATGGGGTTTCTTCCTCTGACCCTGATCCTGGCGCTCACCTCCTCACTTTTTGTCGCCCTGGTGATCAACCCGGTCCTCTCCGCCCGCTATCAGACCGTGAAGACGTTGAAGCCCGGGAACACCGGGAAAAAGAAGGGCAACAAAGGCCGGGAAGCCCTTATAAAACGAGTATACCTGGTGATCCTTCGCCGGGCCCTGGCCCATCGCTTACTGGTGGTCTTATCGGCCTTTGCCCTTCTTGTCGGGTCAATCGCCGCGTATGGGCAGTGGGGCAGGGGGATCGAGTTTTTTCCCGAGACCGAACCGAGGCGCGCTTATGTTCACATAAAGGCCCCGGAGGGCACCAACCTGGAAGCCTCGGACCGGCTCGTGGCCCAGGTGGAGGAGATCGTCTCGGAATACGAGGACATCCGCTACGTGATCTCCAACATCGGGGCCGAAGGCGGGGACCCCTTCAGCCAGGGCGGCACCGGCACCCACATCAGCCGGGTGGTGCTGGATTTCAAGGAATTCCACGACCGATCCCGGCCTTCCTCGGAAATCATCAGGGAGATCAGGGAGCGGATCTTGTCCTCAATCCACGGTGCGGAAATCCAGGTGGAAAAGGAGGAGGAAGGACCGCCCACGGGCCCCCCGGTGAACCTGGAGATATCAGGAGAGGACATCCTCGTCCTGGGGGACCTTGCCGGACAGGTTCAAAGGGCTGTAAAGGGTATCCAAGGCCTGGTGGACCTGAAGGACAACTTTGTGAGAGGCAAGCCCGAGATACAGGTTCGGGTGGACAAGGAAAAGGCAGCCATCATGGGCCTCGACACCTATACCATCGCCCACACGGTCAAGTCGGGCATAAACGGGGCCAAGGTGGGGGTGTACCGCGAGGGCAAGAACGAGTACGACATCATCGCCAGGCTTCCTGAAAAGGACCGCCGGTCAATCGAGGGTCTGAAGCGGATCACTGTATCAGGGCCTTACGGTGAGCCGATCCCGCTCACCAGCCTGGCCGAGGTCTCCATCGAGAGCGGACTTGGGGCCATCATGCGGCTAAACCAGAAGAGGGTAGTCACGGTTTCAGGTGATGCGTCAGGCAGGCTCGCCAACGACATTATCCGCGATATGGAACGTATATTGAAAACCGAGATCACATGGCCCCGGGGCTATGAGTACCGGTTCACGGGCGAGCAGGAGGAGCAGGCCAAGGCCCAGGACTTTCTCGGCAAGGCCTTTGTGGCCACGCTCTTCCTGATACTGCTTATTCTCCTGACACAATTCAATTCCTTATTCACGCCGCTCGTGATTCTCACCTCGGTGGTGCTTTCCCTGATCGGGGTATTCACGGGACTGCTCGTGACCGGAACCGCATTCGGAGTCATTATGACGGGGGTCGGCGTGATAAGCTTGGCGGGCGTGGTGGTGAACAATGCCATCGTGCTGATAGATTACTACCAGAAGCTGATGAAGTGGGGCCTCTCCAGCTATGATGCCCTCCTGAAGGCAGGGCTCGTCCGCCTGCGGCCGGTCATGCTTACGGCTATTACCACTATCCTCGGCCTCCTCCCTATGGCCACCGGGGTCAGTTTTGATTTCAGGAAGTTCGCATGGGACATCGGAGGCGAGTCCAGTCAATGGTGGGGCCCCATGGCCGTGGCGGTCATATTCGGGCTGGCCGTCGCCACACTCCTCACGCTGGTGGTGGTGCCCGTGCTCTGCTCCCTGGTCTACAGCCTTGAAAGAAGGCTCAACATCTCGTCCGAGTAAAAGATGTTCCCGGTTACCTGGGTTTCGGAGTCTCTATGTCTCCGGAACCGGACTTCCGGCTGTTTCGTCTGGAAAGGGAAGGGCGTCGCCCAGGACGCGGGTGATCATTTCCCGGAGCTGCTGAAGAGAAAAAGGCTTCGGCAGAAAGGCCTTGGCCCCGCTCCCGTGTATCCGACATAATTGTGTGTTCATCTTACGTTGAATTGGACGGGAATGCATTGACCCAGGTCAAGAAACGGTTTCCATCACGGTCTCGGCCATGGCCGTGATGGTCAGGCTCGGGTTTACACCCAGGTTTACGGGCACATTTGAGCCGTCCACCACATAGAGGCCCGGGTGGCCGTGGACCTGGCCGTCAAAACCCACAACACCCTCCTCACGGGTCTTGCCCATTACAGCCCCTCCCAGGATGTGGGCTGTGGTTGGGACATCGAACAGGACCTCCGACCAGGCGCTGACAGGCCGCCCGTCAATACGTTCGGCCATGCGCCGGGCGATCTCGTTGGCAACGGGAATGTATGAAGGGATGGGCCGTGCCCCCGGGGCGAGTCGCGTGTTCATACTGCACCCGCCGAGGCGGTGCCACCGGGGCCTGTAGTCCAGCCGCAGGTGGCTTTCGGCGGTTTGCATGACGAGAAGAATAGGGGTGCGTGCGCCCCAGCCCATGGGGTTGAGATCGCGCAGGAACTCAACCGGGTTACGGAGGACCGTCCCCAGATATTTTATTGCGCGAGGCATTCCGCCTCCACCGTCCGTGAGCAGGGTGGTGACAAGCCCCATGAGGTCCGAGCCCTTGGCGAACCGCACCACCTCCACATGAGTGTGGTCGTTCGGATAGATCCCGCTGTTGATGGCGAGATGGTCCGAGAAATCAGCGTTCCGGTCCCGGGCCACGGCCCCCACCAGGGCCTCCGAATTCGTGCGGACAAAGTCCCCCAGCCTGGGGCTCAAGCCGGGCAGCAGCCCGCTCCTCCTGCATTGAAGGAGCAGCTTCACCGTGCCCATGACGCCGCCTGAGAGAACCACTCTTTTCGCTGTAAATGCCCGAGCCTCCCTGCGAAGACCTGTGGTCCTGCGGGACGTGATCACGTATCCTTCCGGTCCGGGCCGCACACCGACCACCTCCATCTCGGGGATCACTTCCACACCCAGGGCCTCGGCAAGATAGAGGTAGTTCTTGTCCAGGGTGTTTTTGCCTCCTTGGCGGCACCCGGTCATGCAGGCCCCGCAGAAGGTGCACCCTGTCCGCTCAGGTCCCCGGCCCCCGAAGTAGGGGTCTGGCACGGCCTTGTCGGGCTCCCCGAAAAATACGCCCACGTCGTTCACGTGAAAGGTGTCCTCCCCGCGTATTTCACGGCCTATGTCCTGAAGAATCCGGTCGGACTTGCCCACCGAGGGACTCGGGTTGGCCCCGAGCATGCGCCTGGTAGTGGAATAATTGGAGGTGAGCCGGGCCTTCCACTCATCCGGCCCCCATTCCGGTTTGTCGAACACCTCGTCAGGCGGTATCAGGAGGTTGTTGCAGTAGTTGAGGCTGCCACCGCCCACGCCCACGCCGTGAAGCACGAAAACGTGTCGAAGGAGGGTCAGACCCCAGATCCCGTAGAGACCGAGCCTTGGTTTCCACAGGCTCTTCCGAATATCCCAGTTAGTCTCGGGAAAGTCCTCAGTCCCATACCGTTTGCCCTTTTCCAGTAAAGCCACCCTGTAGCCCTTCTCCGCCAGCCTGAGGGCCGACACGCTTCCTCCGAAGCCCGAGCCCACCACGATGAAGTCGTAGAAGGTGTTCATCCGCCTATGTCTCTGTAAAGAGGTGTGAATCAAAAAATCCTCCTAACATCGCAACTCGACCATAATAAGGCCTCTCTCTTGATATGAAAAACAAAATCCGCAGGTTCCTGCCCTCCCTGCTGAAGTATACACCTACATTGCGAAAGGGCCTGGCTGATTAAGCAGATACCCGATTAAAAAGCCGGAAGGCACTATGATTTTTCCTGTCGCCGTTTTCTCTGATGATCCGCCTTGTCAGGGCGGCCGGAAATAGCCCTTTGACGTCACAGCGCCCAGGCGATATTATGTCGATCATCTGAACGTTGTATGAAAACACAGACAAAGCCGGAAAGGAGGATAGTCATGCCGGAGTTCGGATCGCCTTTTTCAGGTCTTGCAAACGACCGCAAGCTTACAGACCAGGAACTCATTCGAGCAATCAGGTTCATGATTGCTGCGGAGTATGAAGCGATTCAGTTGTACATGCAGCTTGCCGAGTCAACTGATAACAAGCTGGCCATAGAGGTTCTTCACGACATCGCCGATGAAGAACGCGTCCATGCAGGGGAGTTTCTCCGGCTGCTCCGCCAATTGGCCCCGGATGAAGAAAAATTTTATGCTGAGGGGGCTGAAGAGGTTGAAGAGGAAATCAAGAAGTACAAGTAGAACAGCGCAAGCACTCAGTCCTCCCGGGTGTTATAACAGATGGACGGCCCATTAAGAGACCGCCACTGATTTTACCGTTGGATGGATAAATCCGATGCAGCTCATAATCAAAATCGTGCTCAGTGTTTCGGTAATTCTCGTTGCCACGGCAGTCGGGAAGAGGCTTCCCTCCACGGCCGGTCTCATCGGCGTCATGCCCCTTACAGGAGCCCTTGTCCTTGTCTGGATGTATGTGGAGAACAAGGGCGACCCTGACGTCATGCAGGGGTTTACTAAAGGGGCTCTCTGGGGGATTCTGCCGAGCATCCTTTTTTTTCTTGTGGCTCTCCTTTGTTTTAAAAGGCACCTTCCGCTTCCTGTTGTTCTTACCTCAAGCTTCGGGGTTTGGCTGGGGGCCGCCCTCGTCCACCAGTGGGCGTTGAAGTGATGAAAACGACGCTGTCTCAACAAATCTCGCCCGGAAATTTATCACCACATCCTTCGTGGTGAAACAAATGCTTTTTATACCAAGAAGATAACGAAGTGCACGAAGAGGGGAAAGAGGAACAGGTAATCGTATTTGTGGGGTCATGCACTTAGTCCGCCAATTGCCAATCAATTCTGAAAGGTATGAGAAATGATCGGCGCCATAGCAGGTGACATAATAGGATCGGTTTACGAGCGTCATCCCATCAAGACAAAGGATTTTCCTCTTTTCAGCCCCCGTTGCCGTTTCACGGATGATACAGTCCTCACCGTTGCGGTTGCAAAGGCTGTATTGGAAGACCGGGACTACTTGAATGCCGTGCTGGAGACGGGGAGAAGGCATCCCAATGCCGGCTACGGCGGATCGTTTATCCGGTGGCTGCATTCCGCTTCGCCGGAGCCTTACAACAGCTGGGGCAACGGGTCCGCCATGCGGGTCAGCCCGGTCGGTTTTGCTTTCGATACGGTCGACGATGTCCTGAAGGAGGCTGCACATACCGCGGAGATATCTCACAACCACCCGGAAGGCATAAAGGGCGCACAGGCGACCGCATTGAGCGTTTTCCTGGCCAGGACCACACGAGACAAGGGCCTGATCAAGACCGAGGTGACAGATCGATTCGGATACGATCTTGATCGCGCGTTGGACGGAATCAGGCCTTCCTACACGTTTGACGTATCATGCCGGGGAACAGTGCCGGAGGCCATTATCGCCTTCCTGGAATCGGATTCCTATGAGGACGCTGTGCGCAACGCGGTTTCACTCGGTGGGGACAGTGATACCCTTGCCTGCATCACAGGTGGAATTGCAGAGGCTTTCTATGGAAGCGTTCCCTCGGAGATCGCGAAAAAGGCCGGGGGGATTCTTACACCGGACCTTCGCAAAGTTACGGAAGCATTCTGCGAAAAATATTGGAGCTTCAGTTCAGGAGCCCTCCTCCACGGTGTCCAAGTCAAGGATCAATGAGAGAGGTTCGCCTTTGCCGGTGCTTTCCGATGGCCGGGTCGTTATGCGTTCCGGATCCAGTCCATCAGGCCCGGTCATATGCTTCATGACCGCCTGCGCCCTTTCATCGGCAAGGCGTTCCAGGACGCCGGGCGCCAAAGTCTCCCGTTCAACCAGGGCATCAAAGAGAGCACCTGCGACCTCTCCGGGATGGATTTTTTTCTCCTGATCGTCACTGGACTCATTTTCCTTTTCGGGGGCGAGAATGTCGGCAAGGATTTCCTCATACTCCTCCTCACCATATCGTTTTATAAAGAGCTCTGCCAGTATGTCTCGTGCCTCGGTGCTGTTGAAGTCTATTGACCCTGGGTCTTCACCCGGCTCCAGTTCGACTCCGGATGCCTCCGCAAAGGCCCGCCTGACTTGCAGATCTCTGAGCACCTCTCCGTCCGCATCGGCGTCGTAGCGGCCGGTGACGATGAGCTTCAGCTTCGGCCGCTGAAGGAGCGCTTCGATCAGCTTGTCCAGCTTTTCCTGTTCCGAGGGAGGAATACTGCCTGAGCCCGGCTCCAGGAGAACCTCGTTGAGCGTTTCGTCCTCTGTCCCCAGGAGCGAGGCCAGGGCCCTGAAAGGCGAGGTGACGATCCTGCTCAAAAGGTTTAAGACAGTCTGCCACACCAACTGACCATAGCTGAATTCAGGATCATCAAGACTGCCTGTGATGGGCAGACCTATATTTATGATGCCTTTGGCGTCTCTGAGCAGGGCGACCGCAAGCCGCAGCGGCAGGTTGACGGCGTCGGGGCTTTCCACCCTGTCTCCAAGCACCAGATTATCTATGACGACCTTGTTTTGACTCAACAGGCGGCTGTTTTCGATCTTGTACTGCAGGTCGAGGGAAAGCCTGCCGCTGTCGATTTTGTGTCCGGCAAACTTTCCTGAATAGGGTGTCAGGTTTGTCATTTCCAGGTTGTCGAATACCATGGAGATATCAGTGAACTCTTTCGGGTCGAAAAAGTTGATCTCTCCGTTTATTTTGCTGGTCCCGTATCTATCGACCCGGCCGTCAAGATCGACCCGTGTGCGGGCGCCCGGCAGGGACGATACGTTGTTTATTACGCCTTTGAGTTCATGAATCCTGGTGTCGAACTGCGGCCTCAGGCTGAAATCGGCAAAATGCAGCATGCCCTTGTCCAGGCTTATCCTGCCGATTTTGACCGGAAAGGACCCCTCTTCAGTACCCGGTTCGGTTTTTTCGGGCATTTGTTCTGCGGGAGTTTCGGTTTCAGACTTGAAGGCTTCCACCACATTGATCTTGCCGTCGTCTGATATGATCAGCTCTCCCTTCAGACCGGCGATGTTCAGTGTTTCGATTTGGAGGTTGTTAGGATTTACCTCGAGACGCAACCCAGGGGTCCTGAACTGCGTCCACCCCAGCATTATATCCTTTGTGATGTTCTCGATAACCTCCAGGTCGGCTATTCCCAGGCTCCCCAGGTATGCCAGACCTCCGGCTTTGGTCAGGTTGAATGATCCGCCCATTGAAAGCAGCCCGGAATTCAGAGTCAGTGCGGCCGCCTGCGCCAGGTACGGCTGAATGACAGGCAGTGCAAGATCTTCTGCGCTTATGGTGGATTCTACGGTAACCGGTCCGGGATTGATCGTACCGGAGGCTGTCATGGTGCCGCCTTGATTTACCTTCAGGGCCGCCTCAAAGGGAAAGGGTGATTTTCCATCAAAACTGGACAGGGATAGATTGATATCCTCCAGATCCACAATGGGCATGCCCGGCTGAACAGTCTCGTCGGTGAAGTGGGTCGTGAAATCAGTCAGTGCAATGGTCTCGAGAAAGATGCTCCACGGTTTGCTCTCGATAACAGGATCTTCCTCTTGAGCGGCACTTCCTGCGGTATGTCCTCCTGTCTCGAAGAGCCGGACAAAATTGAGCGTTTCCCCCTTGTCACGAATCAAGTCGATTGTTCCGTCGCTCACTTCCAGCCGTTTAATGGAAGCGGACCTTGAGGCCGCATCAAATGATCCTCCCGCTATAGCCACGTTCCCCACCTGCATGGCGGGCCGCTCAGCTCCGGAGAACCCCAGGTCGATCAGCTTCAGGACCAGGCCGAGGTCGTCAACACGGATATCGGGTTCCGGCGAGCCGGTGGTGACGGCGGCCTTGAAGGCGAGGTTTATCCCGTCGGTGGAAAAAACGCGGGCCGGCGACATGCTCTCATCCCTGAGACGAAGAGCAATTCCCTCCAGGGAGACCCCGGAGACGTTTATAACCCAAGGCTCTTTCGGATCGCCGGGTGACTCGAGGGGCGCCGGTGTGGTCTCGTCGTTTTGCTCGCGCACAACCTGCTGAAGGTTCAAGACCCCGTCTCTGTCGCTGATCAGGTCAAGGTCGCCACCCGGGATTGCCAGGCTGAGGTTGTCGATCCTGCGCTGCATCACATCAATTCTTTCCGCATCTACAGCCAGTTCAGGCAGGCGCAGGAAAGCCTGCTGAGCTTCTTCGAGTTGAAGGCCCAGCGACATGACTCGTACGCTCAGGTCATCCAGTACGGCGACGGTTGTGTCTTTGCCGAGATCGACCAGATAGCGGGTCTCCAGGTTCAGCTCACCCTCTGGAGGAAGGATGTTCAGCAGGGATCTGAAGAATGTCCACGGGGTTTCCAGGGGGATATGCCTGAAGGCCAACTCGCCTTCAGAACGGAGGGGATGCAGGGCCAATTGACCGGACCAATGGAGGGCCGCACCGTCGCCGGCTGTCGCAGTCAGAGAGTAGTTTCCTTCCCTTTCGGGGAGGGTGGAGATATCAGATAGATGAATAGTGAGGGGATGAAACGAGGCCGTGGCCGGCACTTCCTGGCGGGAGTCAGTCACCTCGATGCTGCCTTCGTTGATTTCTATATTGTACAGCAGCATCCGCAGGGGATTTTTTTCCTCTTCAGGGGCTGCCGTCGCCTGTGTGGACGACTCGGAAGCGACCAGACGGGCAAGATTGAGGTTCCCGTCGCTGTCGATGACGATATTCAAGGAGGGATTGTCCAGGATCACATCCCTGAATGTCAGGGCCCACCGGAAAATGCTGCTCAATTGGAAATTGACATGCAACCGGTCGAAACCGATGATCGCTGTTCCGGAAGGTTCATTGATCCTGAATTCTTCGGCCTCAAGTGTCAAGCTGTAGGGATTGATTTTTACCCGCTGCAGGGAAACTTCGCTCTTGAGCTGTTCGCTGAGCATCTTTGGGGCGAAATGACCGATCAGATAGGGAACCAGAAAAAATCCTGCCAGGGTGTAAACCGCGATCACCGCAGCGGTAATGATGACCGCCTTGCTTTTCAATACGCGAACAGCAAACCCTTTTATCGGCTTTTCCATGGGATCCTTTGTAGTTTTAATATGCCTGAAATGTCAGAAGGTCACCTTTTTACATAACGACGACCACATGGGAGGTTCCGCGTGAACAAGAACCCCATGGTATGATTTTAACGCATGACCTGGTGCGGTCAAGAGAGGAAGTATGATCTTGTCCAAAGGAAGATGACTCATCTTGCTAAACGCACATGTCAATCCGTTGCCACCCCCGCACATGAAAATCAGGTCAGGCTCCGGGATATTGATTCCATTGTGCGCGCATCAGGCCTGAGACGCCAGGAGCCTGATGCACCCCTCCGTTTGTTTTTCCCCTTGAAAAGGTCGCTTTCAAGGCTGAGAGTCTTGTGGGCGGTAAAGCGGCGCACCTTGTGGAGACATCTATCCTGAGCTGGACCTGCCCACCCCAAAAGGCCTTGTAATCACATCCAGGGCCTTTAACGCCTTTTTGAAGGGCAATGATCTCAGGCCTGAGATCGAGAAGGTCTTTGTCCACTGCCGCCTCGGGATCGGGAGGGCAGGGACACGGATTCATGCTGTCATCGCTTCATCACCCTTGAGCTCTTTGAGGCTGCGTACCTGAACCATCATCTGAACAAAAAGCTCGCCGGCGAGGAGCGTATGGACACGATCAATTATGCCCTGGGGAGCTGCGTAAGGTAGTAAGCCGCCAGGGCGTATATCTGTGCCGCTTTCATCAGGTCGGGAATGCGCAGAGAATTGATGCCTCCGCCCGTGCCCCCGCCCGGGCCATAGGTGACAGCCGGGATGCCGAACTGGGCATACACGTTCAAATCCCTCCACATGCTGGTTATGGGCGGCTCAGGCGGATGGGCCATGTCATCGTCCATCATATATCCATGGGCTTTCTTCAGGCCGCTCAAGAGATTGTCAACCTCCTGCGCCTCATAACCCGGCCGGTGAAGATAGAGTTCTATCCGGCCTTCCAGCCCGGTTTGTCTAAGGAGCCTGGTCAGGTCTTCCTTGACATCCAAAGGGTTCATCCCCGGTGTCAGGCGGGCGTCGATAAACAGGCTGCAGACTTCCGGAGGGCGGATTATCAGATAGGGCAGTCCGCCTCTGATGGCGCCAATACCGGCCTTCGGCACAACGGTCCCGCCCCGGTACTCGGTGCGGTTTTTTTCTTCATATTCTTTGGCCCACTGCTCAAAAGAGTTGATGAACTTTGCTGCGGCTACAATGGCGTTTCCCGCGTCTCCGTCTTCACCGTGCTCTACATAAGGCGTATACTTTGATGGGCCTGCCTCGATGACTACTTTGAAAAACGCCTTGCCGGCTTCCACCCAGCCTGCCTGAAAGTTGGTCGCCTCGGCAACAATGGCCAAATCCGCGGAACCCCCATGATTCAGAAGGAACTGGGTGCTGAAATCCTTGCCTATATAGTCAATCCCTTGGAATTCATCCACGGGTTCGTGTCCTATTTCACCAACCACCGAGCAAAGCAGAATATCCCCTTTTCTTTCCAGTCCTGATTTACGCAGGGCCTCGCAAGCGATCATCCAGGCCGCCATAGGGCCTTTGTCGTTGACAACTCCATTGCCGAAGATAAAATCTCCCTCGATCCAGGACTGGTAATACACCGGTTGATCAGGCTGCTTCAACCTGTGATGTTCGTCCTTGCCCAGGGTGACGTCCATGTGACTGTTAAAGGCCAGGGTCAGGCCGCCTCCGGAACCGCCGAGCCTTCCCATGACATTGGATCGTTCGGGCATGGGACCTATCAGGCGCGGGTTGAATTCACGATCATTCATCCAGCTTTCAACAAACCGGATCATCTCTCCTTCCCGGCCGGTTGGGCTGTAAATGTTGCCCATGGTCACTGCAAGGTCGACCAACTCCTGCTGGTCTATGTTTTGAAGTATAAGCTTTTCCGGTTCGTGGGCCATAAATCCTCCCGGCACGTCCGTTTCGGTCAATGGTCGATTGGTTGATTCAGGCAAATTCAGCGGTCATGCCGGTGGTGGTAAAAGGGCAGCGATCCCTGAATCTTTCGCGCAAGTATTGTTTGGCAGCCGCACCCGTACAGTGGAGCGGAACGAGCCATTTGATGTCGTATTCCTCAAGTCGATCAGCGATCCTTGATATTGTTTCTTCACCGGCGATATTGAGGTGAAATCCTCCGACAACGCCTAAAAGCGGAACCCCCGGGAACATACTGAGTCCCGCCTCTATAGTATTTATTAGGCCTGCATGACAGCAGCCTGTGACAATGACCAGCCCCTCTTCTTTTACAACCGCAAAAAGGGCGAGATCGTCTTCAAAGTCGTCAGGCATCCATTCATCTCCCTTTTTACGCAATGCGGAAGTGAAAACCGGATCCAGATCGCTGACCCGTGGAATACGTCCGCTGGTCCACAGCCCGGCCCCCAGGTGCCGGGGTTTGGTGGATGTGGTAACCCCCTCCACCATGGCCTGAACTTCGTTTTGAGATAAGACCCAAGGTCCGGCTATTGTGCCGTCCGGACGGCGCAGACCACGCTCGCCGAAGGCCAGAGGGTGAGCTGCGAGCTGCGGCAGGATCTTATCCCGGGGCATATTGAGCAGCCCCCCGAAATGGTCGATATGACCATGGCTCAACACCAGGTAGTCGGCCTGCCCCATCTCTATATCCAGCAAGCCCAGGTTATGCCCGGTCACCCGGCCTCCCCGGCCGAAATCATAAAGGACCGAACATGCTTCCCCAGCCGGCCCTGTGGCTTTTATCCAGAGGGAAAGACCCTGTTCGGCCAGCAAAGAAGACAGCATACCGGGACGAGGGTACTTAAACTGGCCGTCATCAGGAAGAAATATATCAATATAGTTGTCAACAACCACAGTTATGGAAATCGAAACAGCCGTCTGTCTTTGAAATGGATCCGGCATTTCAGCACCACTGATAGCGTTCAATTATTATTAGTATGGCAATATTTTCTCCATGCCCCTCTCCGGACCCACAAGAATGGCCCCTTCCGGGCACTCCAGTTCGCACAGGAAGCAGGTCATGCAGTCCTCAGGGTGTGCGATGAAGACGAACCGTCCGATTTTTCCGAAGACGTCCAGGGGGCATATTTGAAAGCAGAGGCCGCAAAGAGCGCATTTCTCTCGATCAATTTTTTGAATCGACATGCTAAGACCTCCTTACGCCCGGGGGAGTGGAATAATCTTCAGGCGGCTGATGATAAGGAGTTTGGACCTCTTCTATTTCATGCCGGATCCCTTCCACACCCCGGACACCGGGTCGGCGGGAAATCATAATCCACTTCAGCCAGTCGACATTGTCCGTGAGGGGATGATCCTGGCGGAAATGAAAACCCCTGCTCTCGGTGCGCAGCCAGGAGGCGGTCACCATGGCCTGGGCGAGCCTGATCATGCTGCGACACTCCAGGACCCTCATCAGCTCGTGTCCGGTGGAAGCCCCCAGCTCAGGCAATTCTTCCTGTTCCAGGCGTTCGGCCTCATTAAGACAGGATTGCAGGCGCTCAGGCGTCTTGAGCAGACCGGCTTCAGCCGGAACTATCAGCTGCTGGACCTTGCGTACAAAGTCGTGCGAACTGGATTTGGAGGAACGATCCAGCGGGACCAGCATTTCCCTGATCCGCTCTGCCAGAAGCTCCTTATTGTCGCCGTTCGATTGATCGCCCGTAAGTTCTTGAACTGACTTCACCGCGCTTTCTGCTGCCTGAAGGCCTGAGACCGGGCAGAAAGACATATTGACTCCGCCAAAGGAGTACGTGCCGTGCGGGGGAATGCAGGTTATATCCCCTGCTGCAAATATTCGATCGATGTTGGTGCGGCATTCCGTGTCAATGTGGATGCCGCCTCCGCTGATGAGGGTGGCGTAAGAGGAAGGGATCCATTCCAGGAGTTCTTCAAACGGCCTGACGCCGGCCCGATCCCAGAGCATGAATGTCTCCGGGCAGATTTCCCGGCACAGCTGCTGGTCGGCCGGCGTGGCGGTCCTCATATCCAGATAAATAGGCCCTCTTCCTTCAAGCACTTCCCGGCAGAAAGCCAGGGCAAGGTCCTGCAGGCGGGCCCGGCTGCCCAACTCCGGATGGTAGCGGGGCATGAAGTCTTCGCCTTTTCCGTTCACAAACACCCCGCCGATGCTCACAAACAGATTCAATCCGTGGATGTCATAATCCCGAGCCGTGGTATTGGAGGCATACTGCTCCAGGTTCCTCAGGTTGACCCCCGCCTCCAGGGCGGCGCTTTGCAGATCACCGGTCAATCCCTGGTGGCCGATAAAGGTCGCCTTAAAGCCGCTCCCCGAAGCGGCCAGTATAAAGGCCTTGCTGCGGATGTGGAAGATCCTGGATTTGCGCAGGGCCAGTCCCAAGACTCCTGTAGGCCGGCCTGACTCCATGACTATGTCGGTGACCATGACCCTGTCCAGTATGACGACCCCGGCTTTTGCCGCGCGCTGACGCAGCATGGTCATGAGCGGCAGTGCATTAATGAGGAGGTGCCTGGAGTGCAGATGCCCCCTGGATTGCCTTCGCAGAAAGCGGCCTTGTTCATCCTTTCTGAAGACCTCAACCCCGGATTCCAATGCCCAACCTTCTATCGTTTCGACCATGGGCCAGCCGTCCAGAAGGAATTTTCGGCACCATTCCTGGTCGTTCAGGTATTCACCCCAGGTGATGATCTCTTCCAGCCATCTTTCCAGGTCGTCTTCTTCAGGGTTGAAAGCGGTCAGTATTCCGGCGGCGAGCGGGCTCTGTCCGCTGCGGCTTACATAACCCTTGTCCACCAGGATGACCGGCTTTTCCTCCCCAAGCAGTTCTTTGGCCCTTATGGCGGCCATGCACCCTGCGATTCCTCCGCCGATCACCAGCACTTCCGCGTCAAAGGTATTGTCCGGTCTAAGCATATTGCTGCCTTTTGCTGTCGATAGCGTGCTTGAATACAGGAACAAGCCCCGGGCAGGGGCCTCCGTACCCGGGGCCGGGCAGCCCTATTTGAGCCAGCCCTTTTCCTTGTAATACTTGACTGCTCCAGGATGCATGGGGACACCGATATCCATGGGCATGTCCTCTCGAGTGCCCAGGGCCATGGCCTTGGCCACCTTGCCGTACTTTTCGAAATTCTCGTCAATGTTCTTGACGATGGAGTAGGCGACCTCCTCAGGCATGTCCTTGGAGACAATTACCACCACGCTGGCCTCTATCGCGGCGATTTCCTCTTCCACGCCGGGGTATGCCCCCTTGGGCAGGGTGTATTCATGCAGGCCCTTATGCCTGGTGAGCAGTGTCTGTATGGTGTCTTGGGACAGAGGAAGCAACTTGACTTCCCTCTGGCTGCTGGCGCTCACAATGGGCGGGGCCGGAAAGGCCATGGCCCCGTAGAAAATACAGTCAATATGGCCGTCAATGAACTGCTGTCCTGCTTCGGAAAAGCTGAGGAACTTGGTGTCGAAATCATCAAAGGACATCCCGTGGGCTTCCAGAACGTATCTGGAAACAACCGTGATGGCCCCGCCTTTCGGTCCGGGTGTAATGGACTTTCCCTTGAGCTCCGAGATATCGTTAATGGGCGAGTCTTTCCAAACTACTATCTGGGTCGGCTCAGGAAAGATCACCGCCAGTTGCCTGATGTTTCGCAACTCACCTTGATCCTTGAAAAACTCTTTTCCTTCCCAGGCCTCGGCCGCTGTGGTGGAAAAAGAAAAAGCCGCGTTGATTTTTCCACTGTTAACCGCCGTAACGTTGGCGGCCCCGCCTATCGGCATGGTGGAACCCCTGAGGTCCGGGTTTCCCTTAACCAGGTCTTCCACCATGGCTGTTCCCAATGCCTGCCAGACGCCTCCTGCGGGGGCGGTTCCCCATTTTACGTCATAAGCTGCCGCCGGGTTCAAGCCGCCCGATATCAATATGGTGACAACAGCGCAGATAGATGCCGCGAGCAACGAAAAGGTCTTTTTACTAAGCATACTCCCCCTCCTTGAAAATTTGTGTTTTTTGGGATTCACGGTTAAAAGGGCTTCTTATCTTGATGGGAGCAAAGTGTCTTGGAATCACCTCCTTCCGCTGAGGGGTTTTCAAAAAGGGCTAACAAAATACATTAAAATATCATTTTTCAGCATTTGCTGGGTCTGAAACGCTATTCATGGCCTTCTTGCGGGCGTAGAACTGAGACACCACAAAAAGGAAGAGAAGAATCATTCCGGCCATGCTGAAGGTCTTTTTCGGAAGAATTAACAGTATCCCGACCAGGAACAGAAAAAACCTTTCAAACCACTTGAGGTCTCTCAGAAAATAGCCGACTCCGCTCATGGCGAAACAGGCGGCCCCTATGCAGGCGGTGAACAGGTCCACGGCTATCTCGGAAAATGGTCCTTCAAGCAGAAGGGACTGATCGTAGGCAAACATGAAGGGCACGACAAACGCCACTGCGCCGATGCGTACGGCTACCCAGCCGGTCTTCCATCCGTCTGAACCGGCGATCGCAGCCGCGGTAAACGCGGCCGCCGCCACCGGCGGCGAGATGAGCGACAGTGAAGAGAAGTAAAATGCAAATAGATGAGCCGCATTTTCCGGCAGTCCCAGGGCGGTCAGGGCAGGGATGACAGTGGCCACTTGGACGATATAGGCAGGCGTTGTCGGCATGCCCGCTCCCAGGACAATGGCGATAATCATGGCCAGGAGCAATGCGATGATGAGGTAGCCGCCGGAGAGGTCTATGAAGGCAGTCCCAAGCCTGTTGCCAAGTCCGGTGAGGTCCACCGAGCCCACAATGATACCGGCTACGGCGGTTGAGACTATGATGATGAGCATTCCCTTGCACCCGGCTTCCAGGGCGGCCATCAGGCCGGCCGGGCTCATGCGGGTGGTTGAGCGCAGCTGGCTTATCACAATGGCCGAGACCACTCCCCACCCTCCGGCAAGCCTGGGGGTGTATCCGGATACGAGCATGTATATGAGTATCAGGAGGGGGGCGAGCATATGCCCGTAGTCTTTGATGGTTTCCTTGACTGTGCTGTCGGGTTCCATGCCCGGAAGATTGAGCCTTCTGGCCTCCAAGTCCACAGTGAACAGGAGGGCGATGAAGTAGAGTATGGCCGGGAACAGGGCATAATAAATAATAGTGGAATAAGGTATTCCGCTGAAGGCCGCCATGACGAAAGCAGCCGCGCCCATGATAGGAGGCATGATCTGCCCGCCGGTTGAGGCCACAGCCTCCACAGCCCCTGCGAATTCAGGCCTGTAGCCCGCCCTTTTCATCATGGGAATGGTGACCGCTCCGGTGGTGGCGACGTTGGCCGCACCGCTGCCCGAGATGGTCCCCATCAGGGCGCTGGCCAGGACGGCCACTTTGGCCGGACCCCCTACCATTTTTCCGGTCAGGGCCATGGCCAGATTGCTGAACAGAAGCGCTCCGCCGCTATGCAGCAAGATCGCCCCAAAAATAACAAAAAGGGCTATCTCAGTTGCGGATACGCCCAATGGTATGCCATAGATGCCTCCGAGAGATAGATAGTTAAAATCAATAATATCAGTCCATACGATTGCTGATGTATGAAAAGGTCCAAACATGTAGGGCCCTATAAAGGGATATAAAAGGAAAACTAAACCTATAATAAAAAGACCTTTATTAAATAAGCGTCTTGTGGCCTCAAGGACAATAAAAATTATTCCTATGCCAAGGACAATTTCATACCATACTAAGTCAGTGATAAGAGGAAATCGTTCTGCCATAAGCCACTCATAATGTGTTAATTGATACATGGCAGCGGCTATGACAAACAGAATAATTCCCCAATCAAACCATCCAGGGCTTTCAGGTCTTTTTCTTCTGAACAGGCCGGGCTTGGTGAGGAAAAGCAGCAGAAGCCCCAGGCCAAGATGGACGCTCCTTTGGAGCAGGGAATCAAAGGCGCCGAAGAGTGAGGTGTAGACCTGGAAGATAGATAGGGCTAAAGCCACCAGGGTGGCCATCTTCTGCTCCCATGTCTTGGGTCCCCAGTATTCGCGCCATGTTATTTTATTCATAATACAGGGTTGCCTCCTCATGGTTTGGCATCATTTTATTGGTATATTCGTGTACTTGATGGTAAGCAGAAAATGTGATCCCCCACGAAGGACACGAAGAACACGAAGCGAATAGAAGAAAGATACCGGCTGCGATTCGCCACAATACTTCTAAAAAAACCTACTAAACGTCGCCGGCCGGGTTATTCATCGGTCGAGCCATTGATGGATGTCCACACGCGGTCCGCAGTGATCGGCAGCTCATATATGCGGCGGCCGGTTGCCCTGTATACAGCATTGCCCACTGCCGCGGCCGTGGGCACCATGCCCGGCTCTCCTACACCCTTGGCGCCGTACGGACCGCTGGGTTCGGGTTCCTCTACGATTAAAGACAGGATTTCCGGGATATCTTTGGCTGTGGGCAAAAGATAGTCCTTGAAGCCGGGATTGATTATGCGCCCTTCCTTTATGACCATGTCTTCCATGATACTATAACCTATCCCCATCACCACGGCCCCTTCTATTTGAGCGGTCACCATGCTGGGGTTTATCGCCCTGCCCACATCGTGAGCGGCGACAACCTTAAGGACATCCACTTGGGCGGTTTCCCTGTCGACCCTGACCAGTGCGGCCTGGGTTGCGAATGCATATGTGCCGTAAGGCCTGCCCTGGCCGGTTTCCGGGTCCAGCCGGGTGGTGTCGGGGTCAAAGTGCCCTTCGGCCTGGAATCTTATGCCTCTCTTTGCCGCCCGGCGGACAAGCTCCTCCAGGGAGACTGACGCAGGCCCGCTGAAGGTGTTTCCTTCAAACCGCAGCTCATCCAGGGAACATTTCAGGCTATGGGCTGCATATTCCATCAGCTGGGCCTTCAGACTTCGGCCTGCTTCAAAGACCGCCCGTCCCACCACGTAAGTCAGCCTGCTGGCAGTGGACGTCCCGCTGTCCAAAGGGAGATCGGTGTTGACATCACCGAATCTAACCCGGTCAAGAGACACTCCCAGTGTCTCGGCGGCGATCTGGCACATGGCCGTGGCCGCGCCCTGTCCACCGTCGGTGATGTTTGTGCAGACCTGGATCAGCCCGTCAGGTGTGCAGGAAAGGCTGACGTCGGCCGGATTGGGCAGGCCAGTGGACCCGATACCGTAATGCATGGAAGCCAGACCCCAGGCGTATAGACCGCCCTCGTCTTCATAACGCCACCCATTGCCCTGCTTTTCAATGTAATCAGATACCTGGAGGCATGTTTCATCAACTCCTATGCTATCCGACAGTTGCTGGCCGGTGATGGTGATGTCCGATTTGCAAAGATAGTTTTTTCGCCTCAGCTCTATGGGGTCCATGTCCAGTTTTTCTGCCAGGATATCCATCATGGATTCATAGGCGAAGGCCACTTGCGGGGTTCCGAATCCCCGCATGGCGCCGGCAGGGGGGTTATTGGTGTAAACACCATATGATTCGGCCAGGCAGTTCGGTACGTGGTAAGGTCCTGCCGCATGCACCGTTGCCCGGGCCAGGACTGAAGGGCCGAAAGAAGTATAGGCTCCGGTATCCCCATGGATTATGGAGCGAACCGCGATTAAGGTCCCATCCTTTTTCGCTCCCAATGTATGCTCTATTTCCATGGCATGGCGTTTGGTTGTGTTCTGGAAGGATTCCTCCCGGCTGTAAACCATCCGTGCCGGCCTGCCGGTGAGCAGTGTAACCAGGGCGCAGTAATAGGCCGGGCCGATTCCTGATTTCCCCCCGAAATACCCTCCGACCGTGGTCAGCACCAGTCGAAGCTTTTCGGGCGGGATGTTCAAAACGGCACAGAGCTCCCTGTGGTCTGCCTTGATGTATTTTGAGGGCAGGTAAACGGTGAGAAGACCTTCATCATATACGGCGGCCGCAGCCTCGGGCTCCAGGTATGCGTGTTCTATCCATTGTGTCCTGAAGATCCGGGTCAAGGTAACATCCGCATCCTTCAAGGCCTGCTCAGGCTCGCCCCGCCTGACCCTCTTGACCAGAAATCTATTTCCGTTTTCGTGAACAAGAGGGGCGTTCTCACTCATTGACTCGGCTATGGTAAAGACTCCGGGCAATGACTTGTAATCCACTTTGATCTTGTTGACGGCCGCCTCTGCCTGGGCTTCGGTCTCGGCCGCCACCAGGGCTATAGGATCTCCTTGTGCCCGGACCTCCTTTTCACAGAAAAGCTTCTCATCCTTGACCCTGGCTCCGCATTGGTTCATACCGGGAATATCTTCGGCGGTAAAGACCCTGACCACCCCAGGCATGACGGCGGCTTCGGATATGTCCACCCTGTTGATTGTCCCCCTTGGAATAGGGCTTCTGCACACTTTGAGCCACAAGGCCCCTGGAAACTGCAGATCAGCTGCGTACTTGGCCTTACCGGTCAGCTTTTCCCAGGCATCCACTTTAAGAGCGGGTTGTCCCACCGTATTCATGTCGTACCTCTATCCTCTATCCTTCAGACCGGCCGGACTGTACCCCGGTCATCCGAGCCTCTGTCTTCCGGCCTGCAGATTCGACTGCTTCAATTATTTTGACGTACCCTGTACATCGGCAGAGCTGACCGCTCAGGGCCTCTTTGATTTCACTTCCGGTCGGGGAGGGCGTGTGCGCCAGCAGGTGCTGGGCGGCCATAAGCATCCCAGGGGTGCAGAACCCGCACTGGACGGCCCCTTTATCCCAAAAGGCCTGCTGCAATGGATGCAGTGAGTCGCCTTGGGCAAGACCCTCAACGGTCATAATCTCGCTGCCGTCGGCCTTGGCCGCAGGAAGGAGACACGAATCGACAAGGAGTCCGTCCATGATAACCGCGCAGGCCCCGCATTCCCCGTTACCGCAGCCACGCTTTGTCCCGGTCAACCCAAGATCCTCCCGGAGCAGGTCCAGCAGCAGCTTATCCGGAGGTATGCTCAGTTCATGGTGCACTCCGTTAACGATCATAGAAACAGTAATCTTGTTTAAGCTCATTTCTTCCATCCCGCCTCATTCAATGCCCTTATAAGACACCTTTTCATTAGAATTGGACACATGGCCCGGCGGTAATCGGCGCTTCCCCGCAGGCTGTCCCGAGGATTGACCTCTTCTTTCACGGTCTCCAGGGCCTCTTTTAACAATTGATCGGACATCGGCCCGGACATCAATATACGCTCGGTCGCCACCAGCCTTTTGGGCGTGGGCGCCACCGGTCCCATAAAGAGCCGAATTCTCTCTATGCGCCCGGCTTCACGGTCCAGTGAAAGCCTGACAGCAGTGTTCAGAGTGGGCAGAGTCGCCCCCTTGCGCCTGGCCAGGCGACCGAAGGCGCAGGCTTCTCCGCGCTCGACCTTCCGGAACGAAATGCCGGTCAACACCTCTTTCGTGCTGTCGATTGCAGACTTTCCCGGGCCTAGAAACACATCCTGCAGAGGCACCTTTCTCTGCCCGCTGCTTGAAACCACGGTCAATTCCGCGTTAAGCGCCGACAGAGCCATAACCGCGTCCGCGGCCGGTTGTGAGTTGACGATGTTGCCGCCCACCGTGCCGATGTTGCGAATCTGGACCGAACCGATATGTGCGCAGGCTTCCGCCAGCATGGGTGCATCTCTTTGCACTTCGGTTGAGTTGACAATCCTCGTATGGGTGACAGCCGCGCCGATTACCAGCTTGCCTCCCTGGGTCCGGATGCCCCCGATTTCGGGGTTCCGGGAAATGTCAATAAGGCAAACCGGTTGCTTTTCCCGATTACGGATTTGTTCGACCAGGTCTGTTCCGCCGGCTATAAGACGCGCCCGTCCTTCATACTCACTCAGGCCTTTCAGTGCATCCTCCACCGATTCGGCCCTCAGATAATGTTGCCAATACATAAGTTCGTCCTTATTCTTTCATCATTCGTTTTTCCCCGGCCGGTATATCATTTCCTTGCTTATCCCCCCGGCCACCCGGGCCACGGCTGAGACGGCGGCCCCGCCGGCGAAAAGCTCCGGGCTGTCCTCTTTCAGGAAATATAGGCCGCAGAAAGGACAATGAAGCTCCACGTCCAGGCTGTAGAGAAGCATATCCGCATAAAATTTCTTCCGGCATTCCGGGCAGACGGTGTTGAAGACATCCATTTTGTCACTCCATGAGCTCTGAAAGATTTAATTTGTCCAGCACATGATCAGGGACCTTGCCTCGCTGGGGAAAGGGACGGTCCAGGGGCAGGGTGGCATCGATGATCATGCCTGCGGATTTGATTTCGTGCCTGAGAGAAGGATCAAGGACCTGTCCCTGCAGGTTTTTCAGAATAGTTATGTCCTGGTCGGCCTGAACCCGGGAAGACAGGGCCCACATAACCTCGGTCTTGTCTTCAGGGTCGACATCGGCGTCCACTACGATCACATGTTTTATGAAGTTGCTGGCCGACATGGCGGCCATGGCCGCCCGCATGGGTTCGCCTTCGGTTTTTTTATTGAGACTGATTATCAGGTTGAACGGTCCGCCGGATCCGACCCAGCAGGTCTTGACCAGGGTGGGCACGGCCTGTTTGGCCCGGGAATAAATGGAGGCTTCTATGGGAAGATGAGCGTTGATATGCTCGGTCTTGCAGGGAAAGATATCAATAATGGCAGGGTTGTCTCTTCCATAAACGGCGTCGATTTCCACCACCCAGGATAGGCGTTGCGGTCCGGCGTAACCTGTGAATTCCCCAAAGGGGCCCTCCACGCACCGCCGGCGGGCCAGGATTCTTCCTTCGAGGACGATCTCCGCGTCAGCCGGGACAAGGAATTCAGTTCCCCAGCTGATGGAGGGGATCAATCGAAGAGGCCGGCCCATGACTCCGCTTGTTGCTTCGTACTCGTCTGCGTCATAAGGGACAAGCATTGCTCCTGTCAGATGAAAGGCGGGGTGGTGGCCAAGGACAACGGCAATGGGCAGGTCCCTGCCCTCTGCTTCGGCATCGGCGAAGTAAGACCAGAGGTGGCGGGGCGACATGTAGATGGCCAGGTGCTTTTCGTCCAGGTATTGCATGCGATTCCAGGAAATATTGTAGCGTCCCTGATTGTTCCTGGAGACATTGACGGGCGTGAAATAAGGGCCTCCGTCCAGCTCCGTATGGCGCACCACCGGGAGTCGGCTTAAATCCACCTCCCGGCCCTGCTTCACCCAAGACCTTACCGGGGCCTCCTCTTTTCCAATCGTTTCCGGACTGATGCTCTGCACTGATTTTTTCAGGATCAGATCGAGCAGCGCCATTCTTTCTCCGGAATCGAGGCCCAGGGCCAACCCGATTTTACGAAAGTTTCCAAAGGTGTTGTTCAGTATCCTGCAGTCCGTGGGCCGCCCCTTTACGTCAGTGGTTTTTTCAAAAAGCACAGCCGGAAACCGGCCTTGTTTCTCCAAGGCATCCACTACTGCCGCTGATTCAAATTCCGCAGGATTAACCTCTTTTTTTACCCTTATCAGCTCTCCGGGGGCCTCTTTGTCAAGCAAATCCAGCCATGATTGCAAAGAAAAAACCATATTCGTATCCCTTTCATTGGAATATAAATTGTATTCTATCAATCTCCACTCAGCATTGGCCTTGAGCTAAAGCCACTTGCTCGGCTTCGGAGTCTATATGCTTCCTTTGTACAGCCAGCCCCTCCATGATGTGCTTTCGGGTGATCGCCTCGGCCTTTTCCCTGTCTCCCGCCTCGATCGCCTCAAAAATCATCCTGTGATAACCGCAGGACGTACGAAGGTGTTCAATGTCTATTAATGATCTGTATGAAATCCTTTTGATTTGATTGTTCAGGGACTGAAGGGTCTTCCTCAGCCTCACATGGCCGGACACGGCGGCAATCAGGTCGTGAAATATGCTGTTGAGTTCCTCGTATTTAATGATATCCGGGTGATCTTCCCCCTCCACCACCTCTTCCATTCTTTGCACGACCTTTTCCAGCTTCACCAGATCGGTCGGCGTGATCCTCTCCATGGCCAGGCTCACAGAGAGCGTGTAAAGGGCGATCTTGAGTGTGTAGACCTCCCAGACGTCGTGCTCGGTCACCTCGGAGACAAAGACCCCGTACCTCGGCTCCCTACGGATCAGCCCGGCTGCCTCCAGAATCTTGAACGCCTCCCGTAAAGGAGGCCGGCTGATTCCCAGCCGAGCGGCGATCTCCGTCTCTTTGATCCTTTGGCCGGGCTGAAGCTTTCCCCTTATAATCATATCCTCCAGTCGCTTCACGGCCCTGTCCACTATGGATTTGACCTTCATGCTCCCAGCTGCTCCTTTTGTCTCAGTTGTTCTTTTTGTCTATTGTATACTGTCTTCAAAAATGTTGTCAAAATATTTTAGTAAGGCTTTGATATGTCAATAGGTTAGTGCCTTAAAGGTATTGGCTGAGGCATTTTGAAGTGTGTGCAGGCAGGTAGTGCTGGCGGACTATTTTTTTGGATCCTTCAAGTCCTTTGGTGAGATTCCTGTTTCATTACGATATGCTCAATTGTCCCCGGAGTCGCCGTTGTATCTTTTGAGAGCAACATAGTATGTCATCGCTTTTACCGTTTGTGTCCGGATTCGTTTATCCCGCTGGAGCTTTCCCAGATACTTGGAGACCTCGTTCAGGTGCATGCCGAAAGTCTCCGCGATATCTTGAGCGGTACATGGTCGCCGCTGTAACATGGAGTAAATATCTTCCTGGGCTGCATGCATGACAATTCCCTGTTTTGGGTCAAACTCCGCAATGACTTCCGCTTCAGGACAAAAAAGAGCGCTCAAAGATTCCAGGCATTTTTGGGAAACAGGCATGGCAAAACCTTCAGAGGGAGGTCTGACAGCGGTGTTGAGATGAATGCGGTCAGGCTGGATCTCTTCTGCCAGGGCAGCAATCTTGGCGACCTCGGCGGGCAGGTCGTTCATGCCTGATATCAGAAAAACCTCCAACCACAATCGCCCCTTGAAGCGAGATCGAAAGGCCTTTTGCCCTTCGATCATCTCATGAAAGGAAAGCGCCGGATGGGGGCGGTTCACCGATTCAAAAGAGGCCCGGTCCCATGCGCTCAGGGAAACCTTGACGACCTGAGCGCAAGAGGCGGCCTCTTGAACCTCCGGCAGGTGAAGCAGGGTGCCGTTGGTCAACAGTACGGCGGGAATGGAGCTTCTTGAACGAATGAAACGGAGAACCTCGCCGAAATCGGAATGAAGGGTCGGCTCTCCTGAACCCGAAAGTGTGATGTAATCCGCCCGGCCGTTTGTTTTGATCCACGCGCCCAGTTCTTCGATCACAGCCTCGCTCTGGACGTATTCTTTCCGGGTCATCGTTCTGTGGGTGGTCCGTCCAAGCTGGCAGAACACGCAATCCAGAGAGCATGTCTTATAAGGCGTGAGGTCCACTCCCAGGGATCGCCTGAACCGGCGAGACGGGACAGGTCCGAATAGATAATGATACTTTTGCATAGGATGCCCCTTCCTCTTTGCCGGTTTTCTTCTGCGCTATTTCCTTGTTCAGCTGGATTCCGGCGGAATACAAAGTACCGGTCGTCTGATAAATCTCAGCACCCTTTCCGTGGTGCTGCCGAAAAAGATGGCCTTCATGTCATCCGAATTCCCCTTGCTTCCCAT